>JADMKQ010000027.1 GCA_015478735.1 Sphingorhabdus sp. | reverse complement strand
ATGATGCCCTCAGCATGGTTCGCGGAGACGTTGCGCGCCTTTCACTGCGAGTTCCCGACCGTCGAACTGAACCTTCATGTCGAGGCCCTTGGCGCGGTAACAGCGCTGGTGCTGGAGCAAAAGGCCGTGATCGGTATCAGCGGCCCGCTAAGCGCGGAGATGCCCGACATCGACAGCACAGTCATCGGATCGGTTCCCCTGATTGCCGTCGCCTCGCCGGATCACCCGCTGGCCAAGGCACAACCCTTGAAACCGGGCATGGGCCGCGATCATATACAGCTCGTGCTGACCGACCGCTCCCCGCTGACCGAGGGCCGCGAGTTCGGCGTGATAAGCTCCCGCAAATGGCGGCTGGCAGACCTCGGCGCAAAGCTGGCGCTGCTGAAAGAGGGCATAGGCTGGGGCAATATGCCAAAGCCGATGATCGAAGGCGAGCTTGCCGCTGGCCAACTGGTCAAACTGGCCATGCCCGACGATATCGGAGGCGATTACCGCCTCTCCGGAATATACCGCACCGACACACCACCCGGCCCCGCCGCCGCCTGGATATTAGAGCGATTCCGCGAAGCTGCGAACAAGGAGCGCAAGGGGTAAGCTCCCCGGCTGAGGCGAAGCAAAAGGACATTTCGTTTGCCCGCTACGCTATTAGAAGATATAGATTTTCCTAAGGAGCAGACTGGCGATCACTATTTCGGGCATCTTCAGGAACTGCACTCGCGATAGAACGTATGAGCAGCGAGCCGTAAATATTCTGAAAGGAGTTACGGATGACGCATGACGAACAGAAACCAGAACCTGACCGCCAGTCAGGGAGTGACGACGGAGTAGAATCATCACTCGACATCATTGATGAGGCAGGCCAGGAATCCTTCCCGGCAAGCGATGTTCCTTGCTGGACATTGGGCAAAGCGGACCCCGAAGGCGGGTCAATCACACAAATCAAAGGAGAAAGATCAATGAAGGGATTTGTTGGTAATATTGAGCAACTGACCGAAGAGAATGGCGACTTTCGCCGTGTTCTTTATACCGGACATAATCTCCAGCTTGTGCTGATGGCGATCAATCCCGGCGATGAAATCGGTGAGGAAGTGCATCCTGACCGTGACCAGTTCTTTCGTATCGAAGCCGGTGAAGGCGAAGTCTGGATCGACGGCGCATGCAACAAGGTGAAAGCCGATGATGGTATCGTCGTTCCGCAAGGTGCCCTGCATAATGTCAAGTCAACCGGCAGCGAACCGCTCCGGCTCTATACCATCTATGGTCCGCCCGAACATGTTGACGGCACGGTTCACAAGACCAAAGCGGATGCCGATGCACATGAAGAGCATTTCGACGGTAAAACCACCGAATAGCTTCCGCTGCCCCCGTTTGGCGAACGTCACGCACGAGTGACACCCGCCTTTGGGGGCGCGGCATTATTGACAGTATGGCAATCCGGGCATAGACGGCGCGGCGTGACTCACACCCGCAAATTTCTTGCCCGGCACTATTGGCTATGCGCGATGCTTTTCGGAGCAGCCTTACTGGTCAAGGCAGTCATGCCTGCGGGCTTCATGCCGGTTGTTTCTAACGATATTATCTTTGTCCAGCTCTGCACAGGGCAAGGCGCGCAAACCATCGCGATGAAAGTGCCGGGTCAAACGGACAATAGCGATCATGATCAATCGGAAATGCCTTGTGCATTTGCCGGCCTGTCATCGCCGTCACTGGCGGCTGTCGATCCGGTTCTGCTTACCATTGCGATTGCGTTTGTCATCGCTGGCGGCATCCGCTTCCAGTCCCAGATAATCCTTTGGCGCAGGGTCTATCTGCGTCCGCCAGCCATCGGTCCCCCTTCCGCCTGATTCAACCGACTTTTCACGTTACATGCGCCCCTTAGGGCGTCATTTGAATCAGGATTTCCGACATGATATATATGCCTTATGCTGCGCCCTGCGCGGCTCCCGCTATGCGCGCCACATCCGGTGCTAGCGAAAATAACTCTCGATCCATAGCGCGCCTCACCAGCGGCTTTTCTCTTTCCGCCTTTGCAGTTGCACTGGCGTTCAATCCCATCTCCCCTGCCTACGCACAGGACCAGATCGCGCTTCCAGAAATTGACGTGGAATCAGCAGGCGGGGAAACCTCGACCATGTCGGGCGAACGGATTTCTGCTTCCCTGCTACGGGACCATCAGACCAGTTCAAGCGACACGGCGGCGATCCTGCAAAGCGTTCCGGGTGTGAGCGGTTTTGGTGCGGGTGGTTTTTCAACCCTGCCGGTCATACGCGGTCTGGAATCCCAGCGATTGACCGTTCTCGTCGATGGCGTGTCCATTGCCTCGGCCTGTCCAAATGACATGAACCCGCCGCTCTCCTATACCGATCCGCAAACTATCGGGTCGATCGACGTCATTACAGGGGTTTCACCCGTCAGCTATGGCGGCGACAGCATCGGGGGCATCATCCGCGTCGAGAGTGCCGCCCCGCGCTTTGCGGAACAGGGCGAAACGCTACTGACCGGCGAAGTCTCCGCCTTTTATCGCAGCAACGGCGACGGCTTCGGGGGTTCGCTGTCGATGACCGCAGCAAGCGACAAGCTCAGCCTGACCTATAATGGTTCCTATACGCAGGCTGATAATTTTGAAGGGGGCGGAGCGCTAGGCATTGTGCGGTCTAGTGAATATGCCAAGACCGACCACAGCTTTAACCTCGCTACCCAGTTAGACAGCGGCCTTCTGGAGCTGAAAGGCGGTTTTCATTCCGCGCCATACGAAGGCTTTCCCAATCAATATATGGACATGACGTCCAACACATCATGGTTCCTGAACGGGCATTATGCGGGCATTTTCGACTGGGGCAATCTCGATGTGCGGGCCAACTGGCGCGATACGGACCACGTCATGAACTTCCTGGACGACAAGGGCGGAACCAGCACCGGCGGGATGCCGATGAATACAGAGGTCCATAGCGCAGGCTATGCGGTGCAGGCTGACATATTGCTTGGCAATGCGGGCACGCTACGCGTTGGCAACGAATTCCAGCACCAATGGCTCAATGATTACTGGCCGCCTGTCGAGGGTAGCATGATGATGGGGCCGGGCAGTTTCATCAACGTCAACGGAGCGAAACGTGACCGCCTTGGCACGTTTATCGAGTGGGAAAAAAGCTGGGATCGCGGCCTTACCGTCATTGCCGGTATCCGCAACGATCAGGTGTGGATGAACACCGGGACCGTCTCGCCCTATGGCACCGGCATGATGCAGATGCCCGATGTCATGGCAGCGGCTGAGTTCAATGAAGCCGACCGCGCGCACCGCGACAGCAACTGGAGCGGGTCCCTGCTTGCCCGCTACGCCTTATCCAGCCACGCGGAGGTCGAGTGGGGCTATGCCCGCAAAGTGCGCTCGCCCAATATTTACGAGCGTTATAGCTGGGGCCGCGGCGCTATGGCGAGCCGCATGATCGGGTGGTTCGGCGATGGCAATGGCTATGTCGGCAACCTCGCGCTGCGTCCGGAAAAGGCGGACACGCTCAGCGCCGCGCTGTCGATTCATGGCGGCGGACAGAATGGCTGGCTGCTGAAAATCGCGCCTTATTACACGCGTGTTGATGATTATATCGACGCCGTGAAGCTGGCGGATTTCACCGATATGATGGGCGACCCGACACCGTTCGACCAGTTGCAGTTCGTCAACCAGAATGCGGAATTTTATGGCATCGATCTTTCTGGTGCCATGCCGCTCTGGTCATCGCCCTCGGCAGGCAGCGCACGTCTGACTGCGCGCGCAAGCTGGCTGCACGGGCAGAACCTGACGGACAAGGGACCGCTCTATCACCAGATGCCATTCAATGCCGCGCTGGGGCTGGAGCATAAGATCGGCGGCCTTGAAACCCGGATTGACCTGACCGTTGTCAGCGAGAAAGACCGCGTTGATCCGACCCGCAATGAACCGAAAACCGGAAGCTATGCGCTGCTTGACGTGCTGTTTGCATATAGGATCAATAAAGTGCGGATGACGCTTGGCGCGAGCAATCTGTTCGACAAGGCTTATTATGCACCGCTTGGCGGAATGTCGCTCGGCGATCTGAAGGCAACCGGGGATTTGCGGCCGGTTCCGGGCCGCGGGCGCTCGATCAATGCCGGTGTCACGCTGTCATTCTGACACAATGCGCTCGGGCATAACACTCCAGAGGCAAGAGCGGGGGGCGGGCTATGGCCAGTCCCCCGCCTGGCCGCGACGCTGGATTTCGGGTCTGTCGGCTGCGACTTGCTGCCTGCTGATGCTGGTCGCTATCGATGCCAATCTGTCGGCATTGGTGCAATCCGTGCCGCAATATGAAACGAGCAGTTTGAAACTGTTAACGCCCTCGCCAGCGGTCCCTGTCGATAGGGTGTTAGAATCTCCTCAAGCCGCGCAGGAAAAGAAGCCCGTCATTAAAGAGCAAGCGCCAAGCAAAGCGCAAACGCGGCCCCTGCCCCAATCTTTGCCCCAGTCGCTAACCATACCGGCACCAAAGGCAATCTTGCCAGCCCCTTCATTGCAATCTCAAGCAAGGCCATCACCGGAACCATCTGTTCCCGCTCCGCCGAAGGTTACCGATGACAAGAAAGCAAGCGCGCTGGCTGCTTATCAGAACAGACTCTGGGCGCGGATTGCGGCGCGCAAGCCCGTTGGCGTGCATATTTCAGGCACTGCGATGGTGCGCTTTATTATTGGTCGCGGCGGTGAACTGGTTTCCGCGGAACTTGCAGCAACCAGCGGAAATGCCGCGCTTGATCGGCTGGCGCTCCGCACGGTTCGCAATGCCAGCCCCTTTCCCGCTCCTCCCGCAGATGTAGAAGACGAACGTTTGACCTTCACGATACCATTCAGTTTTCACTGACACCTCAAATGCGGATTAAGCCCTGGCGCTGACTAGCCATGCCATTGCGCCCATGCGAACGCCGTCATCATCGCAATTACTTTTGTAAAGCTCGACAAGTCTCCGGTGAATAGTAGTGCGTATTTCGTCGCCGCCCGGCCGGACAAGCTCACTGATATGCATTCCATTAAGCGCGAAACTGGCCGCGCTTTCGGGATCGCTACCGGGGCCGCCCATGTGCTGATCGCCAATCCATTCGTTGAACTTAATGTCGGAGAAACCGGCGCATTGCAGAAGGTCGATCACATATTCCTGTTCGCTCATCGCAAATGGTCCCGGCGCGCGCGGCACAGGCTTGGGCACGTCGATATGTTCCTTGATGATCCGCATTATCGTGCGCTGCCACGGGTTTTTTGCAATCGGCCCCCATAAAGCAATGTCGATCCGCCCGCCCTTGCGGAGCATCCGGCGCAGATTGGCAAAGGCGGGATAGGGCTGAGGGAAAAACATCAAGCCGAAGCGCGAGAACAGCCGGTCGAATGGCGCATCGGCAGGCATGGCCATCGCGGCATCGCCTTGCTCGAAGCGGATATTGGTAAGCCCCGCGCGCGTTGCACGATCTCTGGCAGTCGCCACAAGATCAGGGGAAATATCAAGGCCGAGCGCAAATCCGGTCTTTCCGACCATGTCGGCGATCTGCCTTGTCGTCCAGCCTCCGCCGCAGCCGACATCGACCACCGTTTCGCTTGTTTTATAAGCTGCCTGCTCCAGCAGCGCCTTGCCAATCGGCTCGATCATGCTTTCAAAACGGTCGAGTTGCGAGAGCCAGCGCGTGCCCGCCTCGCCTGCCCAGTCATGCGCGGCCAGCCCTTCCTGTTTATCGCCAGAATCGCCCATCAGCATTCTCCCGTTATCATTATCGATTAGTTCAAGATTGCAGCCGCACTTTGCCATAGCATGTAAGCGGCGACCACGAAAATAAGGACGGCGAAGACCGTGTTGAGCACGCCCTTCTTATCCGCGAGCCGCTGCGACAGCGCTGCGCCGACAATCCCGCCGATCACCCCTCCGCCGATAAATGCTGCGGCGAGCAGCCAGTCAATCAGTCCGGAAGATGCATAGTTCAGCGCAGCCGTAAGGCCGAAAGCCGCAACAGCAACCAGTGAAGACCCGACCGCATTTCGCATCGGCATCCCCGTCGAGGCCATCAGGCCGGGCACGATCAAAAAGCCGCCGCCGATGCCGAAGAAGCCGGAGAACAGGCCAGTGGCACCGCCATAGCCGAACACCTTTGGCGCATTTTCCCGGCGGCACTGGACATCGGGATTGCCGGGATCGCCGCGGCTTCTCAGCATCAACGCGCCAACGACGAGCATCAGCAGAGCGAACAGAAAAAGCAGCTTCTGCCCGTCAAACGCCTTGCCCAATGTCGAGCCAGCATAGGCGCCCAAAACGCCTGCGGCTGCAAACATGCCCGCACAGCGCCACTTGATCGTGCGCTGACGGGCGTGGGGAATAAGATTGACCCCCGCATTGACCGCGACGGCAAGCGCGCTGGTGCCAATCGCGACATGCGGCGACGCGACCCCGACGAGATATACCATCAGTGGGACCGCGAGAATTGACCCGCCGCCGCCTACAAGGCCAAGCGTGAAGCCGACGAGCGAACCCGATCCGGCGCCAAGCAGATACTGGAAGGGTTCGAGCATCTGGCGCTAAAGCTTGTTGACCGGAAGTTTCAGATAGGTGGTGCCGTTTTCTTCCGGCTCCGGCATGTGACCGCCGCGCATGTTGACCTGAATAGAGGGCAGGATCAGCCGCGGCATACCGAGCGTCGCATCGCGTTCTTCGCGCATAGCAACGAACTCGTCTTCGCTTACCCCGTCGTGAACGTGGACGTTATGCTCGCGCTCTTCGCCAACCGTCGTTTCCCAGGCATAAGTATCACGGCCCGGAGCTTTATAATCGTGGCAAAGATGCAGGCTCGTCTGTTCAGGGAGCGAGAGCAGACGCCGGATGGAACGAAAGAGCGTGCGCGCATCGCCGCCGGGGAAGTCCGCGCGTGCGGTCCCGTAATCAGGCATGAACAACGTGTCACCGATAAACGCCGCGTCGCCGATTACATAGGCCAGATCAGCGGGCGTGTGTCCGGGCACATGCAGCGCAATTGCTTCGATCGAGCCGACTTTGAAGCGGTCACCATCGTCGAACAGCTTATCAAATTGCGATCCGTCGCGAGCAAAGCGCGTGCCTTCGTTAAAGATTTTGCCGAACACGTCCTGCACCGTGAGGATATGGCGTCCGATGGCCAGCGTGCCGCCTAGCTTCTCTTGAAGATAGGGCGCGGCCGACAGATGGTCGGCATGAGCGTGGG
>JADMKQ010000026.1 GCA_015478735.1 Sphingorhabdus sp. | reverse complement strand
TAATCATTTTACGAAAGCGGATATCCGACTGCATGATCAGGTCCGCGCGGGTAAATATGTCTATCAGGACATCTTTGTCTGCCATTTGTGTATCGCTCAAGGCTTCACTCCCATTTTGGTAAACATTCACAACCTGACATCTATCAGGATAGGTGTATTCTATATATTCCTAAATAGCGCAGGGCAGACCACCTGCCACTATTGTTATAGGGAGTATCACAGGAAAATGGCTCCTGCATTTCCGGATATTCTGGTTTTGCAATATGCCTCACCGCAATGATCCAGAAGGCTACAATATAGCAGAATTTCGGCGCAATTAGGCCATCCCACTGTGAATCCATGTAATAGTTAACGGCCCTTAAGAGCTATCCCGCCCCGATGCAACAAACCGTAAAGCTATCAAAGCTGGCAGTTATCCGTTCGCTAAGCTTCGGTCTATCAGAACAGATATTACGAAATTTGGAGGTTTAGGATGACTGAGAACAGACAATGGCTGATTAATGGACGCCCCAGAGGACGCGGCCTTGTGGACGATGATTTCAAGAAGGTCGTTACACCGGTTCCGGAAGTTGCCGAAGGTCATGTGCTGGTCAAGAACGAGATTCTTGGTTTCGATCCTGCACAGAAAGGCTGGATGGAGAATATCGGCGGCTACGTTGCTCCTACCGAAATTGGTGAAGTGATGCGGGCTAGCGGTATCGGTACAGTTGTCGAGTCTCGTCACCCCGAATTTTCCGTTGGTGATAAGGTTATGGGCGGCCTGCGCTGGCAGGATTATGCGATGCTTCCGGGCAGTGAATTGGACAAGATTCCCGATGATGACCTGCTAGCCGCTAATCTTGGTGCGCTCGGTACAACCGGGTTGACGGCCTATTTTGGTCTATTGAAACATGGACGTCCACAACCGGGTGATACATTGGTGGTTTCGGGAGCTGCCGGTGCTACAGGATCAATGGTTGGCCAGATTGGCAAGATTGCCGGATGCCGGACCATTGGCATCGCAGGCGGTAAGGAAAAATGTGACTGGCTGATTCAGGATGTCGGCTATGACCATGCCATTGACTATAAGAATGAGGATGTTCGGGCAAAGCTGAAAGAACTCTGCAACCAGTCGATTAACGTCTTTTACGATAATGTCGGCGGCAAGATCTTGAACGATGCTTTGGCACATATCGCCATGCACGCACGCATCGCGATTTGCGGTGGAATCTCCCGCTACGAGAAAGGTGATATGCCTGCTGGTCCGGAAAATTATTTCAATCTGATCTTCAAGCGCGGCACGATGACAGGCTTTATTATGAGCGATTACGCCAGCGAGTTTCCTGAAGCTAAGAAACGGATGCGTCAATGGATCAAGGAAGGCAAAATCACCTTCAAGGAAGATATCCAGGAAGGTTTCGACAATATCCCCGATACCTTGCGGCGTTTGTTTGCGGGGCAGAATTTCGGCAAGCAATTGTTGCGGCTGGACTGACGCGTATCGGGCGCGCTGCAAGGCACGCTATCGGGCTGGCACGTTGGTTACGCTAACTATTTGCGCAGTGCCAGCCCTTCACCGTCTGCAATAAGATGGCTTTATGACAAGAGGGAATATATGAGCGATCTGGAAAAATTTCGCACCGAAACCCGCGCCTGGTTAGCCGAAAGCTGCCCGGAAGAAATGCGCGATGGCGACATAACCGCAGAGAATCAATGCTGGGGCGGACGCCAATGGAAGTTTCAGTCCGAGGCACAGAAGCGCTGGTTCGATGCCGCCGTTGCAAAAGGATATACGGTTCCGACCTGGCCGCGTGAATATGGCGGTGCCGGGCTGACTGTTGATGAAGCGAAAATCCTTGCCGAAGAACTTGGCCGTATCAATGCGCGTAAACCGCTCAGTAATTTCGGTATCTCAATGCTTGGGCCTGCTCTGCTGGCTTTCGGCACGCACGAACAGAAACAGATGCACCTTACCGCTATTGCCCGCGGGGAAATCCGCTGGTGCCAGGGCTATTCCGAGCCCGGCGCGGGTTCGGATCTTGCGTCGCTCAAGACCAAATGTGAAGACAAAGGCGATCACTGGCTGATCAACGGGCAGAAAGTCTGGACGTCTAATGCCGATATTTCCGACTGGATATTCTGCCTGGTGCGGACGGATTTTGACGCGCCCAAGCATAAGGGCATTACCTTCATATTGATTGATATGGAGAGCGAGGGGATCAGCGTAAAGCCGATCGTCCTGATTTCAGGCCATTCGCCATTTTGCGAGACCTTCCTCGACAATGTTAAAGTTCCCAAGGCTTATGGAGAAGGCAACTTATCAGTTGTCGGAGAAGTAAACCGGGGCTGGGATGTCGCAAAGAACCTGCTGGTTCACGAACGCGGCATGCTTGGAACCATGTCTCCGCTGCGGGGGGTTAAGGGGCCGGAAAATCTTGGCAAATATGCAGCAGAAAAAATCGGGCTGGACGCCACAGGGCGGCTGGATGATCCGGCGCTGCGGCAGAAAATTGCCCAGGCTGAAATTGATGACTGGGCTTATACATTGACGGTCGAGCGGATGAACGATGAAGCCAATATGGGCAATGGTCTTGGCGCAAAATCATCCATGCTGAAATATGCTGCGTCCGAACTCACTAAAAAGGGCAGCGAACTGCGGATGGACATTGCAGGCACAAAAGCCGCGACAATCGGAACCGACGGGATTGAGCAGGACAGCCTGGCCAATACCTGGCTTTATAACCGTGCCTATTCGATCCTCGGCGGCACGACCGAAGTTCAGCTTAACATCATTTCCAAGCGTGTCTTGGAACTGCCCGACAACTAAGCCCGATACATCAGGCTCATAATTAGGCGAATACGACATGGCCCTTATTCTCACAGAAGAACAGGAAATGCTGCAGGATGCAGCCAGCGGATTTTTAACCGAGAATGCTCCGGTTGCCGCACTCAGGGAATTGAGAGACACGAAAAATCCCGATGGTTTTTCACGCAGTCTTTGGCAGGAAATGGCCGCAATGGGTTGGGCCGGGATAATCGTCGATGAAGAATTTGGCGGTAGCAATTTCGGTTATGTAGGTGCAGGCGTTCTGGCCGAGCAAATGGGCCGCCACCTGACCGCTTCGCCATTTTTCTCGACTTCCGTTCTGGGCGCGACCGCCATCCAGCGTTTCGGTAGCGCGAAACAAAAAGAGCAATATCTGGGATCCATTTGCGATGGCTCTACCCTGTTTGCACTAGCAGTTGACGAGGGGCCGCACCACCGTCCGGACCATATCGACTTTTGTGCAAAGCCGCATGGAAACGGCTATATTCTGTCTGGCTCAAAGACATTTGTAGCGGACGGGAATGTTGCGGATAAGCTTATCATTGCGGCGCGGACCTCCGGCGAGGCAACTGACTCATCAGGTATCACGTTGTTTCTTGTCAATGGCGACGCAGCGGGTATTGAACGGACGCATACACCCATGATCGACAGCCGCAATGCGGCCGATATCAAGGTGGATGGCCTTGAAGTAACGGGCGAAGATATTCTTGGCGAAATTGATGGTGGCAATATTGCGCTGGAAGGGATTCTATCCGCAGGCCGTGCGGTATTGAGCGCGGAGATGGCCGGATCATCGCAGCAGGCTTTTGCCATTACGGTAGACTATCTGAAAGAGCGCGAGCAATTTGGACAGAAAATCGGTTCATTTCAAGGACTTCAGCACCGCGCTGCGCATCTGGCGACCGAGATCGAGATGACCAAATCGGCTGTTCTTAAATCATTGCAATTGCTGGATGATGACTTCGAATGCGCATCTGCAACCTGTTCGATGGCGAAAGCTAAAGCCGGTGATACCGCGCAACTGTCTACAAAAGAAGCAATCCAGATGCATGGCGGCATTGGCGTAACCGACGAATATGATGTCGGGCTTTATTTCAAGCGAGTCCATGTAGTCCAGCAGATGTTTGGCGATGCAGGATTTCACGCCGACCGTCTGGCCAGACGGTCGGGCTACTAGGTCGGCTGGCGATTAAGCGATTAGCCTTCGCTGCGGGTGACGTTACCCGGCCCGAAATGGGCAGTCATTTTCACGACCTTGCCGTCATCGTCGAATTCGAAAATGTCGATGACGTCGATATGCGTCACCGCGCCGTCGACGGATTTGATTTCGGCATGAAAGGGAAAAGCTGCCGCGCGGGCGCTCACCCGTGGTGGTCCGGTCAACTCGACTTTCGCGCCTCCTGCAAAGGCTCTCTGGTAAAATGGCAATATGTCTGCGCCTGTCTTTGGCTCTGTGCCAACCGGATCCTCGACTTTGGCATTGTCCGCATAAATGGACATCACCGCCTCCATGTTACCGGCATTGATAGCGCCAAGATAGCGATTCACTATCTCGGTCATATGTTCAGGCGTTGGCATCCAGCTTCCTTTCTTAAGTTATCAGGCAAATAATAGAGGCGCGATTTACAAGAGCGTCTCCCAAATTAGATAGGGTGAGAGGAGAAAATCATGACGGGGAGGTTGCAAGGCAAAACTGCCATCATCACTGGCGGCGCAAGCGGTATTGGTGCTGCGATGGTTCATCGTTTCGTTGCCGAGGGGGCAAAGATATTGTCCACTGATGTTCAGACAGAGCTGGGACGCAAAGTTGCCGACGAAGCGGGTGCTTTGTTCATGGAGCAAAATGTTGCCGAGGCATCAGGGTGGCAGGCAGTTATGGACAAGGCGCAATCGGAATTTGGCCGTCTTGATATCCTGATTAACAATGCGGGGATTGTGATTGCCAAGTCGATCGAGGAGATTGATCTTGATAGCTGGCATCATTTGCTGGGTATTAATCTTACCGGCGTCATGCTTGGTTGCCAGAATGCAATTGGCGCTATGAAGCAAAATCCCGGCGGTTCCTCAGGCTCGATTATCAATATCGCATCCACCTCGGCCTTTACAGCATTGCCCGGTGATGTTGCCTATACTGCCTCAAAAAGTGCGGTGCGCATGCTAACCAAGTCCGTAGCAGTGCATTGTGCGCAGCAGGGCTATAACATTCGCTGCAATAATATCGTGCCGGGCGGAACCCATACCGGTATTATTGATGCGGCCAAGCAAGTTGTGCCTGATATATATGACAGGGTTGCGGCCATGTCTCCGCTGAACAGGATGGGGCAGGGCGAGGATATGGCAGGTGCGGCACTTTATCTTGCCAGCGAAGATGCGGCTTTCGTCACCGGAAGCGACTTGCTTGTCGATGGCGGAATGCTCGCCGTGCATCCGGGCTATTAAAAATCTAACTAGCCGTTTTGGCAGTTAGTGACAGACTGGCTTTGGCTTAGTGTCAGGGCTTCATATTGGTGAAATCAAAAGGAAATGGCGAATGAACGCACAGCCAATCGCAGACAATCTGTTTACAGATGAGAGTATGACCGCCCTGTTAGGTGCGCGGAACAAACAGACGGGCCATATATCCTTCCCGCTACCCCTGACACCGAATGATAATATAGAGCCGATAGAACTGGCGACACGTGGCACTGTCTGGACGTACACCGTTCAGCGTTTCCCGCCAAAGCCTCCTTATCTCGGCCCTGCAGAGCCAGAGACTTTCAAACCCTATGTGGTGGCCTATGTCTCTTTGCCCGGACAGACGATGGTGGAATCCCGGCTGACCGGTGTTGAACCGGAAGATGTGAAAATCGGCATGGAAGTTGAGCTTGTCGCCATCCCGCTAAACCCGGATGCACCCGATGATGAGCAAAAAATAATTCATGCTTTCAAGCCCGTTTGAAGTTTTGAAAGCTGTTTGAGGAGAGATTGAGATGAGCGACGTATGTATTGTAGGCGCTGGTATTCACCCTTTTGGTCGCACCGAGGGCCGCGACGGCATGGATCAGGGGGTCTTTGCTGTAAAGCAGGCGCTGGCCGACACCGGTATTGAATGGGCTGATGTCGAATTTGCTTTTGGTGGCTCCAGTGCTTCCGGCGCAGCAGATACAATGGTGTCGCGTCTTGGCCTTACCGGCATCCAGTTTATTAACGTGTCTAACGGCTGCGCGACTGGCGGATCAGCGCTCAACGCGGCGGCAAGCGCGATCAAGTCGGGTGAATATGAGCTTGGCATGGCCGTCGGTTTTGACAAGCATCCGCGCGGCGCATTTAATGCCAACCCGGCAGAATATGGCTTGCCTAACTGGTATGGTGAAGCGGGCTATATGCTGACTACGCAGTTCTTTGGTGCAAAGATCATGCGCTATCTGCATGAAAATAACCTCAGCACCGAAACATTGGGCCGGGTTGCGGAAAAAGCATTTCGCAACGGAGCCAAAACCGATCACGCATGGCGGCGGAGCGAAGTTGATCTTGAAACGATCATGAACGCGCCGATGATCAGCGACCCGCTTAACAAATATATGTTTTGTTCGCCGGCCGAAGGGGCTGTTGCGCTGATCCTGGCGAGCGAGAAAAAAGCGCGCGAACTGGGCGGGCCGATAATTCGTCTGAAAACTTCTGTAATGCGCACCCGTCCACCGGGTTCGTTTGAAGTTTTTGCCGCATCTATTGATAATGAGCGCGGCGGCACGGCGACTGAACTTGCCTCCAAAGCGGCCTTCGAACAGGCTGGCATGGGACCGGAAGATATCGATATTGCCCAGCTTCAAGACACCGAAGCAGGTGCGGAAATTATGCACATGGCAGAGAACGGATTTTGCCCGCACGGTGATCAGGAAAAATGGCTGATCGAAGGGCGGACCGAAATTCAGGGTGCGCTTCCGGTAAACACCGATGGCGGCTGCTTGGCATGCGGAGAGCCGATTGGCGCTTCCGGTCTTCGTCAGGTATACGAAAATGTCGTTCAGTTGCGTGGAGCAGCTGGGGAGCGTCAGGTTCCGGGTGATCCAAAAACCGCTTATACGCAGGTTTATGGCGCCCCCGGTGTATCGGCCGTCACTATATTGCAGCGTTGATATAATCTATTTCGTCACGGCAGCTTGTATCGACAACTCTAACCGGCTTTAAGGCCAGTATGAGAAAACCTGATGCAGATCCAGGATGACGGAATAATGAAAGGATTATGATTTGAATCACGAAATAAGTGCCGAAGCCAGGAACCTCGCCGAAAAGGTCGAGAGTTTCGTCCGGAACAAGATATTCGCTTACGAAAAAGATGTCCGCTGCGAAGATCATGGGCCGACCGATGAACTGGTGCAGGAAATGCGCGCCCTGGCAAG
>JADMKQ010000025.1 GCA_015478735.1 Sphingorhabdus sp. | reverse complement strand
GCCTCGCTACGCTCGGTCTGGTGAGTGTCATAACTGTCGCGTAATGGGAGCGCCGAACCGACGCGTAGCGGAGGCAAGCGCGACCGCGCGCCCGAGCTTATGCGAGGAAAGCCAAGCGGGCGGATGCCCGCGCCCGGCGCTTGAGGTCAAATAAAGAAACTCAACTGATCGACTGTTTACCGATCCGGCTAATTTCTCTTTGCTGTTCTTCATTGCTCGCCGCGCTTTTGATCGAGCCGAGGGCGGCGCCCGGTGTTACATTTTGCAAGCGCCGTAACTCTTGCTTGAACATGGCCAGTTCCCTGCCAGACAGTTCGGCGCGTTCGACGAATTTTACCGTATTGGGATTGATTGCCCGGCCATTGCGATAGAGTTCATAGTGCAGGTGGGGGCCGGTGGATAAGCCGGTTGAGCCGATATAACCGATAATCTGCCCCCTGCGAACGCGGCTTCCGCTGCTCACCGCGATGCGGCTCATATGGGCGTAGCCGGAGGCCAGTTTACCACTGTGATTAAGCTTCACATATTTGCCGTAACCGCCTTTGCGGCCTGCATAGGCGACAACACCGTCTGTGACTGCGTAGATCGGAGCACCATATCCGCCGCCAAAGTCCATGCCGCTGTGCATGCGATTGTAGCGCAATATTGGATGACGGCGCATACCATAGCGGGATGTCTGGCGGCCTGCTGTAGGACGGACCAACTCGCCGCGGGATTGCCCCACGCCCGATGCCTCAAACCAGTTGCTGCGCCCGCCGCTGGTCCATTTGAGCATCTGCGCTTTCATTTTGCCATCGCGCTCTATGCCAGCGAAAAGCAAGTCGCCCACTTCCACTTCACCCGTTTCAGCGCGGCGATATTCGACGATAATATCATATTTGTCTGTCGAGCGAATGTCGCGTGACACCGACATCGTCTTACCGATGACCTGTAGATATTTTTGCACGGCCTCTGCAGGAGCGCCCGCCGCCCGTGCGGAGCGATACAGGCTGGAGCCAACTTCGCCTTTGATCCTTAGCGGTGTGTTATCGACCAGAATCGGTTTGCGGTTGAGTTTCAGTTGGTCCGCGTTGCGAAGCACTTCCAGATTCAGGTCAAACCGCGCGCGAAAAGCCAGATGGTCCAGGGGCCGCGGCTGGTTTTTGGTGAAGCGTCGGCCCAATGTGACATCAATCTTTGTCCCAGGCTTGATCTCGTCGAGGCTAACTGCGCTTGCGACCATATCGGTGACTTGACGCGCCTGCTCATCTGCCACACCGGCGCGTTGCAAAACCCGGTGCAGGCTATCACCGCGACCCAAGGTTGCTACCAGTTCGATATAGGGTCGTTCCGGGCTTTCGGAGAGTGGACGAACCGCGTCGGTTGCGGCCATGCTGATACCTGTATCAGCCCCGAAGGCCAGCGGCGCGATCATTTGTGAACGCGCACGGTCGGCATGAAGACCGGTCAGTGCCGCTTTTTCATGACCGTTGATCGGACCGAAATCGGGCAAAAGGGATAAAGCAAAACCGCAAAGTAATGTCAGGGTCGCTAGACCGCGAAACCATGTCAGGCTACCAATATCGCGACCAAGATCGGGAACCCAGTCGGTTTGCGCCAAACGCTCGCGCCACTCGTCAATCTTGTGAGCTAGTTTTTCGGGGAGGACAGATGCTGGTGCCGATTCTTGCACAGGGATTCCCGCCGTAATCGCGGCAGCCCCCATTCCCTGATCGGAAAGCATGTCGATACTCTTGAACAAATGCACCCCTTCACGATGCTGCCTTATTCCAAAGCAAAAGACAGGTTTTCATCGCAATGTTGTTTTTCCCTGTGTGAAGGAACAAGGTTAAAGTCAAATTAAGATCGAATCGGATCGCAAGCTATGCGGTAAACCGTGTAAAAACGCGGATATTTGGCGCAAGAGCAAAGAATCTTGCTGGTCGTGGGCGGAATCTGCTTGCCACTTCGACGCAGATACGGTGAGGTAGGGCAAATGTCCGAGTTTTCTCAGTCCCCCGTAATCGCTGTTCTTGGCCCGACCAATACTGGGAAAACCCATCTGGCGGTTGAACGTATGTGCGCCCATTCCAGCGGTATGATCGGTTTTCCGCTGCGTTTGCTGGCGCGGGAAGTTTATGACCGGGTGGTTGCGATGAAAGGGGCTAACCGCGTCGCGCTGGTCACGGGTGAGGAAAAGATCATCCCGCGGGATGCCCGCTGGTTTCTGTGCACAGCTGAAGCCATGCCGGTCCACCATGATTTCAGCTTTGTCGCGATTGACGAGGCACAGCTTGGTATCAACCCCGAACGCGGGCATATTTTTACCGACCGCATGTTGAATGTCCGTGGCCGCGATGAAACGATGATTCTGGGCTCCGACAGCTTGCGGCCTCTGGTGCAGCAACTGATCCCTGATGCGGAAATAATCTCCCGCCCCCGGTTCTCGACGCTCAGCTATGCCGGATCGCGTAAATTGTCACGATTGCCGCGCCGCTCGGCCATTGTCGCCTTTTCCGTGGAAGATGTTTACGCTATCGCCGAAATGCTGCGGCGGCAGCATGGCGGCGCTGCGATTGTTATGGGTTCGCTGTCCCCGCAAACCCGCAACGCGCAGGTTAAAATGTATCAGGATGGCGAGGTGGATTATCTGGTCGCCACGGATGCGATTGGCATGGGGTTGAACCTTGATGTTTCCCATGTTGCCTTTGCGTCCTTGCGGAAATTTGACGGCCATAGACGCCGCCGGCTGACACTGGCTGAAATCGGCCAGATTGCTGGACGTGCAGGGCGTCATCAAAAGGATGGCAGTTTCGGTGTGCTTTCGGGGCTGGATTCCTCCGACGAACTGGAGCCGGAAGAAATCGAACGGCTGGAGCAACATGATTTTCCGCGACTGGAATGGCTCTATTGGCGCAATTCCGAACCGGATGTTACCAGCGTTACCAGCCTGATCCAGTCGCTGGAGGAAAAACCCCGCAACCGGCTTTTGCATGCAGCACCCGAAGCGGTTGACCTGGCGGTGCTGAAACGGCTTGCCCAGGATCCGGAAATTACGCGTCTCGCAATCGGGCGGGACAAGGTGCGGCTGCTTTGGGAAGCGGCGTCTATTCCGGATTTTCGTAAAGTGGGCGCGGATCATCAGGCCCGGTTTGTCGCCTCGCTCTGGCCCTTTCTGGCGCAGGGCAGCGGCCATATTCCCCATGCCCGCATGGCGCAGGAAATTGCACGGCTGGAAAATGTCCAGGGGGATATTTCCACTCTGGCTGCCCGCATATCCGCCGCGCGCAGCTGGAGCTATATCGCGCAAAAATCACATTGGGTAGAGCAGGCCGGTGTGATGGTAGAGCGCACCCGCGTGCTGGAACAGCGACTGAGCGATGCGATGCACAATCAGCTCACCCAGAGATTTGTCGATAAGCGCACCCGCGTGCTGATGCGCGGATTGATGAAAGATGCCGTGCCGCAATATGTTGCACTGGAAGCCGATGGTGCGGTATTAGTGGACGGTCTGGAAATTGGAATGTTGAGAGGCTTTCAATTTACAGTGCCTTCGGATAGCCGGAGGGAAGACCGCAAGATGCTGCTTGCCGCAGCGGAAAGATATTTGGGACAAATTATGACCGACAAAGCCGACGCGCTGGCGAAAGCCCCTGATAGTGAATTGACGCTGCTTGCCGATGAGGCAGGCCAGCCGGTGATTCACTGGCAGGGAACAAAGCTTGCCGTGCTTACCAAGGGTAAAAACCTGCTTCATCCCGAAATCAAGTTTGATCGCGCGCTGAAAGACATGTCTTCTGAAAATAGCAAGAAGGCCGAAGAGCGCGTCAAGCAATGGGTTGAGACGATGAAGGCGAAGCATCTGGAGGGGCTGGTCAAAATTGACGCGCTTGCCAATGATGCCGCAACGCCGGCTTCTGTGCGCGCACTGTTTGCCCAGATTGTTGACGCGGGCGGGATCATCATGCGGCGTCAGATTGATCAGGCGGTCCGCGCTCTGGATAATGATCTACGCGGCGTGGCACGGCGCGGCGGACTGGTATTCGGTGCGCTGGATATTTTCCACCATGCGTTGATGAAGCCCGGCGCGGTATTGTGGCGTAATGCTTTGTTCGCAGCGCTTGACGAACAGCCGATGATCGCGCTTCCTGATGATAATGCGGTGCATCTCAAAGATTGGAAATTTGCTGCTCCGGAACATGCCAGCCGCTTGGGCTTTCGCAGGGTTGGCGGCGAATATGTCCGGGTCGATATGGCGGAGCGGCTGGTCAAACAGGCGCATGAAGCGCGGCAGGTTGGGCCGGTTTTCACGATTGACCCGGCGCTGGCAACCTCTCTTGGACTATCGGCCGAGATACATGAAGAGCTGCTCGCCATGGCAGGATTTGTAAAGACGGACGAAGTGCCGCAAGTTCCTGCAAAGGATAACGCTCCGGAGGCTGCAGAAGCGGTTGAAACTGCTCCTGCAGATGCGCCGCAGCCTGAAGCGACTGTTACGGAAGTTACTGCGTCGGATGAAACAGCACCGGTTGAGGACGTTTCTGCCGAAGCCACCACCGCCGAAGCACCGGCCAGCGAAGCACCCGCTATCTATTGGCGCTGGAAGGGCATGGCCAAAGCACGGTCAGGAAAGCCGCAGGATCATAACGCAAAGCCGCGCGGTAAAAAGCCCGGCAAGAAATCCGGTAAAATCGACTCCAGACCGCGCAAGCCGGAACCGGTTCTTGCCACGGCTGGCGGCGCATTTGCCGAGCTGGCAGCCTTGAAAGAGACAATGAAAAAATAGGGCGAAAAAATAGGGCGAAAAAATAAGGCCAAAAACAGGATGCCGCTTTGAAGACGAAAAAAGCCGCTGCAATTGATTCTGATCCTTCGAATCTCAGAATAGACAAGCTGCTGTGGTTTTTGCGTTTCGCGGGCAACCGGGCCATGGCAAAGAAACTGGCGAGCACAGGTCATGTGCGCTTGAATGGCCGCCGGGTAGAGCGCGCGCATATGATGGTTCGTCAGGGTGATATACTGACCATTCCGCAGGGCCGCGAAGTGCATGTCATCCGGATAACCGCTTTGCCGCTACGCCGGGGCAGCGCGCCCGATGCCCATAGTTGCTTTGAACGGTTATGTGTCGGGGAATGATTGCTGCGGATAGCATTTGCAACGCTTGGCTGAAGCCAAAGAATGAGCGTCAATGACATGGGTCAATATAACAGGACCGCAAACCAGCTATTGACGTTATTAATTTTGCACAATAGCAGAAGGCGCGACGACCGTGCAGCAACAGCCAGAATGATTCACGGTCTATAATATGGAGTAGACGACCCAATGACTTATGTTGTTACCGACGCATGTATCAAATGCAAATATATGGACTGCGTTGAAGTCTGCCCAGTGGATTGTTTTTACGAAGGCGACAATATGCTCGTCATCAATCCCAGCGAATGTATCGACTGCGGTGTGTGTGAGCCGGAATGTCCCGCCGAAGCGATCTTGCCCGACACCGAAGACGGTCTGGAAAAATGGCTGGAAGTGAACACGAAATATTCCGAAACCTGGCCCAACATAACCGTCAGCCGCGAACCACCAGCGGATGCCGACGAGTTTAAAGGTGTTGAAGGCAAGTTCGATAAATATTTCTCTGAAGCACCCGGCGAAGGGGATTAAGCTTCGCGCTTGATCCTAAGTTCTGGCGCGGTAGTTTAAATTATGCCCCAGCGCCAGTATCCCCACGCCTACCATGGTCAGTAATATTTCCATCCCGCCATGGCTGCCCTCATGTCCGATAAAGACAGCGGCTGCCATGATCGAAAGGCCAATGCCGCCGACGATGGCAGGCATATAGAATCCATGATCGCTTATACCGCGGCCCAGCGTAAACAGGCCCAGTGCGATGGCGATGGCAATGCCGACTTCATGAATGATCGGATCCAGCAACACGCCCGCTGCAGATGAGAGCAGGGCGACCAGAACTATGGTCGATATACAATGGATCAGGCACAGTCCGGATATGATCACCGCAATACGGTCCCATAACCCATCCTTGCGCAAAAGCGCGCCTTTGTTCCAGAGTTTCGAGCTTGGCAACACGTACGATTTTTCCATTATGCTGGTTTGATGAGATATTACATAAGCGGTTTAATGTTAAGATACAACATATCATTAATGGATAGGTATGTTTTTCGGCTATTTCGCTTGTCACTCTGTAATTTTGGCATACATTGCCGCCCATGAACAGCAAAGCCAGATCCATAGTGTCCATTGACGGAGCCTCCGGGAAACGTCCTGTTGCAATCGCTAATTGGCTATTTTCCGTTGCATTTCTGGTATTTGTCATGGTGATTGTCGGCGGCATTACGCGCCTGACCGAATCAGGTCTGTCGATTACCGAGTGGAAACCCATCATGGGAGCCCTCCCGCCGCTAAGTGAAGCGGACTGGCTGGCCGAATTTGATAAATATAAGCAGATCCCGGAATATATAGAAATTACCGGTCCCGCCGGAATGACGCTGGCGGACTTCAAGTTCATCTATTTCTGGGAATGGATCCACCGGCTGCTGGGCCGTGTGATTGGCATAGCCTTTGCGATACCGTTTGTTTATTACGCGGTGAAGCGCGCCATCCCGAAAGGCTATGGCTGGCGCTTGACGGGGCTATTGGTTCTGGGCGGCCTGCAAGGACTGATCGGATGGTGGATGGTAACGTCCGGCCTTGCTCAGCAAACGGATGTCAGCCATTTCCGTCTGGCCACACATTTGCTATTGGCGCTATTCATCCTCGCCTGTCTTGTGTGGACCGCGCTTGACCTCAGGAATACGGCGCACGGATTCCCAAGGCCTTCCCGAATGACCGGCTTTGGCCTCATTGTTTCGCTGGTGCTGTTCTTGCAGCTTTTGTTCGGCGCCTATGTCGCTGGCTTGAACGCGGGTTATGTCTCCAGTTCATGGCCGTTGATGAATGGTCATCTTTTCCCTGAAGGTGTTGATTATAGCTTTGGTCTGTTGACTGCGATCAACAACGATCCGTTCCTGGTGCATTTCATTCACCGTTGGTGGGCGTGGGTTCTGGTCGGTTTTCTTGTCGTGCTGGCTCGTAAAATCCGGCGTCAATCCAGGGCAGCATCTGTCGCTATCCATAGTGCCTTCGGGATCCAGATTTTGCTTGGCATCGCAACGGTAATGACTGGAATGAACATCTATCTGGCTGTGCTTCATCAGGCGGTTGGCGCGCTGGTTGTCGCGGCGACGGCGTGGGGTGTGCATGTTTTTGGCCGCAAAACGCGCAC
>JADMKQ010000024.1 GCA_015478735.1 Sphingorhabdus sp. | reverse complement strand
GTGATTTGCTGCGTCGGCAAACTTTACAATTTCGGCAGGGTTAACAGCAATTTAACTATCTAAGCTCATGAAATATATGAAATTTAGAAATCTGGCACGCGCGGTGCATTGCTACAGATGTTCCTATGTTTCACACCCATGAAACCCAAATGCGAGGGGACGACATACTGGTCCGTGCCGTCCCCTCTCGTTCATACTGATATCATTGTCCCCCAAATAAAGACGGCCCGGATTTCCTGATCCGGGCCGCTTTATTTTTAGGGTGAAGGTTGATGAATTATCTAGAAGGAATAGTTTGACTACAAAACGGTGTTAAGCCGCCTCACGCCCCAGCCTCAATTATTCGCAGGAGCGACCTTTTTCTCGGCCATCAGTTCGCCAAGCTCGCCAGCTTCATACATTTCCATCATGATATCGCTACCGCCGACAAATTCGCCTTTGACGTAAAGCTGCGGGATGGTTGGCCAGTCGGAAAATTCCTTGATTCCCTGGCGGATTTCCATGTCTTGCAAGACATCGACGGATTCAAAGCCGACACCAAGATGTTCCAGTATCGCAACCGCTTTGCTGGAAAATCCGCATTGCGGGAAAAGGGGCGTGCCCTTCATGAACAAGACCACGTCATTGGACTGGATCACGGAATCGATTTTTTGATTTACGGCGTCACTCATTTCATTCTCCATTTCAGGTTCTATTGTGGAACCCCAGTGGTTAACTGTAGCGCGTGCAGCTCTCCGCCCATTTTACCTTTTAAGGCCGCATAAACAGCCTGATGCTGTTTTACCCGGTTCATGCCCGCAAATGCAGGCGACAGAACCGTTGCTGCATAATGGTCGCCGTCACCGGCCAGATCCTGAATCTCCACTTCCGCATCGGGAAAAGCTTCCAGTATCATAGCCTTTATATCGTCACTCGCCATGGGCATTGCAAATTATCCTAGGACGCTGATTCAATATACTGGCGGCGGGCTTCGACCATTTTGTCGGCCAGCGCGGTGCGGATACCGGCATCGTCAATATCCACTCCGGCAGACGTCAGATCGCCAAGAAGTTTGCGAACAACATCTTCGTCGCCCGCTTCTTCAAAGTCTGCCTGCACCACTGCTTTGGCATAGGCATCGGTTTCTTCGGCAGTAAGGTTCATTTTTTCGGCAGCCCATTCGCCTACCAGGCGGTTGCGTCTTGCCGTGATTTTAAACTGCATTTCCGCATCGCGCGCGAATTTAGTCTCAAACGCTTTTTCACGATCATCAAAATCAGTCATATTTTTCCCTAATTACCGTTTATCCATCACTGGACCATGTTGAATAGAAATAGGCACTTGCCGCCTTGGCGACAAGATGCCCGACTAGGTCATTCTGAAACTTTTACAACCATCTTTCCCATTGCCCCGCGATCCGCCATTTTCTGGATCGCTTTTCCGGCATCGGCAAAGTCGAAAACTTCCGACACGCGTGGCTGTATCTTGCCCTCTTCCCACAGTTTAAACAAGTGGTTGATATGGGCACGGTTACCGGCCGGATCGCGCGCGGCATAAGCGCCCCAGAACACACCGCATACGTCGCAGGATTTAAGCAAAGTCAGGTTGAGCGGTAATTTGGCAATGCCCGCGGGGAAACCGACAACCAGAAAGCGCCCTTCCCATGCGATGGAACGCACCGCAGGTTCGCTATAATCGCCGCCGACTGCATCATAGATCACATCGGCGCCATTGGGGCCGACAGCTTCCTTGAACTGCCCGGCCAGAGCCTTGGACTGGTCTTTATCAAATGGTGCGCGTCCGTAAATAACCGTTTCATCCGCACCGGCAGCCTTGGCAAAGGCGGCTTTCTCTTCGGAAGAAACCGCGGCAACTACCCGCGCGCCAAAGGCTTTGCCAAGCTCGACAGCAGCAATCCCAACGCCGCCGGATGCGCCCAGCACCAATAATGTGTCGCCTTCCTTGATATGACCGCGATCGACCAGGGCGTGGATCGACGTGCCATAGGTCAGGATAAGCGCGGAGGCGTCTTCAAAGCTCACGCTGTCGGGGATTTTGAACACGCTGTTCTGGTTAACCGCCACCTGCTCGACCAGACCGCCATGGCCGGTTGTGCTTGCGACGCGATCACCAACGGCAAGGCCGGTAACGCCCTCACCGATGGAAGAAATAACGCCAGCCACTTCACCGCCGGGCGCGAAAGGCCGGGCCGGTTTGAACTGGTAGAGATCCTGGATGATGAGGACATCGGGATAGTTGATCGAACATGCTTTAACATCAATGACCACCTGCCCCTTGTCTGCAACGGGGCTATCCGCCTCCAGCATCTCCAGGGTTTCCGGTCCGCCAGTTTTTGTGGACATTAATGCCTTCATTATTTTCTCCTCTTTCTTTTTTTATTTTAAGCGTCCTATGCAGCCACCGGCTTTAGCCAAGGCTGAGTAGAATCAATGCTTTGCTCGTGCGCCTGTATGGCATCGGACTTTGCCATTGTCAGGTCAATTTCATCCAGCCCTTCCATCAGACATTGCTGCCGGAACGGGTCCATTTCAAACGGGAAACGGTCCTGGAACGGGGTTGTCACGCTCATGCTTTCCATATCGATCGAGATCGGATCGGTCTTTGCGACCTCCATCAACCGGTCAATCGCCGCTTGTGGAAGTGCAACCGCCAGCAAGCCGTTTTTGAACGCATTGCCGGAAAATATATCCGAAAAACTGGGGGCGATAATCGCCTTGATCCCCATGTCGTCAAGCGCCCATGCCGCATGTTCGCGGCTTGACCCGCAGCCGAAATTATCACCGGCGATCAGGATCGGCGCACCGGCATATTCCGGATCGTCGAACACATTGCCTTCCTTGGCGCGGATGGTTTCAAAAGCGCCCTCGCCCAGCCCTTCGCGCGATATGGTTTTCAACCATTTTGCCGCGATGATAACATCGGTATCGACATTTTTCTGGCCAAAAGGAATGGCGCGGCCATCAACTTTACGAACCGGCTTCATTCTGTATCCTCATCATTGGTATCGTCGACCGGCTCGTTCTCATAACGGGTTCCCGCTTTGGGTTTCGGGGTCTTGAACTCGTCCAGCTTGCGTATCTTGTGCCGGCCAGCATAGAGCAAGGCCGCTGCAACGGCAGCCGAACCGACAGCCGCGCCAACCTTGGCTCCGGTGGTCCACTTGCCATTTTTCTCTTCACCCTTTTGCTCAGGCTTTATCTTCGAAGCCTTTTTGGATGCCTCTTTCTCGGGGCTATCTGTTTCGGGTTGTTTCTTGTCGTCTGCCATAACCAAACCTATCCTAGTTCACGAACATCAGTGATTTTGCCTTTTACCGCAGCCGCAGCAGCCATTGCGGGGGACATGAGGTGGGTTCTTGCGCCCGGCCCCTGACGCCCGACAAAATTGCGGTTGGACGTAGAAGCGCAGCGTTCGCCCGCAGGCACTTTATCGGGGTTCATGCCAAGACAGGCCGAGCAGCCCGGTTCCCGCCATTCAAATCCGGAATCAATGAAAATCTTGTCCAGCCCTTCCGCTTCTGCCTGCGCTTTTACCAGACCCGAACCGGGAACGACAATCGCCCATTTGACGCCGTCGGCTTTCTTGCGGCCTTTCAGCACTTCGGCTGCGGCCCGCAAATCTTCTATCCGGCTGTTGGTGCAGCTACCGATAAAGATATTTTCCACCGCGACATCGTTCATCGCCTGCCCTGCGGAAAGCCCCATATATTCCAGTGATTTACGCGCAGCATCCTGCTTGGACGGATCGGCGAAGCTTTCCGGATCGGGGACATGGCCGCTTACCGGGATAACATCTTCCGGACTGGTTCCCCATGTCACGGTCGGCACGACATCGGCTGCATTGATGGTCACGCTTTTGTCGAACGTTGCGCCCTCGTCAGTCGGCAGGGTTTTCCAGTAAGCAACCGCCGCATCCCAGTCAGCACCTTTCGGAGCCATCGGACGGCCTTTCAGATAGGCGAATGTCTTCTCGTCCGGAGCGATCAGACCGGCGCGTGCACCGGCTTCGATTGACATATTGGCTATAGTCAGACGTCCCTCGATCGACATCTGCTCAAAAACCTCGCCGCGATATTCGATCACATGGCCGGTCCCGCCCGCTGTGCCGATCACGCCGATAATGTGCAGGATCAAATCCTTGGGACTGATACCGGGGCCAAGCAGACCTTCGACACGAATTTCCATGGTTTTGGAGCGCGTCAATTGCAGCGTTTGCGTCGCCAGCACATGCTCGACCTCGCTGGTGCCGATACCAAAGGCCAAGGCACCCAAAGCACCATGCGCCGCGGTATGGCTGTCGCCGCAGACCATGGTGGTGCCGGGCAGTGTAAAGCCTTGCTCCGGACCGATGACATGAACAATGCCCTGTTCCTTGTCGCTGGCACCGATATAGCGGATGCCGAATGCCGGTGCGTTTTCTTCCAGCGCTTCAAGCTGCGCGGCGCTTTGCGGATCAGCGATAGGGATCTTGTTGCCATCTGCATCAAGGCGCGGTGTTGTCGGCAGGTTGTGGTCGGGAACCGCCAGTGTCAGGTCAGGCCGACGCACTTTGCGTCCGGCTTTACGCAGCCCTTCAAACGCTTGCGGGCTGGTGACTTCATGGACCAGATGGCGGTCAATATAGATAAGCGCGGTGCCATCATCGCGCTGGTCCACGACATGCGCGTCCCAGATTTTTTCATACAAGGTTTTTGGGTCGGTCATTGCGTGACTATACATCCTTATTTGCCAGGTTGGCCATTTTTCCAACCATGGCCCGTTTCCAATATGATGCCCCGTTTACCGAGAACAACTGCCCTTGCAAGGGAGAATTGATTTCAAAACCCTTCCGGAAAGGCACAGTTTCACCAGATGAACGTATTTCCAATCACAGCTATTACAATCGGAAACCGTCAGGCGGGGCTCAATCCCTAACCGGCAAGGGTAGGAACAACCGGACCGCCCAGCTCAATCGCTTTCTTATACGCCGCGCGCGCCATCATCCGTTTGCAATAGTCCATTGATGCCGGACGATTGGCGAGCATTCCAGCCGCCAGAGCCAGTTCGATGACATAAGTGATATTGATATCCGCGCCGGTAAATCCGTCACCGACAAGAAACTCCCGATTGTCGAGGTGATGCTCCACATAGTCGAGCAAAGTGACAACCTCTCCTTCGACAAACGGTGCATAGCCTTCACCCAGCCCGCCAAATCGCGGAGCAAGCATCTGGAGTATCACCGGATTGGCCAGCGTCCCTTCGGCAAAATGCAGCCATTCCAGATATTCGGCGCGGTCCTTGGAACCGGGAGCCGGAGCCAGCCTGCCTTCGCCATATTGTTCCAGAATATATTCAATCACCGCGCCCGATTCCATCATCAGGTGATCGTCGATAATGACGGTCGGTGCCTTGGCCAGCGGATGGATAGCCGCAAGGTCCGCCTGCGCCCGCATGGTTTCGGGATGCCGTTGATGACGCACCATTTCATAGTGCAAGCCCAGCTCTTCCAATAGCCAGATGATCCGGGTCGAGCGGCTATATTCCAGATGGTGCAGTTTGATCATATTGGGCTCCTAAGCGGGTTTAACCTTTTCGGTTTTGCCAAGCCTATATGCACTCCGATGTACAAACAACTAAAACAGTGTTTGCCGCATCAGACTACCCCACCAAACTTGCACCAACTGCACCGGATGATCAGTGCCCGATAACGCCCAGACTCTCGAACGGCCGGTCGTTTTCACTATATTTCTCGACCAGTGTCGCGCTCGCCTGGTTCAGCCCGATAATCTCGACCGCCTTGCCCTCGCTCTTCAAACGATTGACAATCTTGTCGAGCATACCGGTCGCCGAAATGTCCCAGAAATGCGCATTATGCACATCGATAATCACCTTATCAATGCCCTCTTCATTAAACTCCATCGCCTCGTAAAGCATATCGGTCGAGCCAAAGAAAATCTGTCCTGCAAAGACATAGCGATGCGTTGTCCCTTCAACGCTTTCCTGAATATTCACAAGCTGGCGCACTTTCCAAGCGAAGAATATGCCGGAAAGCAACACGCCGGTCAGCACCCCGATGGACAGGTCGTGCGTTGCCACCACCATCACTACGGTCGCCAGCATGACGATATTGGATGGCCAGGGATGATGGGTGATTTCGGCAATGGATTTCCAGCGGAAGGTGCTAACCGAGACGAACAGCATCACCGCAACCAGAGCCGGCATCGGGATTTGTGCCACCAGCGGCCCAAGTCCGACGATCAGGACCAGCAGCATTGATCCCGCGACAAAAGTCGAAAGCCGCCGCCTGCCGCCCGATTTAATGTTAATAACCGACTGTCCGATCATCGCACAGCCGCCCATGCCGCCGATCCAGCCAGTGACAAAATTGGCAATACCCTGACCATAGGTTTCGCGTCTTTTGTCACTGCGCGTTTCGGTCATGTCATCGACAATCGACGCGGTGAGCAGCGATTCCAACAGTCCGACTGCCGCCATAGCCAGTGAAAAGGGTGCGATAATCTGCAATGTTTCCCATGTCAGCGGAACCTGCGGAATGTGCAGCCATGGCAGGCTTTCGGGTAATTCGCCCATATCGCCGACGGTCGAAACATCCACTTTGAAATATATGCTCACCCCGGCAAGCACGATAATTGCTGCGAGTGGTGACGGCACCCAACTGGTCAGCCTTGGCAGGCCGTAAATAATCACCAGCCCGGCAGCGACCATCGCGTAAGTCTGCAAGGTAAAGGCCTCACCCGTAAGCTGGGGAAGCTGCGCGATGAAGATCAGGATCGCGAGCGCGTTTACAAAGCCGGTAATCACCGAGCGCGAAACGAAACGCATCAGCAAGTCTAGCCGAAGTAGCGCGGCTATGCCTTGGAAAACACCCATTAATATGGTCGCGGCGAACAGATATTCGACGCCATAATCCCGGACCAGCGGAACCACCAGCACCGCCACAGCTGCAGTCGCGGCGCTGATCATACCCGGCCGCCCGCCGACCATCGAGATAATCACCGCGATCGAGAAGCTGGCATAAAGTCCCACGCGCGGATCGACACCGGCAATGATCGAAAAGCCGATAGCTTCGGGGATCAGGGCCAGTGCAACGACCAAGCCGGATAGAAATTCGGCTTTAGGATTGGAAAGCCAGTCGCGCCTGAAATCGCTGTGTAGCGCCATGATTGGCCCCCGATATATATGATTCTGGATAGAAATGTTGCGCCGCAACATCATTGCGCGCGGCTTTAAGTCATAGGATTACCCCGGTCAAGCTTGGGCCGGACGCTCTAAATCATTCCCCGCCGATCAATTCACGGCCGATCAGCATCCGGCGGATTTCATTGGTCCCGGCGCCAATGTCG
>JADMKQ010000023.1:2437-7366 GCA_015478735.1 Sphingorhabdus sp. | reverse complement strand
TTATCGTGATTTCCGAGCCGTGAAATGTTCCATTTCACTCGAAATCACTCTAGTCAAAATCTCCTAATCTAAATCCCAGGCTCGTTCGCCATGGTTGGCTATGTCCAGTCCGTCGCGCTCGTCATCTTCGCTGGCTCGCATGGGCAATATGATACTGATCCCCAGGCCAAGGATGGCAGTGGCCAGTGCTGACCAGATCGCAACCACGGCCACCCCGATAAACTGGGCCACGAACTGGCTGTCAAAGGCCATGGTATCAGCATAGCCTACGCCGCCCATGTTTTCGCTGAGGAACAGGGCGAGCATGAGCGTGCCGAGCATTCCGCCAACGCCGTGAACCGCGAAAACATCAAGACTGTCGTCGATCCTGAACGCATTTTTGACCATGCCAACCGCAAAGAAACAGACCAGACCTGCCGCAGCGCCGATTATCAATGCTCCGCCCGGGCCCACAAAACCGGCCGATGGAGTAATGGTCGCCAGCCCGGCAATCGCGCCGGTTGCAACGCCCACTGCAGTCGATTTCCCGACCTTGATCCGCTCGACCAGCATCCATGTCAGCGCCGCCATCGAAGCGGCGACATGGGTGTTGATAATCGCTGCCGAAGCATTGTCGGTTGCGGTCAATGCTGACCCGCCATTAAATCCGAACCAGCCGACCCAGAGCAAACCCGCACCGGCCACCGTGAGAGCGGGGCTATGCGGCAGCATGTGCGAAGCGGGCCAGCCAATGCGCTTGCCCATCATGATCGCGACGACCAGCGCCGATACGCCGGCAGTGGTATGGACAACGATACCGCCCGCAAAGTCGAGCACGCCAAGCTGCGCCAACCAGCCGCCGCCCCAGACCCAGTGCGTCACCGGTGCATAGACTACCAGCATCCAGAGCGCGCAAAAGCTTATGACCCAGCTAAAACGCGCGCGCTCTACCCACGCACCGATCATCAGAGCAGGCGTGATGACGGCGAATGTCATCTGGAACATTACAAAGGCCGACTCCGGAATGGCTGTGCCTTCCCGGACATTGCCGAGATTGCGGAGCATCCAGTTCAGGCCGTTGCCCAATATGCCGCCAGTCACTTGGCCGAAGGCGAGGGTGTAACCAACCACGACCCACAGCACAGAAACGACACCGGCAATCGCCATGCACTGGATCAGGACCGACAGAAAGTTTTTGGAGCGGACCAGCCCCCCGTAAAACAGGGCAAGGCCGGGCAGGGTCATCATCAGAACCAGCGCGGTCGCTGTCATCACCCATGCCGTGTCGCCGCTATTGGCAACATCCAGTGTGGGATCGATATATGGCTGTGCCGCCGCCGGTCCAGCCGCCAGCATCGCAGCCAAGCCACCGGCAAGCCATTTGCCCGAATATGTCATCTGTCCCCCCTGAAACGATAGTCTTTAAATGCTAGGCCCAGCCTTCCAATACTTGATCCGGTGGCCGGTGTCCGTCGGCCCACACGCGGATATTGGCGATGACGCGTTCCCCCGATGCTTCGCGTCCTTCGTAAGTGGCGCTTCCCATGTGAGGGAGCAGCACGACATTTTTCAGCGTCAGCAACCGTTTATCTACCGCAGGTTCCCGCGCATAAACATCCAGCCCCGCACCGCCGATCCGTCCTTCCTGTAGAGCTTCGATCAGCGCATTTTCGTCAATCAGGTCGCCTCGTGCCGTGTTGATGAAATAGGCCGTGGGTTTCATCATCGCGATCCGGTCTGCGTTGATAAGCTCCTGCGTTTCCGGTGTACGCGGGCAATGGATGGTGATGATGTCGCAGGTGCGGATCAGTTCGTCCAGTTCGGCGACATAACTGACGTTCAGCGACTCCTCGACAGTGGAGGGCAGTTGCCGCCGGTTGTGATAGACAATGGACAATCCGAAGCCAGAAGCCCGGCGCGCAACGGCCTGACCAATGCGGCCCATGCCGATAATGCCCAGCGTTTTGCCGCCGATACAATGGCCGAGCATGCCGGATGGTTTCCAGCCTTCCCATTTGCCGGAGCGCATCAATTTTTCGCCCTCGGCCAAGCGGCGCGGGACAGAGAGGATGAGCGCCATGGTCATATCGGCCGTGTCTTCGGTAAAGACGCCCGGCGTGTTGGTAACCAGTATCTTGCGGGCGCGGGCCGCGGCGAGATCAATATGGTCAACTCCGGCACCAAAGCTCGCCAGCATTTTCAGCCGTTCTGGTGCAGCAGCGATCATGTCTGCGTCAATCTGGTCGGTCACCGTGGGCACCAGCACATCACAATCCGCCATCGCGGCGATCAGGTCTTCGCGCGTAAAAGCCTTGTCCGTCAGGTTGGGCACGACATCGAACAGTTCGGCCATTCTGTCATGGACAGAATCGGCCAGTTCGCGCGTTACGATGACCCGTGGTTTGACGGGGCGTGTAGTTTCGGATTCAGATGTTGCAGCCATAGGTCTTTTGCTATGCCTGATTTTTACATCAGGTCAAGCAGGCGGCGCTTGAAGCTTAGCTGACTTTCAGTTTAAGGCTATTAGACGGACCGTAGAAAATATAGGGAAGCACCAAAGAGCGGTGCGCCGTCGGGGGAATATTAGATTTTTGCAAAATGCGTAAATTTTCATTGAGAATATTGTCAATTTCGGGGTCCGCTATCGGGATTCTGGCAACCGGGATTCTGGTAACCGGGATTCTGGCAGCGGCATCACCGGCCATGGCCCAGAAAGAAACCCCCTATTGGGCATCTATTGACGAACCAACGGCGCGGATGCGGACCGGGCCGAGCACCGGATACCCGACGATGTGGATTTACAAGCGCAAGCAATTACCGGTGAAAGTCGTCGCGCGCTATAAATCGTGGCGCAAGGTGGAAGATCCCGATGGAACGCAAGGATGGATGCACGCACGGTTGCTGACGGCCGACCAGACAGCGATTGTGCTTGGTAAAAAAGGCCAGGTGCAGGTGATGCGGAGCAAGCCGGATAGCGATGCCAAGATTATCTGGCGGGTTGAAGGCGGCGTGGTTGGCAAGATTACCGACTGTGAAGGCCAATGGTGCCTGTTCGATGCCAACGGTCTGCGCGGTTATATAGCGCGCGATATAATCTGGGGCGATGAACCGCTTTGATGCTCTGTTGGTAATGATGCAGGGCAGGGCGGTTTTTCTGTCCGGTTTCAATGTCAAAGTTCACAAAGTTCACACCAAGGAACCGCCCTTTTCCGCCATTTCCAACAGAAACGCTCTGTGTTGGAAATGTGCTTGATATTTCCGGCCAATGGCATGGCCGGGCGACGGGTGGGTTATTCATAATAAGAAAGAGCCACGCAAAGCGCTATCATAGGCTGCGTCCTGTAGGACAGCGTTTTTTGCGCGCTCATTTTCTCAAGACCGGCCACTGTAGAGCACCAGCGTAGCGCCAATTGTCATTCCCGCCTGTGTGCGGGAATGACATGGTTTCTTTAGAGTGATTTCGAGTGAAATGGAACATTTCACGGCTCGGAAATCACGGTAAAACAATAAACTAGGCCCTAATTTTGATTCAATCAAAATTGAACAGGGTCTAGGCCGCGTAAAAGGGCGTTAAGCCAGTTCTATCGCAACCGCAGTCGCTTCGCCGCCGCCGATGCACAGGGCTGCAACGCCGCGCTTCAGGCCCTGTTTTTTCAGAGCCGCGATCAATGTCACGATGATCCGCGTGCCGCTGGCACCGATGGGATGGCCCAGCGCGGTTGCGCCGCCGTTAATGTTCATCTTGTCATGCGAAATGCCGATATCCTGCATGGCGAACATCGCAACACAGGCAAAGGCTTCGTTGACTTCCCACAGGTCAACATCATCCACGCTCCAGTCCGCTTTTTTCAGAACTTTCTGGATCGCGGCTACAGGAGCGGTGGTGAATTTGGCCGGTGCATGGGCATGGGCAGCATGGGCGACAATATAGGCTTCGGGTTTCAGGCCCTTGGCTTCGGCGACACTGGCACGAGTCAGCACGAGAGCGGCTGCACCGTCCGAAATGGACGAAGCGTTAGCGGCAGTAATCGTGCCATCCTTGACGAAAGCGGGGCGAAGCTGGGGGATTTTGTCCGGATTGCCTTTGAGGGGCTGCTCGTCCTTGTCCACGATCACGCTGCCACTGCGGGTTTTGACCTCGACAGGAACAATCTCGTCATCAAAAGCATCGCCTTCAACAGCCGCTTTGGCACGGGCGAGCGATTCAATCGCAAAGGCATCCTGTGCTTCGCGGGTCATTTGATATTCGCTGACGGTTTCCTCTGCAAAGCTGCCCATGGCGCGGCCCGGTTCATAAGCATCTTCCAACCCGTCCAGGAACATGTGGTCCATCGCCTGGGCATGGCCAAGACGCGCGCCGCCCCGCATTTTAGGGAGCAGGTAAGGGGCGTTGGTCATGCTTTCCATGCCGCCGGTGATAATCATATCGACCGAACCGGCAGCCAGCGCTTCTGCGCCCATGATCGTGGTCTGCATACCCGATCCGCACATTTTGTTGACTGTGGTTGCTTCAACCGACTGCGGCAAACCGCCGAACAAAGCGGCCTGACGGGCAGGGGCCTGACCCTGACCAGCGGAGAGGACGTTGCCCATGTAGATACGCTCGACATCGGCGCCATCAATTCCCGCACGCTCGACAGCCGCACGAACAGCAACCGCGCCCAGTTTCGAAGCGGAGACTTCGCTCAACGCGCCTTGCATGCCGCCCATCGGGGTGCGGGCATAGGACAGGATGACGACGGGATCGGATTGGGACATGGTAAGACCTTTCAAATATGACTGGGCTGCTCAAAAGTCTGGGCTGCACAGGCAGTGTGGAATATTGGTGTTCGACATAGGAGCAGTTTCCGGCTTTTTCAATCGCGGGAATCAATCGCGCGGAATGACGGGACTTTAAGAATGGATGCGGTTTCAGCTAGACAGACTCATGGCTAACGGGAAAGGGGCTTT
>JADMKQ010000023.1:0-2337 GCA_015478735.1 Sphingorhabdus sp. | reverse complement strand
TTCTCTATCCCGTTGCCGGTGCGATACTGGGCCTGATTATCGGGAGCTTTCTGGCTACGATCGTCATCCGCTGGCCGCAGGGGCGATCGGTTGTTTCGGGGCGATCGCATTGTGATAATTGCCAAGAGCAGTTGCGCGCTGCCGATTTAATTCCGGTTTTCAGCTATGCCTTGCGAGGCGGGAAATGCGCGAAATGCGGGGCAAGGATAGACTCCGACCATCTGGTGATTGAACTGGGCGCAGGACTTATCGGCGGGCTTGCGCTCTATGCAGCCCCGAATGTCGCGGGCGTGGCAGGCGCGATATTCGGCTGGTTCTTGCTTACCCTCGCGGCGCTGGATGCGAAATGCCACTGGCTCCCTGACCGGCTTACCTTGTCTTTGGCGCTTGTCGGGCTGGCGGTGTCTATCTTTGTAGACCAGCCTGATTTGCTGGAACGGGTAATAGGCGGTGCCAGTGGATTTCTGGCGCTTTTCCTTATTGGCTGGGGCTATCACTTGCTGCGCGGGCGAGAAGGGCTCGGCGGCGGGGATCCGAAATTGCTGGGAGCCATCGGCTGCTGGCTGGGTTGGTCCGCGCTTCCGCTCGTTCTTCTGGGCGCAGCGCTGATCGGGTTGCTGGCGGCGGTGACATTGCGCCTCCGCGGGCAAGAGGTTGCGGCAGACACGGCTTTGCCGCTGGGCAGCTTCATGGCGATTGCCGCTTTCCCGCTCTGGCTCATCCAGACAATGGGCGGGAGCCTGCTCTAAGCGGGCAAATTCAGATAAACGCACAGAAACCCGCATCACGCATCACGCAGAGGGTTGCCAGCAAAAATATACTCCGCTAACAGGACCGCGATTTCACATATTGCCAGTCTGCGGCAACCGAAATCAGCCCCTGTGGTGGAATTGGTAGACGCGCTCGACTCAAAATTGAGTTTTACCTTAAAAAATAAGCTAAAAACCCTTTAAAACCAGTGCTTTATGCAAGGACGAGACTTCCAAAAAGACTTACACATGTCTTACACATTTTGGAGTTTCGCTATGACAGAAGACAAGTATGTTTTGATGGACGGCGCGCTTCACGTTTATAGGCGTGAGAATAGCCGCTTCTGGCAATGTTCAACCTATCTGGGTAGCCGCAATCATCGGCAAACAACGAAAGAAACCAGCCTTGCTGCCGCCAAGGATTTCGCTCGTGACTGGTATATGGAACGCTGCGTGGAAGATCGTCTGCGTAGGCGCGGCGGTGCTCCCTTGCAGGCTAACTCTGTCGCACCGCAAATTGTTGATACCAGTCCAGCGACCCATAGTTCTTCAGGGCGTAAGGCAAGAGGCCCCAGTTTCGAAAATGCCGCCAAAGCATTTATTGATGAGTTCGAGGTCATCACTCTCGGCGAACGCAATGCGGGATATGTGGAGTCGAAATCACTTCATGTACGTGTACACCTCCTTCCATTCTTTGGTAATACAGCGTTGAAGGACATTAATGCGGGCATGGTCCAGGAATATCGTGTCCACCGTCAGACTTCCCGCGTCGACCCAAAAACCGGAAAGCCGAAGAAACCAGCCCGCGCCACCTTGCACGGTGAGATCGTCACGCTTCGTCAGGTGTTGAAGACCGCCAATCGCAAAGGATGGATTAACGCCCTTCCTGATATGTCAGCTCCATATAAGACATCTGGCAAGCTGGAGCACCGTGCATGGTTCTCACCCGAGGAATATAAATTACTTTACGAGGCCACGCGCGAACGTGCCAATAATCCGCCCAAGCCGCGCTGGCGCGAGGTCTGTGAGACTTTTCACGATTACGTTCTGTTTATGGGAAATACCGGGCTACGCCCCGACGAGTCTGCCCGGCTTGAATTACGTGACGTAAAGGTCGTAGACGATGAATCGACTGGCGAGAGAATATTGGAGATCGAGGTGCGCGGGAAGCGCGGTGTCGGATTCTGCAAATCGATGCCTGGCGCGATATTGCCTTTCGAGCGTGTCCGTGAGCGCAAACAGCTTAAACCTACCGACCGGATATTTGGGAAGACGCCTCGCGAATTAATGAACACCGTCCTTGGCGAGCTGAATCTCAAATTCGATCGGGATGGACATGTCCGCACCTGTTACAGTCTACGCCATACTTATATCTGCCTGCGATTGCTGGAAGGCGCAGATATTTACCAGGTTGCCAAAAACTGCCGCACAAGTGTCGAGATGATCGAAAAATATTACGGGCGTCATTTGAAAAATAATATCGACGCCTCCGCAGTCAATGTTCGCAAGGTGCGGCCCAAGCCAGCTGCCGCTCGAAAGAAGCTCGCGAAGCCAAGCACATAATTTGAGATTTCTATATTTTTCGTTG
>JADMKQ010000022.1:4709-7409 GCA_015478735.1 Sphingorhabdus sp. | reverse complement strand
CCGCTGGCAGCGTGCGTTTTGAGGGACAGGATTTGCTTGCGCTCGACCCGCACGAACGGGCTGCGGCCGGTGTTTTTCTGGGCTTTCAATATCCGGTCGAGATTCCCGGCGTTTCCAACCTGCAATTCCTTCGCGAAAGCGTGAATAGCCAGAGGAAAGCACGCGGGGAAGAGCCGCTATCCGGTGCGGAGTTTATAAAGTTGGCCAAGGAAAAGGCGGGCCTGCTGCAAATGGACATGGATATGCTCAAACGCGCGGTCAATGTCGGCTTTTCCGGCGGCGAGAAAAAGCGGAACGAGATGGTGCAGATGGGGATTATCGATCCCAAGCTGGCGGTTCTCGATGAAACCGATAGCGGTCTGGACATTGACGCGCTGCGTGTCGTGGGTTCGGGCATCAATACGATCATGCGCAAACCCGATAAGGCCGTGCTGCTCATCACCCATTACCAGCGCTTGCTGGATATCGTGAAGCCGGACTTTGTCCATGTGCTTGTTGCGGGCCGGATCGTGAAGACCGGCGGACCGGAACTGGCGCTTGAGCTGGAAGAAGAAGGCTATGAGGCGGTGGCCGCATGAGTGCGATCCAGCCCCTTCCAACCTGGCGTGACGAGGCCTGGCGCTACGGCGACCTGAAAGCGCTCGAACCGGTCTGGCCAAAGCTGGCAGGACCGGAAAAAATTGTCGTGCCTGCAGGTGAAAAGATTTCCCGTCAGATCCTGGAGCTGCCCGTTCTGGATGGCACCAAAGATGGCGTAGGCATTGTCGATCTGGATATCACGATCGGCGATAATGCGACATTCGCGTTGCACATGCTGGTAAGTGATGCCGGTTATGGCCGCGTCCAGGTCAAGGCAACGCTTGGCAAAGGCGCGCATTTCGAGCTGGGCGGGGCGATATTGGGCAATGGCGACCAGACGCTGGAAATCGTCACCGAAGTCATTCACGCCGCGCCGGACGGCACATCCAATCAGGTGGTCCGCTCGGTTCTGGCAGAGAAGGCCACCGGCAGCTTCCTTGGCAAAGTGAATGTCGCGCGCGACGCACAGAAAACCGACGCGGCGCAGTCTGTAAAGGCGATGCTGCTCGATCGCACGGCGACTGCCAATGCCAAGCCGGAGCTGGAAATTTTCGCCGATGATGTGAAATGTGCCCATGGCGCAACCGTTGGCGAACTGGACAATCAGGCGCTTTTCTACATGGCTTCCCGAGGACTGCCGCCGGAGCAGGCGCGCAAATTGATGCTCCATGCATTTATCGCTGACGCCTTTGTCTGCATGGATGAGGCGGAGCGCGAAGCGGTTGAGCAGAAGGCACTGAAATTGCTGGAGAACCTGTTATGAACGAGGCATCTTCCATGACCCTTCCTATGAAGCACGGGAAACAGGAAGACGGTGCGCTGAATCTGGACGGAACGGCATATCACCGCACCGATTTTCCCGGTATCCCCGAAGGATGGCACTATCTGGATACTGCCGCGACCGCGCAAAAGGCGCAGCCGGTGCTGGATGCCATCGCCCGTGCTTACGGTCCCGATTATGCGACTGTCCATCGCGGAGTATATGAACGCTCCGCCAATATGACGCTGGCCTATGAAGCGGCGCGGGGACGGATAGCCGGGTTCCTGAATGCGGCAAGCGAGAACGAGATTGTCTTAACCAGCGGCGCAACGGACAGCATCAATCTGGTCGCCCAAAGCTGGGGCAGTGCCAATATCGGCGAAGGCGATCGCATCATGCTGTCAGTGCTGGAGCATCATAGCAATATCGTGCCGTGGCAATTGCTGGCAGAGCGCGTGGGCGCGCATATTGATGTGGCACCTTTGACGCCGGATGGCCAGATTGATCTGGATGCCATGGAAGCCATGCTGACCGAGCAGCACAAGCTGGTCGCTCTGGCGCATGTTTCCAACGTGCTGGGCTCGTTACTGGATGTTAAGCGGGCAGCCGGGTTGGCACATAAGGTCGGTGCGAAGCTGCTGCTGGATGGGTGTCAGGCCGCACCGCGGGTTCCGGTGGATGTGCAGGAAATCGGCTGCGACTTTTACGTATTTTCCGCGCACAAGATCTACGGTCCGACCGGCATCGGTGCGCTTTGGGCGCCTTATGAAATTCTGGACGCCATGCCTCCGTGGAAGGGTGGCGGGTCGATGATCGACCGGGTCAGCTTTGACGGCACGACCTATGCACCGCCGCCCGGCCGGTTTGAAGCGGGAACCCCGCATATAGCCGGAGTAGTCGGGCTGGACGCGGCGATTCAATATGTCGAGACGATCGGTCTGGATGCGATTTCCGCCCATGAAAATGCCATATTGGCCACGGCGCGCGAAGCGCTTGGTGCGATTGAGGGCGTGCGGCTGTTCGGCCCCGACAATGGCATGGGCATATTAAGTTTCGCGGTCGGTGACGTGCATCCGCATGACATCGCCACTATATTGGATGAAAGCGGCGTCGCCATTCGCGCCGGTCACCATTGTGCGCAGCCCTTGATGGAGCATCTTGGCGTTCCGGCGACCGCACGCGCCAGTTTTGGCATTTACAGCGGCGCAGAGGATGTCGCGGCCCTGGTCCGGGGTGTAGAACGGGTCAGAAAGATTTTCGGTTAGGAACAAGCGATGAATGAAGAACGCAAAATATTGGTTGAAGAAGTGGACAGCGTAGAAAAGCCGCGTCTGGCCAGAGTGGAAGATGCCGTGGAAGAT
>JADMKQ010000022.1:0-4609 GCA_015478735.1 Sphingorhabdus sp. | reverse complement strand
GTGGAAGATGCCGTGGAAGATAGTGCGGTAGACTCTGCCGAAGATACGCCAAAGAAAGTCATGGCACCGTCCCCCTATGAAGCTGAAAGCGATGCCAGCAAGCTGAGCCGAAAACGCGATTATCTGGAAGGCTTCCTGGCGCAAAAGCCCAGCGAGACTCCGGCGGGTGATGTCGGCGGCGACCTGTATGAAGCGGTGATTGATACGCTGAAATCCATATATGATCCCGAAATCCCGGTGAATATCTATGACCTCGGCCTGATCTATGGTGTGGAAGTGACACCCGATAACCATGCCATCATCACCATGACCCTGACCACGCCGCATTGCCCTGTGGCCGAATCCATGCCCGGCGAAATTGAAATGCAGGTCGGCAGCGTCCCCGGCGTCGGCCATGCAGAGGTCAACCTTGTCTGGGACCCGCCATGGGACCCGCAGAAGATGAGCGATGAAGCGAAACTGGAACTGGGAATGTTGTGACTTGCCCTCACCCCTTCAGGGGAGAGAGAAATTGGAGTAAAAGATATGACCGATACGACAACCAAAACACGCGCGATGCCCGCAGCGATTATCCTGACTCCGGCGGCTGAGAAGCGCATTGCCGACCTGATGGCCAAGGCGCCGGAAGACGTGATCGGCGTAAAACTATCCACCCCGCGTAGAGGCTGTTCAGGGCTGGCCTACTCGGTCGATTATGTGAACGAGGAAGCGAAGTTCGACGAAAAAATCGAAACACCCGGCGGCACATTCTACGTCGACGGTGCCAGCGTGCTCTACCTGATCGGCTCCACCATGGACTGGCAGGAAGATGACTTTACGGCTGGCTTTGTGTTCAGCAACCCCAATTCCAAAGGCGATTGCGGCTGCGGGGAGAGTTTTACGGTTTAAGCAATTACCGTCATTCCCGCGCAGACGGGAATCCAGCTTTTATGAGAGACACAAAAAACCCCGGCGTTTTCACACACCGGGGTTTTTTATATCTTAGGCTTCCCTCCAACCCTACGATATGACGAGAGAGTCGGCGCGGGTGGTCGTTCCTAGACCCCATTCAATTTTGATTGAATCAAAATTGGGGCCTAGTTTATTGTTTTACCGTGATTTCCGAGCCGTGAAATGTTCCATTTCACTCGAAATCACTCTAGAGCTTCGAAGTCAATTCCGGAACCGCGTTGAACAGGTCGGCGACCAGTCCGATATCCGCGATCTGGAAGATCGGGGCGTCTTCGTCTTTGTTGATGGCGACGATGGTTTTGGAATCCTTCATGCCTGCAAGATGCTGGATCGCGCCAGAGATGCCGATGGCGATGTAGACTTCCGGAGCGACGATCTTGCCGGTTTGGCCGACCTGATAGTCGTTGGGGACATAGCCCGCATCAACAGCCGCACGCGAAGCGCCGATACCTGCGCCAAGCTTGTCAGCCAGCGGGGTGATGACTTCTTCGAATTTCTCGGAAGAACCCAGTGCGCGGCCACCGGAAACGATGATTTTTGCGCTGGTCAGTTCAGGACGTTCGGACTTGGCGATTTCTTCGCTGACGAAGGTCGAGAGGCCCGCATCGCTTGCGCCGCTAACGGCTTCGATGGTGGCTGAGCCGCCTTCGGTAGCTGCCTTGTCAAACGCGGTGCCGCGAACGGTGATGACTTTCTTGGCATCCGATGTTTTGACGGTGGCGATAGCGTTGCCGGCGTAAATTGGCCGGGTAAACGTGTCTTCGCTTTCAACCGAGAGAATGTCGGAAATCTGCATCACGTCGAGCAGGGCTGCGACGCGCGGTGCGATGTTTTTGCCGGTGGTGGTCGCAGGCGCCAGGAACGCGTCGTGGCTGTCCATCAGGGTGACGACCAGAGGAGCGACATTTTCCGCAAGCTGGTTGGCAAGCGAAGCGTCATCCGCAACATGCACGGTGCTGACACCGGCAACCTTGGCAACCTGTTCGCCGACACTGGCACAGCCGGAGCCGACGACGAGAGCATGGACTTCGCCAAGCTGGGAAGCGGCGGTTACAACGGCCAGCGTTGCGTCTTTCATGTTTGTGTTGTCATGTTCAACAAGTACGAGCGTTTTCATTATATGGCTCCCACAGCTTTAAGTTTGGCGATCAGCGCATCGACATCTTCAACCTTTTCACCGGCCTGACGGACAGGAGGTTCGGTGACATTGGTGGTCGTGAGGCGCGGCGCGATGTCAACGCCGTAATCGGCTGGCGTTTTCTCATCGAGCGGCTTTTTCTTTGCCTTCATGATGTTCGGCAGCGACGCATAGCGCGGTTCGTTGAGCCGCAGGTCGGTGGTTACAACAGCGGGAAGGTTCAGCTTGACCGTTTGCAGGCCGCCGTCAATTTCACGCTTCACTTCGATGCTGTCGCCTTCGACATTCACCGTGTTGGCGAACGTGCCCTGACCCCAGCCGAGCAATGCTGCGAGCATCTGGCCGGTCTGGTTGCTGTCATCGTCAATCGCCTGCTTGCCGGTAATGACCAGCTTCGGTGATTCTTCTTCGACGATTTTCGCAAGGATCTTTGCAACGCCCAGTGGCTCGACTTCTTCGTCGGTCACAACCAGAATGGCGCGGTCTGCGCCCATGGCAAGCGCGGTGCGGAGGGTTTCCTGCGCCTTTTGCGGGCCAACCGAAACCGCGACGATTTCTTCTGCCTTACCTGCTTCTTTCAGGCGAATCGCTTCTTCGACGGAGATTTCGTCAAACGGGTTCATCGACATTTTAACATTGGCGAGGTCAACACCGCTGCCATCGGACTTTACCCGCGGCTTTACGTTGTAATCTATGACCCGTTTTACGGGCACCAGGATTTTCATTGCTGTTTCCTTCATTTAAATTTCTGCGAACGCCTTAACTTACGTTCACGTAAACGTCAAACCCCCGTAGAGAAGCATCTTGTGGATGCGAATCTTCTCCTCTGGGCAAGGTATATTCAGGGCGGATATAGTCGAAGAAAACCGCACCACCCCGCCCCCTCCCCATAAAGGAGAGGGGCTTAATTCGTTCAAGCGGCTTGTTTCACCTGGGCAACAATTTTCTTCGCAGCGTCGCCAAGGTCATCGGCAGCAACAATCGGCAGACCGCTATTGGCCAGAATTTCCTTGCCCTGGGCAACATTCGTGCCTTCGAGACGGACGACGAGAGGAACCGACAGGTCGACTTCTTTCGCAGCCGCGACAATGCCTTCGGCAATAATGTCGCATTTCATGATGCCGCCAAAAATATTAACCAAGATACCTTCAACAGCCGGATCGGCGAGAATGATCTTGAACGCAGCGGTCACTTTTTCGGTGGTTGCGCCGCCGCCTACGTCGAGGAAGTTTGCCGGGAACGCGCCGTTCAGTTTGATGATGTCCATGGTCGCCATGGCGAGGCCGGCACCATTGACCATGCAGCCGATATTGCCGTCCAGCTTGATATAGGCGAGGTCATATTTCGATGCTTCGACTTCGGCAGGATCTTCTTCGGTCACGTCGCGCAGTTCCACCAGATCGGGGTGGCGCATCAACGCGTTGCCGTCGAAGCTCATCTTGGTATCGAGCACGATAAGCTGGCCGTCCTTGGTTTCGACCAGCGGGTTAATTTCCAGCATTTCGCAGTCCATGTCAGTGAACGCGGTGTAAAGCTGTTTGCCGAGTTTCTGAGCCTGTTTGTTCAGGTCACCGGAAAGACCCAGCGCAAAAGCGACCGAGCGGCCGTGGTGCGGCATAAAGCCCTGTGCAGGGTCGATGGTGATGGTCTTGATTTTTTCAGGGGTGTTATGTGCCACCTCTTCAATGTCCATGCCGCCTTCGGTAGAGACGATGATTGCGATCCGGCCCGATGCACGGTCGACCAGCATGGAAAGATAATATTCCTCGGCAATGTCAACGCCGTCGGTGACATAAAGCCGGTTGACCTGTTTGCCTTCTTCGCCGGTCTGGATGGTGACGAGCGTGTTGCCCAGCATTTCGGTCGCGTTGGTGCGAACATCATCGACCGATTTGGACAGACGGACACCGCCGCCGGCATCCGGTCCCAATTCCTTGAATTTGCCTTTACCGCGTCCGCCGGCATGAATCTGTGCCTTCACCACATAAAGAGGCCCAGGCAGCTTTTCTGCGGCTGCGACGGCTTCTTCAACAGTCAGAGCGGCATGGCCGGCAGGGATGCTGATGCCATATTTGGCGAGTTGTTCTTTGGCCTGATATTCATGGATATTCATGGGACGGTGCAACGCCTTTCTATATATCGGTTAAGCGAGTCTTGCGAAGGGCTTAAGCACAGTCAGGGCGGTAATTCCACCCTGATTTCAGATAATTTTCATGCACCATATGGGAGTCGCACGAATGATTATCGCGCGCGTTACGGGGTGATCGCTCTTTCCCGCGGGAAATATGTCAGGAATACAGGAGTTTCGCTGCCCTAACGGGGCGTTGCTAGAAAGCGCAAACAACCCCGGAGGATGTTACAACGGCCAGGATTTCAGGGTCCTGCAATGCCTTGGTCCGCTTGATAAATTCGTTGATGGTAATGTCCCCGGCATTGCGGTCACGCAGCTTGCCCAGCCCATCCAGTTTCCGAAGCTGGACCGCCTGTCTCCGCTCCAGCTTCGGAAACTGGATGGGCTGG
>JADMKQ010000021.1 GCA_015478735.1 Sphingorhabdus sp. | reverse complement strand
TTGTCAAACGCTCGATGGGCGGCGTCGGCTATGCCGGTGTGGACAATGAAGTCTTCTACATGGACCAGACGATGATGCTTCTCGCCGATGCAAAGAAAATGTGCGAGGACATTGTTAAAGCGCTTTGATGTTGCGTTGGCCCGCTATAGTTACGGCGGGCCAGCCGACAATTTCCTGAAATGTTACACCGCGCTCTTTGGGCGATGCAGACTATAGGCAGAAAGCGATAAAAATGCGTACAATTGGTCTTATCGGCGGCATGTCATGGGTCTCGACAGAAACCTATTATCGCCGGATCAATAGCGAGGTCCAGCGTCGTCTGGGCGGATTTAACAGCGCCCATCTGTTGATCGAAAGCGTCAATTATAATGATGTCGCGCGATTAAAACTTCACGATGACTGGGACGCGGCGGCGGACCTGATGATCCGTTCGGCCAAAAAGCTGGAAGAGGCAGGTGCTACGGCGATCCTCATCTGCTCCAACGCGATGCACAAGATCCATAGTCAGGTTGCCGCGGCAGTGAATGTGCCGGTCCTCCATATTGCGGATTGTATCGGCGACAGGATGAAAGCCGACGGTATTAAAAGAGCGGCGCTGGTCGGCACGCATAACGTGATGACCGAAGGCTTTTACCGCAAGCGGCTGGTTGCCAAGGGCGTTACCCTTGTCCCCGCAGACATGGAACGGGCAGAGGAAATCGACCGGATCATCTACGACGAACTGATGTTCAGCCGCACCACCCGCGATTCGGAGCGGACGATGAAAACCCTGCTCACCAATATTGCCAAGCAGGATATCGAGGCAATCGTTCTGGGCTGCACGGAACTGGCTATGATCGTCGATACAAAGGCCAATATCCTGCCGATCTATGACAGCACCGAAATCCATTGCGATGCCGCTGTGGACTGGATGTTGTCAGGGGTTGAGCCGGTAGAACCGGAACTGTAACGCCGGGCCGTTGAAGCCGGTCCTTCACCGCTATTACTGACATGTCTGTCAATGCTCTTGGCAAAGCCGGAAAATTGCGTCATTATCCCATGCAAAAGGGAGAGAGATATGATCCGCACTGCATTGGCCGCGACCGCCTTGGGCTTTTCCATGCTTGGCACTGTTCCGGCACTGGCGAAAACCATCACCGTAGAAACTGGCGAAAACGCGCAGGAACGCTTGCAGGAAGCATTGATACTGGCCGAACCGGGCGATGTTGTCGCCTTGGGGGAAGGACGGTTTGACCTTACCGACGGTCTGTCGCTCGATGTGAACGAGGTGACAGTGCGCGGGGCTGGCATGGACAAGAGCGTCCTGAGTTTTGCCGGACAGCTTGGCGCGGGCGAGGGGCTGCTGGTAACATCCGACGACGTGGTGCTGCGCGATTTCGCGGTTGAGGACAGCAAGGGTGACGGGATCAAGTCCAAGGGCGCTGACCGGATTGTCTATCACGCCATACGCGTCGAATGGACCGGCGGGCCAAAGGCCAGCAACGGCGCTTATGGTATCTATCCGGTAGAGGCGAGCGACATATTGGTGCAGGATAGCATCGTGCGCGGCGCTTCGGATGCCGGGATCTATGTCGGCCAGTCGAAAAATATCATCGTCCGCCGCAACACCGCTATTGAAAACGTCGCGGGGATTGAAATTGAAAACAGCCATGATGCAGAGGTGACGGAAAATCTGGTCACCGAAAATACCGGCGGTATCCTTGTCTTTGACCTGCCGAACCTGCCGCAGATGGATGGCCATAATGTGCTGGTCGCGCGCAATGCGATTATCAACAATAATACCGGCAATTTCGCCCCCGAAGGCAATATTGTCGCCAGCGTTCCGGCCGGAACCGGTGTGATGGTGATGGCCAATCGCAATGTGCATGTGACCGATAATGCGATCATCAATAACGGTACGGCCAACGTGATGGTGGTCGCCTATACCGAGAAGTTTGACGACCCGAAATATGATCCCACACCGCGAAATGTCTATGTTGCCGACAATATCCACGGCCGCTCCGGCTTTGCTCCAGATTTTGAGGGCGGTGTGCAGCTTGCCGCGGCTTTTGGCGGTGCGCTCCCCGCGATCATCTATGACGGGCTGGGCAGCGGCATGATCGTCAGCGATGCCGTGCCTGTGCTTGGCCTGGGCCTCACCAAAGCGGGGCAGCCGGTTAGCGAGGCCCAGCCCTCGCTCTATGAATCCGCTGAGGGAGAGGCCACGCCATTGCAACCGGTCGTGCTTCCCGCCGCGATGGAGGAACGCCTGAAATAATGCGCTTGCTGATTGCCGCTATCGCCCTGTGCACTGCCGGATTTGCGGTCAGCGCAGCGCCGGACCGTGCCGGTGCGCCGGTTAAGGACGCGGTGATCCTGGCAGATACCATGCCCCGGACGCTGGCGGAGTTCGGCTTTTTCACCGATGCTTCCGCCTGGCAGCCCAATCAGGGCGTGAAACTCTATACGCTCAACAGTCCCTTGTTCAGCGATTATGCCGAGAAATACCGCTATATCTATATCCCGGAGGGTGAGCAGGCGGTGGCGGATGAAGAGGGCGTGGTGCAATTCCCGGTCGGTTCCGCGCTGATCAAGAGCTTTGGGTACAAGATTGACGGCAAGGACAGGCTGCTCGAAACCCGCGTCATGCTGCATCGCTCCGATGGCTGGATCGCCTTGCCCTATGTCTGGAATGACGCGCAGACGGAGGCGACGCTAAAAGTAGCAGGGACGCGGATTCCGGTGCGCTTTACCGACCCGTCGGGCGAGGTCCAGAGCATCAGCTATGCCGTGCCGAACAAGAACCAGTGCAAGGAATGTCACTCGCTCTCTGGCGCGGTCATGCCGATCGGGCCAAAGCTGAGGAACCTGTCGCCGGACACGCTCGCCATGCTGCGCGCCAATGACTTACTGAAAATCCCGGCCAGCGATTACGCCGCGATGCCGGACTATGCAGACACGACAAAGCCGCTGGAACAGCGCGCCCGCGCATATCTCGACATAAACTGCGCCCATTGCCACAACCGGCAAGGCTCGGCGAGCAATTCGGGACTGTTCCTGACCTATGAGGAAGCATCATCCGTGCATCTGGGCATCGGCAAGCGCCCTGTCGCTGCCGGACGCGGGAGCGGCGGTCTGGCCTTTGCCATTGCGCCGGGCGAGCCGGATAAAAGCATCATGCTATACCGGCTGAAAAGTCTGGAAGCAGGCGTAGCCATGCCGGAAGTGGGCCGATCACTGGTCCATGAAGAAGGCGCGGCTTTGCTGAGCGAGTGGATCGCCGGAATGGATAAAAACTAGAGTGGTTTCGAGTGAAATGGAACATTTCACGGCTCGGAAATCACGGTAAAACAATAAACTAGGCCCCAATTTTGATTCAATCAAAATTGAACAGGGTCTAGCGCGCGCGTGTTCGTGGTGCGGTCTGGACACGGCGGAACAATACGCCTTTTTCCGCCCATAAAATGAACAGAAAAGCGACAATGCCGCAAATCGAAAAGCCGATAATCAGCGGCAGCGTCGTTCCGTCAAATTGCAGGCCAATGGACCCGCCAATCCCCGCCGACAGCAAGGTCCGCGTGAAGTTCTGGAACGAAGACGCCACGCCCGCACCCTTGGCAAAGGGCTGCATCGCGATCGAACTGAAATTCGCGCCGGTAAAGCCGACCATGCCCATGGAGGCAGCCAGCAAGATCACGAATAGAGGCAAGGTAAGCCATCCTGCCAGCGTGATGCCGAGATGGATAAGCGAAACCAGGATGAAGAATATCAGCGCAACCTGTGAAATCCGCCGCGCGCCATAGCGTGTGACGATACGCGAGTTGACGAAGTTACCAACGGCCATAGCCGTTGCATTGGCCGCAAAAATGAACACAAAAATATCGCCCGCATCAAATACATTGACGAAAATCTGCTGGGCAGAGGCAATGAACGCAAACATCGGCGCCACCATCAACCCGCTGGCAAAAACATGGCCAACCGAATTGCGGTTCCGCATCACATAGCTCCATGTGCTGATGACAGAAGCGTAGTTGATCTTTATCTTGTCATCGGGGTTCAGCGTTTCGGGAAGCCGCATCAGAACCCATAAAAAGATGATCAGGCCGAACACGGAAAGCCAGATGAATATCGCGTGCCAGTCCGCAAAAAGCAGGATGAACTGCCCGACCATCGGCGCCAGCACCGGCACGATCATGAACACCATCATGATGGTCGACATGGTGCGCGCCATTGCATCGCCTTCGTAACGGTCGCGGATGATGCTGTTCGCCAGCACGCCCATCGCCGACGCGGCAAGCCCCTGAATGAACCGGGCGATCAGCAGATAATCGTAATTCTGGCTAAACGCGCAGAATATCCCAAAGCCGATATAGATCGAGATGGTCACGAGCAAAATCGGCTTGCGGCCATATCTGTCGGCCAGCGATCCATAGATAATCGAGCCGATGGCCATGCCGTAAATATAGGATGTGATGATCCATTGCCGGTCGTTTTCGTTCTTCAGACCGAAATCGTCAGAAATCAGACCAAGCGCCGGCAGCATGATATCAATCGCCATGGCGTTAAGCGACATCAGGCTCGCCATCAGGACGATAAGCTCGGTTCGTCCGATCGGGAAGGGTGGCCTGGGGTTTTGCATGGCTGGGCTATGGCAACTAATATTCTTCATGGCTATAGGGTAATTATTAAATGCTCACACAATGAATCAGGTGTAATTGCAAATTCGTGACCGGATTGAAATCAACATATTATCTTCCCGCGCTTTTGGTATTGGCTGCTATGCTGGTCCTGTTTTCATCAGAACCCGCCGCCGCGCAATTGCCAACGCCGCCGGTTCCGGGCTGCCAATATGCGGTCAAAAACATCCATTTTTCAAACGACAAGAGCGACGAGGATTACCGCAGGGCCGCGCCTCTGCAAAGCTATGACGGCACGAAAATCACCTCCCCGCAGCAGCTTGCCGACTATAGCGCGGCGGCGGACGGAAAAACCATATTGATCGAGGGCGGTAATTTTTCCGCATGGGATTTTACTGCGGTAAAACTCTCCAATATCTGTTTTGAGGGAAGCGATCTCAGCGACTCGAACTGGACCGGAACCAGCGCGGCCGGGCTGGGCTTTATCAACGCGGATATGAGCGGCGCGAACATGAGCGGCGCGGTCATGACGGATATCCTGATCCGCAGCAGCAATATTTCACGTGCCAATGCCAGCGGCGCAGACTGGTCGAGCGGCAAGCTGGACGGCGGCTGGGACGGCGATGTCGAGGGATTGAAACTGGACGAAGCCAATCTGACCGGCTTTCGTTTTGATTGCGGAATTACCGTTGCCGATGGCTGTCCCTTGGCGCGCAGCGGGATGAGCGTGCGCGGCGCGAATCTCGCCTTTTCGGACTGGAGTAGCTTTGGCTTCTACGATGCCGACATGACCGGTGCGATTTTGAATCAGACCATTATCAGCCCGCGCCAGTTGACCGATTTCAAGGACGCGATGAGCATGGGCGGGATATTCCTGTCCGGCGGCGATGAAAAGGTGATGGTGCTGCCCGAAACATGGGCGGTCCTGATGGCCTCTGCATTGGCGAGGGAACAAGATGACACGCCTTCGTTCGATTGCAGCGCCGCGCAAACGGCGGTGGAAAAGCAAATCTGCGCCGAAGAGAACAGCCTGATCCGGCAATATGACCGGCAAATGGCGGCGCTCTATAAACAGGTGCGAAAACGCGGCAAGGATGTGGAGGGCGCGCAAAAAGCATGGCTGGCCAAACGCAATGGCTGCGCTGTCCAGCCGGATATCGCTGCGTGTTTGCGCCAGTCCTATGACCAGCGCGTGGGCAGATTGATCGGCTTGCTGGGTGAACCGGAGTGGCTGCTGTCCGGCGAAGAAGCGCTGTTTCTGGAATCTGTCCTGCCGCTGGGTGAAGAGGTGACAGGCTCGCAAAGCTATGCCGATCTAGTCCCGGTTCTGGCAGGAGCATCGCGGTCCAGCCTGTGGGTGAAGCGCAGCGTGGATGGCAGCATCGAAGCGGCGGGCGAGGCCGTGGGCGCCAATGCCCATCTATGCAGCCTGCGGGTCAAGGGGCTTCGCTTTGATCCGGCAAGTGGCTGGTATAGCTTGTCCGGGCCTGCCAATGGCGCTCGGCGCATGTTTCCGGTGCTGCGCTATCATGACGGGCGGATAGAGGTTTACCAGAACGGCCGTTTGTCTGCCGAAGAGGAATTGCCGGAAACCGGACCAGACACTGGTGATGCGCAAAATTATATAAGCTGCGGCGCACGGGCCAGCTTCCCGCCGATGGTACAGATGGCAGTCCCGGCTCCGCTCATGGCCCAGTATCGCAGGGCCTTCCAAGAGCAACGATGACGCAGCATACCGGTATCCGCAAAATCATCCATATCGACATGGATGCCTTTTTTGCGAGCGTCGAGCAGCGCGACAATCCTGATCTGCGGGGCAAGCCCGTGGCGGTCGGCAGTTCGTTGGCGCGCGGGGTGGTCGCGGCGGCAAGCTATGAAGCACGCAAATATGGTGTGCGCTCCGCCATGGCATCGGTGACGGCCAAGCGGCGCTGTCCCGACCTGATTTTCGTGGATCACCGTTTTGATGTTTACCGGGAAGTGTCCCGGCAAATCCGCGCCATATTCTATACCCATAGCGATATGGTCGAACCCTTGTCGCTGGACGAAGCCTATATTGACGTGACGCATGACAAGATGGGGATCGGCAATGCCACCCGCATTGCAGAGATGATCCGTGCAGAGATAAAGAAACAGACCGGCCTGACCGCCAGCGCGGGGGTAAGCTATAACAAGTTCATCGCCAAAATTGCATCGGACCAGAACAAGCCGGACGGAATATGCGTTATCAAGCCTCATCAGGGCGCGGAGTTTGTTGCCAGCTTGCCGGTCAGGCGCTTTTTTGGCGTGGGTCCGAAAACCGCTGAACGCATGGCGGCGCTTGGCATACACAGCGGCGCGGATTTGCGGGCGCAGACCGAAGCCTTCCTGCAACAGCATTTCGGCAAGTCCGCCGGTTATCTCTACCGGGCCTCGCGCGGCGTGGACCACCGCGAAGTCAAACCCCACCGCATCCGCAAATCCATTGGCGGCGAGCGCACCTATGCGGCGGATCTGGTCAATGAAGTGGAATTGGAAGAGGCGCTGGAGAAAATTATCGACATTGTCTGGAACAGTATCGAAAAGAAAGGTGCGCAAGGGCGAACGGTCACCCTGAAAGCCAAATATGCCGACTTCCGCCAAATCACCCGCTCCCGCTCACTGGACCGTAATGTCGAGGATAAATCCGAATTCGCAGTCATCGGCCGCGAATTGCTGAACAGCATCCTTCCGGTTGAAAACGGCGTAAGACTGCTCGGCCTGACCCTCGCAAATCTCGAAGGGGCGGAGGAGGAAGAAGAGAACAAGTTAACGGACAAAGCCG
>JADMKQ010000020.1 GCA_015478735.1 Sphingorhabdus sp. | reverse complement strand
CATAAACTGCAAAGCTCTCGAACTGGTCCCAGGCGTCATCCACCGCGTCGACCTGCCCGCCTTCCGGCCGAAACAAATCACCGCCGAGTTGCAGGTTATAGGGCGGATCGGCAAAAACCATATCGACGGATTCATCGGGCAAGGATTTCATTGCCTCGACACAGTCCATCTTCAAAATCTGGTTCAGCGGCAGATCAACGGCCGCTTTTTTTGACGGCGCGGTTTTTGTCGCGGCCCGTGTTTTTGCTTTTGGTGCGGGCGTTTTAATACGCTCAATAATACCCATAAATTTGCCTTTTTGACTGAAGTGGCTCGCACGGTGAGTCCTTCGCGGCCAGCGGTCAAGGCCGTTAACCTAGGTTAAAGGCGTGTTTTAATGGTTAACGGGATTTTGCAAATGAGAACGAAACGAGTCCCCTCACCAGATATGGAGTCTTGGCCCGATGCGCGGACTCAATCCCTAGTGGTGTGACGAAAAAGACTCGCAAGTGTCAGTAAAGCGGAAAAAAATGCAAATATTTTTCGCGCCGGTCGATCCGGAGTCCCCGGCATGACAATTATCCGTAACGCTACCCGTCAGAGCAGCGAATATTGAGCGACGGGCGCAAAGCTTTTGCGGTGCAGCGGTGTCGGCCCATATTGCCGGAGCGCAGCGAGATGTTCTGGCGTTCCATAGCCCTTGTTCCGTTCCCAGCCATATTGCGGATATTTCTGCGCCGCCGCGATCATCATCCGGTCGCGATATTCCTTGGCCAATATGGAAGCCGCAGAAATGCAGGGATGAATGGCATCACCGCCGATGACGGCCTCGGCCTGATGGTTCCATGTCGGCAAGCGGTTGCCATCGACCAATATATAATCCGGCCTTTGCGCCAATCCATCAGCCGCGCGGGTCATGGCCAGCATTGTGGCCTGTAATATATTGATAGAATCAATCTCTGATTCATTGCACAAGCCTATGAAATAAAAGCATTTACTTAATATTTCAATTTCCAGATCGGCGCGCTTTTTCGCGGTCAGCTTCTTGCTGTCGTCCAGCCCTTCTATGCCGTGCCCGTCCGGCAATATCACCGCAGCCGCAACCACCGGGCCAGCCAGCGGCCCCCTGCCCGCTTCATCAACGCCTGCAATCATCTTGAGCATCATGGAACTCATAGTCTGGGCACACCCATCGGACCATGGCCAGCGCCATAGCCGGGCGCTGCTTTCAGGCTGGCCCGGACATATTCCCGCGCCTTGCCAATCGCGTCGCTCAGGCTTTCGCCATGGCCCAGATATGTCGCAATCGCTGCCGATAATGTGCAGCCGGTTCCGTGGCTGTGGCGCGTGACGATCCGGCTGCCTTCCCAGCGTTCCTGCTCGCCATGCATGTCGACCAGCCTGTCGATCACGCTCGCGCTCTGCCCATCATCGCCGTGGCCGCCCTTGACCAGAAACGGCACGCTGTAATCCGCAATCACGCTTTCCCCGCCCAGCCGCTCCATCTCGTCGAGATTGGGCGTCACCAGGCTGCTCAGCGGAATAAGCCCCTGAAAAGCAGCAACCGTCCGCTCATCCGCCAGCGCCGCTCCGCTAGTTGCCACCATCACGGGGTCAAAGATGACCGGAACATCGCGCAGGGATTTCAGGAAGCCCGCAACCGCCAGCGCGATTTCCGGCGATCCCAGCATACCGATCTTTATCGCATCAACGCCGAAATCATCCACAACGGCCTTGACCTGGGCCAGCACAAGCTCCGGCGTCATCAGCTCGGCTGCTGTCACGCCTACGCTATTTTGCACGGTAATGCCCGTAATCGCGGTCATCGCATGGCCGCCAAGGTTGCTGATCGTCCGGATATCCGCCTGTATCCCTGCCCCGCCGCCGCTATCGGAACCGGCGATGGAGAGGACGCGCGGGCAAGTCTTGCTCATCGCTGCGTCATGCTCATGCCGCGCACGGGGCAGCAACATCTTCAACGACGCTGCAAATACGGTCCACCACTGCATGCACCTGATCGCTATTGTCGCCCTCCGCCATCACGCGGATCAGCGGTTCTGTTCCCGATGCCCGGATGACGAGCCGCCCTGTGCCGTTCAGTTCTTTCTCTGCCTCTGCGATAACCGATTTCACCTTGGCATCGTCCAGAGGCGCACCGCCGCCATAGCGCACATTCTTCAGCAACTGCGGCACCGGATCGAACAGGTGGAGCAATTCGCTGGCCGGCTTGCCGCTCTCGACCAGTTCGCGCAAAACCTGCAAGGCAGCGATCGTGCCATCGCCGGTCGTGCCGTGATCGAGCATGATCATGTGACCCGATTGCTCACCGCCAACATTGAAGCCGCCTTTTCGCATTTCTTCCAGAACATAGCGGTCGCCGACTTTCGAGCGGACGAGGTCCAGCTTTTGCGATGCCAGAAACCGCTCCAGCCCCAGGTTGGACATCACTGTCGCCACGATGCCATCACCGGTCAGCAAGCCATTGCGGCTCCAGCTTGACCCGATCAGCGCCATGATCTGGTCGCCGTCAACAATCTTGCCCTTCTCGTCCACCACGATCAGGCGGTCGGCGTCCCCGTCCAGCGCAATGCCGATATCCGCGCCGCTGGCGACAACCGTTTCCTGCAATGTCCCGACGTCGGTCGAGCCGCATTTATGGTTGATATTCTTGCCATTGGGATCAACGCCAATGGCGACCAGTTCGGCGCCCAGTTCCCATAAGGCCGCAGGAGCGACCTGATAAGCAGCGCCGTTCGCGCAATCGACGACGATTTTCAGGCCATCAAGACGGATATGGTCCGGCAGCGACATTTTAACCGCGTGAATATAACGCCCCCGCGCGTCTTCAAAGCGTTTGGCCCGGCCAATATCCTCGGCAGGGACAAGCTTTGCATCCTCGCCCAGATAGCGTTCGATCTTAAGCTCATCCTCGTCAGACAGTTTGAAACCGTCGGGGCCGAATAGTTTTATACCATTGTCGTAGAAAGGATTGTGGCTGGCCGAAATCATCACGCCGAGATCAGCCCGCATCGACCGCGTGAGCAGCGCAACCGCAGGTGTCGGCATTGGCCCCACCTGCACGACATCCATGCCCACGCTGGTAAAGCCCGCGACCAGCGCGTTTTCCATCATATAGCCGGAAAGCCGGGTATCCTTGCCAATCACGACCCGGTGGCGATGGTTTCCGCGCACAAAATGCCGCCCGGCCGCCTGCCCCACCTTCATGGCGATTTCAGCCGTCATCGGATGCTTGTTGGTCAGGCCGCGGATTCCGTCGGTGCCAAAAAATTTCTTTGCCATAACAGGTCCCATTCCCCATTTGGTGCAAACGCGTAAAGATAGCGCTGCGGTTCATTAGGCCTTAGCGTCTGGGTACAGCGGGATAAAGCCGAAACAGGGAACAATGCGGTAAAATGATAGATATTCTGAACGATCTGATAAACCGCCTGTCCGATCTGGTTTTCTTTCAGGTTACATTATTGGGCATCACGATCGAGCTGGTGGTGCTGTGGCTGGCGATCCCGATGCTGTTTTTCACCCTCTACCTTCGCTTCATCAACCTGCGTGCCATGGGCGCGGGCATCCGCGTGCTAAAGGGCAAGTTTTCCAGTCCGGACCAACCCGGCAATATGTCGCCTTTTTCCGCGCTGTCCACGGCATTGTCGGGCACAGTCGGTCTGGGCAATATTGCGGGCGTTGCGATTGCGCTCTCCACCGGCGGGCCGGGCGCGGCATTCTGGATGTTTGTCATCGGCTGGATGGCCATGGCATTGAAATGTGCCGAGGTCACGCTGGGCCTGAAATATCGCGAAGTTATGCCCGGCGGCGACGTGCGCGGCGGCCCGATGTATACGATAAAGAACGGGCTGGCCTCGAAAGGCTTTATCAAGGGCGGGCTGATCCTTGGCGGTATCTATGCGTTTCTGGCGCTGTTCGGCGCTATTCCGCTGGTTCAGGTCAATCAGAGCTATGTGCAAATGGCGGCTGTCACCGGCTTTACCGAACCGCTGATCTACGGGATCATCATGGCCGCACTGGTCGGCATCGTGGTCATCAACGGCGTCGGCTGGCTGGCACGGGTAACGGCTGCTGTCGTCCCGACAATGGGTCTGGTCTATCTGGGCGGGGTCTTTGCCATTTTGGCGATGAATTTTGAGCAGATTCCCGCCGCCCTCGCATTGATTATATCAGACGCCTTTACCGGAGACGCCGTGGCGGGCGGCGCTATCGGCGCGTTTGTCGTCGGAATGCGCCGCGCGGTTTACTCTTCGGAATCCGGCATTGGTTCTGCGGTCATTGCCCATACGCAGGTCCGCACCAATGAACCGGCATCGGAAGGGCTGGTTGCGTTGCTGGAGCCTTTTATCGACACGGTTATCATCTGTTCGCTGGGCGCGATTGCGATGGTCGTTGCCGGAACCTATGTCGGTGATGCCGAAGGGATCGAGATCACGTCCGCCGCTTTTGCCACGGTTGCCGACTGGTTCCCCTATATGCTCGCGGTAGCGGTGTTCCTGTTCGGATATTCCACCCTGTGCGCGTGGGGCTTTTACGGGCAACAGGCATGGTGCTATTTATTCGGGCATAGCAAGCCGGCAATATGGGTTTACAAAATCATCTATGTTATATCTTTGCCCATCGGCGCGGTTCTGGAACTGGGGCAGGTCATAAAGCTGATTGATAGTGCGTTCTTCCTGATGGCCATCCCCAATATTATCGCGCTTTACATATTCGCGCCGGAGATCAAGCGAGAGATTTTCGGCTATTTGGACAGACAAAAACTAGCTTCAAAGGATCAGTAATAATGAAATATCGTAAACTCGGTAACGAACTGGAAGTATCGGCGCTGGGGCTGGGCTGTATGCCGATGTTCGGGATTGGCAGCGGTATGTATGGTCAGGCCGACATGGCAGAAAGCCTGGCAACACTCGACCGCGCGATAGAATTGGGCGTGACATTTTTCGACACCGCAGAGATTTACGGCCCGTTCAAGAATGAGGAGCTTTTGGGTCAGGCCATAAAAGGCCGCCGCGACCGTCTGGTCATCGCCACCAAATTCGGTTTTGACTTCAGCACTCCGGGCAAGCTTGGCGTCGATTCATCGCCCAAGAATGTGCACCGGGCCTGTGATGCCTCGCTTCAGCGGCTGGGCGTTGATGTGATCGACCTGTTTTACCAGCACCGCGTCGATCCCGCCGTGCCGATCGAGGATACGGTTGGCGCGATGGCAGAACTGGTTCAGGCCGGAAAGGTGCGTTATCTGGGGCTTTCGGAAGCCGGAGCCGATACGATCAAACGAGCGCACAAGGTCCACCCGATCACCGCTTTGCAATCGGAATATTCCCTGTGGGAACGCGAAGTGGAAGAGGAAATCTTGCCGGTTTGTCAGGATCTGAACATCGGATTTGTTCCCTACAGCCCCCTTGGCCGCGGATTCCTGACCGGGCAGATTACCAGCCGCGATGATCTGGACGAAGATGATTACCGCCGCAACGACCCGCGCTATTCTGAAGAGAATTTCGGCCAGAACCTGAAAATGGTCGATACCGTCAAACAGGTGGCCCAGCGCCATGGCCGCTCGCCAGCACAAATCGCTCTGGCATGGCTGTTGGCGCAGGGGGATTTCATCGTCCCGATCCCCGGCTCCAAACGCCGCGCGACGCTGGAAGACTCGATGGCCGCTGTCGATATCAGCTTGAGCGATGCCGACCTTGATGAACTGGAAAAGGCCGCGCCCGTAGGCGGCACATCCGGTCCGCGCTATACCAAGACCGCCTTGTCGATGGTCCGGCTCTGACCCGGATCTAGCGGGCGGGCAGCGCGGGCAGAAAGGGCTGTCCTACAATATCAGAGCTGTGATAGTGCCGGACAGGTTCTTTCTCAGCTTTGAATATTTTTCCCGTATGCGCGCGCCCGTTCAATGGCCCGTTTCAAGGCGCGCGTTCCCCATGTTGGAAATCTCCAACAGCTTGAGCAGGTTTTGGCGGAAAAGCGCGGTTCCTTGGTGTGAACTTTGTGAACTTTGGGGATAGCAAGGATCAGGAAAAACCCGGCTCCTTACTACCCCTCTCCCCTAATCGTAAGCCTTTGGCAAAGCGCCCGGAGCCGGATTGCGATAGCGTTCGCGCAGGCGTTGCTGCCGGTTGGAAAGCGATTGCTCGACCCCGTCGATAAACACATTCTCGACCTGCGTGGAAAGCTCCAGCGGATCACCGGACCAGATCACCGCATCGCCCCGGCGCCCGGCCTTAAGCGAGCCAAGCTGACCGCCCATGCCCATGATCTCTGCGGGTTTGGAACTGATGGCAGCAAATGCCTCGTCCCAGCTTAGCCCGTTGGCACGCGGTATCTTGTTAAGCGCGACCAGATTACCGGCATATTGCGCGGAATAGCGGATCTGGTGCGTATCATTGTCGTTAATCATCCCGATCGCGACTTCGACGCCCGCCTGTTTCATCCGTCCGATATTGGACTGTGTTGCGGACAGCCCCTCAAAAGCGGCAGGCAGGTTGGTCAGTGCAGAAGCCAGCACCGGCACTTTGGCAGCCGCAATCGCTTCCGCCACGCGCCATCCTTCATTCGCTCCGACCAGCACCAGTTTCAGCGCCGGAAAATCCTTGCGAAGGTCGAGCACTTTCAGAATGTCGTTGGCACTCTCCACATGCACTAATAGCCGCGTTGTGCCATTGATAACCGGAAGCAGCGCCTTGGCATCGGATGCTTTCATCAGGTCGCTGTCGAACAGCGAAGGATTGCGGGCATAGGTCTGTGCTTCGTTCAGCATGGCGCGGAAAAGGATATGCGCCGCGGAACGGCTGCCCCCTGCCTTGCTCTGCCCCGTTTCGCCCAGTTCGACAAACTGGAAAGCCTTTGCCTGGGTAATCGGGTTGCTGTCCTGCCCCAGGTCGATAACCGCACCATAGCCACCGAATATGGACTTGCCGGAGCCGGGTGAAACCACGGCTCGCGTTACACCGGCTGCCCGGCTTACCGCAATCGGCGCGGAAAACGGGTTGACGGCATATTGCACATCGAGGGCCGCAGAGAATACCGATCCCGCCGCGTTAATGTCATTGGTCGAACTGACCCCTTCCACCTCGGCAAGGCCGACACGGCTGAACCCGGCGAATATCCCCGGCGTTACCCATTTGCCCGTCGCATCAATCTGCCGCGCACCGGCGGGAATGGCGACATTGGTGCCGACCGCCTGAACATAACCGTCACGGATGACAACAGTCGCACCGTCCATCGGCGCGCTACCGTCGCCGGCAACAACCTTTCCGCCGGTAATGGCGATGGTTTCCGCCGCTACAGGAGCCGCCATAAGAGCGAGAGTCGAAACGAATATTGCTGTAATGCGCTTCATTTCACATCTCCTTCACCCGGCTGGCCCAGCTCGAAATCACTGACAGGACGACGTGCCGGATCATTCGCATCGTAAAGCAACGCCCCGTCAACC
>JADMKQ010000019.1 GCA_015478735.1 Sphingorhabdus sp. | reverse complement strand
TGTGCGATTGGAGGGCAATTGGCACAAGGTAACTGGGAAATGAACCATGAAGATTGACACCATTCGGGCTTGCTCGATTTGGCGCGCTCTGGAAGTGGTTGGCGATGTTCCGGTGCTTCTGATCATGGAGCAGGCCTTTCTGGGCAAGGGTCGTTTTCAGGAATTTCTGGAAGAAACCGGCATAGTGCGTTCGGTTCTGAGCAACCGTCTGGTCAAGCTGGTTGAAACCGATGTCTTCACTAAAGATACCCAGCGTCAAAAAGGATATCGGCTGACCGAAAAGGGCAGGGGGCTGTTTCCTGTCGCGTTGATGATCCTTCGCTGGCAGCGGCGATGGGAATGGGGTGCGCGCGGGTTTGAAGTGCGGATGTTCCATAGAGAATGCGGCAATGAAACTATTCCCCAGCCAACCTGCGTTGAGTGTAAAACAGAAATTGATCCCCGGGATGTAAGCTGGGCGGCGGGTCCAGGGCTTAGTCAGGTTACCCCCGTCTATGGTCGGCGCCGTAAGCAGACCGCAGCGGCAAGCGCAAAGCGCGGTAATCGCACTATGACGGACTCGGTCATAGAGCTTTTCGGGGACCGCTGGGCAACTTTGGTCGTTCGGGCCTGCTTCACCGGGATTAACCGGTTTGACGAGATCCAGCGTGATACGGCAATGGCCACCAATATCCTGTCCGACCGGCTGGAGCGGCTTCAGGAACAGGATATCATCAAGGCCATTCCCTATTCAGCGAATGAACAGCGCTTTGAATATAGGCTCACCGAAAAGGGCCGTGATCTCTATCCTGTCTTGCTGGCACTGCTTCAATGGGGCGACCGCTGGTTTGCCGATGAAAAAGGGCCGCCGTTGATTCTGACGCACACGCCCTGCGGCCACAAGCTGCAATATGTGCCGGTCTGTGACCAATGCGGTGACGTTCTTGATATTTCAAATACAGGCTTCAATCTGTAGCGAGGGGATTCATTCTCCCGCTTCCTCGCCGCCTAACCAGCGCTGGATGACATCATCGCTATCCTGACCGATCGTGAGCGGAGCCGGACGGCGCACGCTGCCGGGGGTTTTGGACATTTTGGGGAAGACATTCTGCATGGTGACTTCGCCAAACTCCGCATCGGGGACGCTCACTAATGCTTCACGCGCTGCAAAATGCGGGTCGGCCATCATGTCCTCGGCATCATAGATGCGTCCGGCGGGAACACCGGCTTCGATCATCTTGGCTTCCAGTTCCTCGATCGTCATCGTCTGTGTCCATTCGCTGATGAGCGCATCCAGCTCTTCCTGCCGCGCACCGCGGGCGAGGTGGGTGGCATAGCGTTCGTCGGTAGCCAGTTCGGGCTGTCCCATCGCTTCGGCCAGCCGCGCGAAAACGCCGTCCTGATTGGCACCGATCAGATATTCGCCGTCACTACACGGATAGACATTGGACGGCGCGATAGCGGGAAGGGTGGAACCGGTGCGCTTACGCTTGGTGCCGCTGGTCGAATAGTCGGATATGGTCGATTCCATCACCTGCAACACTGCTTCGTAAAGCGCGGAATCAACGATCTGACCCTCGCCGGTTTTGTCGCGGTGGTGGAGCGCAGCCAGCGCCCCCATGCAGCCATAGCTTGCCGCAAGCGTGTCGCCTATGGACACACCCATGCGCGCTGGCGGACGGTCGGGATGGCCGACAATGCCGCGCCACCCGCCCATCGCCTCGCCAATGCCGCCAAATCCGGCACGCGCAGAATAGGGGCCGGTCTGACCATAGCCGGACACACGCACGACGATCAGTCCGGGATTGGTTTTACGCAGCTCGGCGGGATCCAGGTTCCATTTCTCCAGCGTGCCGGGGCGGAAATTCTCGATCAATATATCGGCCTTTGCGATCAAGTCGCGGGCCAGTTGCTGCCCCTCCGCCGAACGCAGGTTGCAGGCGACCGAATATTTGTTCCGCGCTACAACACGCCACCAGCTTGGTTTGTCACCCTGTCCCCAATGCCGCATCGGGTCGCCCGTTTCAGGCGCTTCCAGTTTGACGATTTCAGCGCCCATATCGCCAAGCAACTGTCCGCAAAAAGGACCAGCGATTAATTGCCCCATCTCGACGACCCGGATTCCTTCCAGCGGCCCGTTGCCTGTATATGTTTCAGTCATGTTGTTCCTTCAGAATCATCTGTGAAAGCCTTAGCATGTTGTATCGACCGGTGTGACAGGAACCGGTAGCGTGACCGCATAGTGCATAATTACTTAGATTACTATGTAATTTGATATTCGTAAAGCGGGACATCAAAACTGAGCAAAAAATGATAATAACGAGCTTGGCCCGCAGCCGATTCTGTTTACGGAGCAGCCTGATGGAGAGGAGATAATATGACGCAAAAGCAAAATAATCCGGAAGTCGAAAAGCTGTTGAACAAGCCCCAATGGCAGGAAGAGCGGGAAAAACTACGTGCCCTTATTCTGGAGTGCGAACTGGAAGAAAGCGTGAAATGGGGCAAGCTCTGCTACTCCTATCAGGGGAGTAATGCCGTCATCATCTTTGCGATGAAGGACTATTGCGCGATAGGGTTTTTCAAAGGCGCGCTGTTAGAGGATGACAAGAATATGCTGGTGAAGCCCGGCGAACATTCGCAAGCCATGCGCCAGATGCGCTTCAGCGGGCTGCAAGAAATTATCGACAGCGAAAGCATTATCAAAGCCTATATCGCAAAGGCGATCCAAGCGGAAAAGGACGGGTTGGAGGTTGACTTCGACGCAAAAGAAAACCTCACCTATCCCGATGAATTAGTCGACATACTGGACGGTGAACCGGAACTGGCCGAAGCGTTTGATACACTCACCCCCGGACGCCGCCGCGGATATATCCTTCACTTTTCGGACGCCAAACAGTCCAAAACCCGTATTGCCCGCATTGAAAAAAGCCGGGAAAAGATCCTCAAGGGCAAAGGTTATAACGAACGCTGAGGCCTATTTTCTCGGCCCGACCAGTGCAAAATTGGCACCTTGCGGATCTATAGCGCTCAGCGAGTAATCACCGCCCGGGATTTCGGTTGGTTCCCATGTGACCGTGCCGCCATTCGCGTTTATCGCTACCACAGCTTTATCAATGTCGGGCACGCGGAAATAATAGGTCCAGGCTGATTGCGGCATTTCATCGGGTTTGGGCATGAGCGCTCCGAGCATGAAGCCGCGCTCATCGCCAACCTTTAAAAATTCATATTTGCCCATCGGGCCCATATCCATGTCGCCATCCTGTTCCCATCCAAATTGCTGGCTGTAGAAAGCCTTCGCATCTTTTGGATCAGTCGTGGCCAGTTCATTCCATGCACAATGCCCGACCATGGGCTGTGTCGCAGCAAATGCGTTGCTCGTGGCGTCCGGATTATCGGCAGGCGGCGTCGGTGCCATGATATAGAATGGCACGCCTTGCCCATCGGCGACAAAGGCCACGCGCCCGACACCCGGAATATCCCAAGGCTCCCTGTGGATAGTGCCACCCGCTTCCTTGATGCTCCTGGCGCTCGCGTCGACATCATCGACACTGATATAACCAGCCCAGCAAGGGGCCGCGCCGCCGGAGAGCATTTCAGGCGTCAACGTCAATATGCCGCCTACGCCGTCACCATCTATGGATATTTGCCGGTAATCCATATCCGCTTGACCGCTACCGGAGAAATTCCAGCCGATCAGCGGACCATAAAAGGCTTGTGCGGCATCGGCATCGCTTGTCATCAATTCATACCAGATGAAATCACCCTGCTTGTTCGACATGTTCCTGCTCCCTATTTTTCCAGAGTTACAACGGGTTCAAAACCGCCGTAGATCATGCGTTTCCCATCGAAAGGCATCGGATTTTTTTCCTGGTCCATCCGGGGGTCATCATTATCGGGATCCATCATTTTCTTCATCGCAGCATCGCGCGTTGCCTTGTCCGGCCATTCGATCCAGGAAAATGCAATTGTTTCATCATCCTTTGCCTTGACCGCGCTGCGAAAATCGGTGGTCTTTCCTTCGGGAACATCATCGCCCCAACATTCAAGAACGCGTGTTGCGCCCATCTCCATAAATACGGAGTCGCCGCTGTTGGCATGATCGATGAATTTCTGTTTATTCTTGGTGGGAACCGCGATTACAAATCCGTCTATATAGCTCATTTTCTCTCTCCTTCTTTGGGTTACGCCGGTTGCGGCTCGTGTTCGGCAAATGGTGCCATTTGCGCCTTCATTGCGCGTTTGAACGCAGGCCGTTCCTCACCGCGCTTCTGGTAAGCGGCAAGTTTTGGAAAGCCGTTGATAATGTCGGTATGTTTTATGTTACGCAGCACGGTCACCATCATGATGTCCGCGATGCTGAACTGACCTGTCAGCCAGTCCTTGCCGGCAAGAGCATCGGAAAGGCTTTTGAGCCGTGCCTCGGCAAGCTCGAGCGCTGCTGGCCGCGCGGCTGTAGCCCAGTCCTTGTCGCGGTGGAAAATATCGTACATCACGATCGTCATCAGCATCGGTTCAACACTGTTCAGTGCAGCGATCAGCCATGTCGTGGTTTCCCACTTTGCCTGCGGGCTACGCGGCATCAACCGCTCGTCCTGTTCACCAAGATAAAGCAGGATAGCGCCGCTCTCGAACAAGCGGACATTGCCGTCATCAAATGCAGGCACCTGGCCAAAAGGTTGCCATTGCCGATAGTCAGCATCGCGCGGCTGTGTCGCATCGTAGAGGACGGCTTCATAGGGCTGACCGATTTCTTCCAGCGCCCAGCGGATACGCATATCGCGAACCATACCTTGCGCGAAATCAGGCACCCATTTGAAAGCGGAAATCTCGATATTCGTGTTCGGATCAATAGACATTATGATCTCCGTATAATGAAATATATTCAGGGCCGGACCTTGTTCCCGTCCTTTATGGCTGGGTCAGCACTTCAAGCAGATGACCGTCAGGGTCGGGAAAATACACACCGCGCCCACCGTTTCTGTGGTTGATTTCGCCGGGCTGCGAGCGTGCCGGGTCGGCCCAGTAATCAATCCCCGCTTCTTTGATGCGAGCGAACACCGCGTCGAAATCATCCTCGTCGATCTGGAAGGCGTAATGTTGCCGAGCGACTTCGCCTTCTTTCTCCATGAAATCGAGCGAGATGCCATTATCCAACTCGACCACAAGGAAATGACCAGCGGTCTTGGCGGCAGGACGGCCCAATATATGGGTCATGAACTGTGCCGACCTCGCTTTGTCGTTGGACCAGATGATCGTGTGATTAAGCTTTACGGCCATTCAAGCCTCCGCCGTTTCTTTTTCGCATATCTTGGCAAGCTGATCTGCAACGGCGCTCCATCCGTCGGTAAAGCCCATTTCCTCATGTTGTTTTTTCGCCTCAGCGGTCCAGTGACGCGCGCTTGCGGTATAGCGGGTGCCGCCTTCCTCCGGTTCGATCTCGAATATGCCGATCATGAATGGACCTTGCGGTTGCAAATCCGCTGTCACCGCATCGGTGAAGGCAAAGCGTTTTCCCGGCGTGACATCAAGCATGATGCCTTCGCCTTCATGCCGCTCGCCATCCGGTCCGTGCATTATGGTTGCCGTGCGGCCACCGGTGCGCCAGTCCTGCTCGATTATTTCTGTCGTCCACGGTTTCGGACACCACCATTCAGTCATCCTTTCGGTCATGACTTGCCACACGCGTTCGGGCGGTGCCGCGATATGGCGGGTGATTGAAAGCTCGTAGCTTTCTTCCGGTTTTTCCGGGGTGCAATCTGTCATTTTTAATGTCCCTCTCTTCATAGCGTCATCACAGGGCTTCACTTTTCACGGCAGCTTCAATTGTCGCAATGTCGATTTTCTGCATCGGCATCATGGCTGTAAAAGCGCGCTTGGCCACATCGCCGCCTTGCGCGATGGCTTCGTTCAATATGCGCGGCGTGATCTGCCAACTGACGCCCCAGCGGTCCTTGCACCAGCCGCACTGGCTTTCCTGCCCGCCGTTGTTGACTATGGCATTCCAATAGCGATCGGTTTCTTCCTGATCTGCGGTTTCGACCTGAAACGAAAAAGCCTCGCTCTGTTTGAAAGTCGGTCCGCCAATAAGCGCAAGGCAGGGTATGCCAAGCACCGTGAACTCAACCGTAATCTCGTCGCCTTCCTTGCCGCCGGGAAAATCGCTTGGCGCGAGATGCACCGCATCAACATGACTATCGGGGAAGGTGGCGGCATAAAATTCGGCTGCTGCTTTGCCGTCACTTTCATACCATATGCAAATAGTCGCCTTTGTCATTATTAGCTCCCTTGCTCGAGTCGGCATTTGCATATCAATAGAATATGAGTTACAAAAAGCAACCATGAAGTTACAAAAAGAAACTGAAAATCGGCAGGGCGTTCGAAATCGCTGGTATGATGATGCTTGCGGAACTGCCTTTGCTCTTGACCTTATCGGAGAGCGGTGGAGCATTTTGATCATCCGCGAACTGCTGTTCGGGCCGCGGCGCTTTAGCGAGCTTCGTGCAGGACTGCCGGGTATCAGTGCCAAAATCCTTACCCAGCGGCTGGAAGGGCTTGAAGCCTCGCGCATACTTAAAAAGCGCAAGGCACCACCGCCGCTATCCGCGCAGGTTTATGAACTGACCGAATGGGGATATGAGGCAGAAAGCATCATTCAGATGCTAGGCAAATGGGCCACGCGGCATCCCAATCATGACCCGACCCTGCCGCTCAGCGCGGCGTCGATCATGATGTCATTCCGCACCATGATTGCCCCCGACCGCGCCAGAAATCTCACCGTCAAAGCAGGCTTCCAGATAGGGCAGGACCAGTTCGTCGTAACCATCCGTGACGGAGCCATTGAAACGCAGCGGGGCGAGACAGAGGACGCAGACTTCACCTTCACCGCATCGGCGGAAATGCTGGCCGCAGCGGTCTATGGTGGTGAGCCGATAGAAACGCTGGAAAAAGCCGGGCTGCTGATGGTTGAGGGTGATCGTAAACTGGCAAAACAGTTCATCACCCTGTTCGTGCTACCGGAGAAATTGCAGGAAGAGGTTTAAGCGGCTTTGCTCATGGTCCGCAGGGCGCTGGTCAACCTCGCAATGTCATCGCTGCTGTTGAACAGGGCAGGGGTAACCCGGACGCAGGCTCCGTTGGCAAGCCCGTCGCGCGCGACCGTGAAGATTTTAAGCCGCTCCAGCAGTTCGCGCGCAACAGCTTCGTTATCTGCCATGCTGCGGCGATCCGAAAAACGGAAAGAGGTTATACCGCAGCTTAAACGCGGATCGGCAGGCGTAAGTATCTCAAGCCCCTGCATATCGCGCAGTTCTTCTGCCCACAGGTTTCGCAGGTGGCGAAGCCGGGCTTCCTTGGCAGCGCCTCCGATGGCTTCCTGAAAGTCGATAGCATCGGGCAATGTCATTGTTGCAGCAAAATTGTTT
>JADMKQ010000018.1 GCA_015478735.1 Sphingorhabdus sp. | reverse complement strand
TGTTGATCGCACAATGGAAGGATAAATTATGAGCGACCTGTTTTCTATCGGATTGTCCGGCATCCGCGCATATCAGCGAGCGCTTTCCACGGTTTCAGCCAATATCAGCAATGCCGAAAATCCAAACTATGTGCGCCGTGACCTGCGGCTGAGCGAACTGAGCACCACCGCATCGGTCAACCCGTTTTATACTAGCCAGATCAATTTTGGCGGCGTTGATATTGATGGCGTAGCACGAGCGTCCGATCCTTTTCTGGAAGCCAATGTGCGGTTAACCGGAGCATCGCTCTATGGTGCGGAAACACGGGCGCGGTGGATGGGCAATGTCGAAACATCGCTCAATGATACCGATCACGGGGTAGGGGCAAAGCTGACCAAGCTGTTTGCCATGGGCGAAGAACTGGCCGGCGCACCGTTTAACAATATATTGCGTAACCAGTTCATCAGCGACCTTGATGCTGCGGTTACGGCCATGAACCGGACCGCAAATGAGCTTGCTACCCTGTCCGGCCAGATTATCGGCGCGGCGGAGCAGGAAGTCGCGGTCTTTAACGATGCGCTGGACAATCTGGCGAAGACCAATCTTGCTCTGCGTAGCACAGCAGACGGGTCCACCAAGCAAGCCGCCCTGCTTGACCAACGCGACACGGCGCTGGCCGTTATTACCGAGCGTATGGATGTGACGATCAGCTTCGCCGACAAAGGCGTCGCCAATATCAGCTATGATGGCCAGTCTCTAGTCAATGTCGGACAGACAAATGCCCTGTCCGTAAGCCCAGGCGGCGATGGCAGTATCGGGCTTGTCGTGGGCGGGGCAGCAGTGACAGCGCCATCGCGCGGGTCGCTTGCGGCCATGGTGCTGAGCGCCGCCACCAACCGCGACCGGCGGGCCGAGCTTGATAATCTGGCAGTCCTGTTCGCAGCCGATGTCAATGGCTGGCAAGCGGCCGGAGAAACTGATGGCGGAGCACCGGGATCGCCGCTGCTTGATGCCACTGGCGGAGCCGCTGCGCTGGTTTTGATCTCTACTGACCCCGCCGACCTTGCTCTTGCTGCGCCGAGCGGCGCGACCAATGGCAATATCATGGCTTTTGGGGCCCTGCGCGGCCCGGCTGGCAGCGAGCAAGCGTGGACCAATATCATTAGCGCACAGGCGATCACGACTGCATCCGCGCGGAATGAAGAAGCAGCGGCGATGACCCAGCATCAGGCAGCACGCGAAGCGCGGGACAGTCTTTCATCTGTCAATCTGGACCGGGAAGCGGCTGATCTTCTACGTTTTCAGGATGCCTATAATGCCTCCGCCCGCGTCATTCAGGTCGCCCGCGAAACCATGCAGAGCATTCTCGCTATATTCTAAAAGCAACAAGGAATTTCCCATGCAATCCGTCAACCGCACCCGGCCATCCCAGGACATATTGTTACAGAGCGAGCTTTCACAACGCATTGCCGACCATCAGGAGAAAATTGCAACCAGACGCCGGATCGACCGCCCTTCACAAGATCCGGCAGCATGGGCACAGATTTCCGATACGGCTAAGGTTCAGGCCAATATGGGAGCATGGCTGCGCAATATTGATCGTGGCCTGTCTATCGCAGCACAGGCCGACGGCGCGATGACCGAAATCAACACCCAGTTGATAAGAGCGAGCGAACTGCTTGTTCAGGCGAGCAGCGAGACAATTTCGGCTCAGGACCGCGAAACAATCGCTCAGGAAATTGAAAGCATCGGCCTGATTATTGCGGATTTGCTAGATCAGGAAAACGCTTTCGGCCGTCCGTTATTCAGCGACAATCCGCCACTTGAAATCCCGGTTGACGATAATGTCGTCGCCATTGCCGCACCATCCAAATCGGATTTTGCGGCGCTGGACCCGCTCCTCACCAACATCGCCGCCGCCGTGCGAACCGGGGATGCTGCCACGCGCAGTGCCCTGCTCGACCCGCTACGTCTGCAAACGGGTATCGCTGCCAACATATTGGGCAATCACGGCATAGAAACCGACCGATTGCTGCAAGGCGCAAAGCGGCTGGAGGATCGCCAGATTGATGTGAGCGAATATCGCGCCACGCTGGAAGAAACCGACCTCGCGCTTGCGATTAGCGAAGTGCAGAAGCTGCTCATCAGCCTGGAAGCCGCGCAGGCGACCTATGCAAGGATCCAGCAATCATCGCTGTTTGACCAAATCCGCTAAAAATCCGCCGGATCAATCCGTTTTACCATCAGGGGGCACGGTGCTGCACGAGCAGCGTAAACCGGCCGGAACTTTATAACAGGAAACAGGAATGTTCGCAGCGATCGGTATCGTCATCCTCTTGGTCATGGTCTTTGGGATATTCACCTTTTCCGGCGGTAATATCGTCGCGGTTCTATATGCGCTGCCTATCGAGATGGGCATTATCTGCGGAGCGGCGATTGGCGGCCTGATTATCGGCAATAATATCGCTGGGCTGAAAGCATTGATGGGCGGTGTGGCCAAGGTGTTCACCGGACCGCGCTATAGCAAAGCCGATTTCCTCGATTGTATATTCCTTGTTTCCAAACTGATGAAAATCCTGCGCGCTCAGGGGCCTTTGGTGCTGGAACCGCATATCGAGGACCCGCAGGCGTCGCTTATTTTTGCCGAATATCCTAAGCTTTTAGGCGATGAAAAACTGGTCGCGTTGATCTGTGATACGCTTCGGCTGGTGGTCGTGTCATCCGGCACGCTCGACACCCATGCGGTTGAAGAGGTGATGGATAACAGCCTGAAAACCCAGCATGACGAAGCCATCGCGCCGGTTAATAGCCTGCAAAGTCTGGCTGATGCCCTGCCCGCTCTTGGTATTGTCGCAGCAGTTCTGGGTGTGGTCAAAACCATGGGAGCGATTGACCAGCCGCCCGAAATTCTGGGGGCAATGATCGGCTCTGCGCTGGTAGGCACATTTCTAGGCGTGTTGCTGGCTTACGGCTTTGTCGGTCCGATGGCGAGCCGCGCGCGGCAGGTTATTGAAAGCGACGGCGCCATTTATCATACCGTCAAACAGATCATTATTGCCTCGCTCCACGGTCATCCACAGCCACTGGTTATAGAGGCCGCTCGTTCCGGCCTGTTGCAGGTGAACCAGCCCGCCTTTGCCGATGTGTTCGATGGAATGCGCGGGAACTGACATGGCGCGCGGCAGAAACAGTCCTGAACCCAGGCCGGTCATCGTCAAGAAGATCATCAAGGGCTCGCATGTTGTCCACCACAGCGGCGCGTGGAAAGTCGCCTATGCCGATTTCGTCACCGCGATGATGGCGTTTTTTCTGCTGATGTGGCTGATAAGCTCGACCGACGAGCAGGGGCGCAAGGCGCTGGCAGAATATTTCACTCCGACGCTGGTCGAAATGCGCAATACCAATGCCGGCGCAGACAGTTTTTTCCGCGGCGATTCACTTCTTTCCGACGATGATTATCGCAGCCGCGCCGCGCAGACGGGGGAGCGTGCCATCGCCATTCCCCAAAACAGCACGGCGGACAATGAAATACAGAAACGCAAGGACCGGGAAGAGTTTGAGAAGGTTAAACAGCGCGTCAAGGAACGGCTGGACAGAAACCAGTTGCTGCAAAAGCTGCACAAGAATATCCGCTTCACCGAAACGCGGGAAGGCCTGCGGATCGAGCTGATTGACGAGGCTGACTTTTCGATGTTCGCCCTTGCCACCGACACATTATTACCACCGGCAAGCCGTTTGCTGGTGGAAGTCGCCCAAGCGATTAAACCGGCGCCTAATCCCTTGATGGTGCGCGGCCATACCGATGCTCTGCCCTATTCGTCGGGCCGCGACATGAACAACTGGATGCTCTCCACCGCACGGGCTGAGGCGACCCGTAAAGCGCTTGAGCAAAGCGGCATCGAAGCTACAGCTTTTGCCAGAATCGAAGGCGTTGCGGATCGCGAGCCTTATACGCCGCATGATATTTACGACCCGCGTAACCGCAGGATTTCGATCACATTAGGCTGGCAAACACCAGCGGGCGCGCCAATCACTGATTAAGGATCAACGAAGCCCGCAAGCCACCCTCTGCGCGGTTTTGGAGCACGACATCACCCCCATGGTCACGGACAATCGCCCGCGCCAGAGTCAGACCCAACCCCGATCCGCCAGTTTCCCGATTGCGCGACTGTTCTGCGCGGACAAAGGGGTCGAACATGGACGCGATCTGGTCTTCGGGAATGCCGGGGCCATTATCATCAATATGAATCACCAGCTTATCCCCGTCCTTATCCCCATATTTATCAACAGAGATGACAGCCTGTGTGCCATATTTTACCGCATTGCCGATCAGGTTCCGCAGCGCCCTGCGGATCAAAGTCGCCCGAATATTCGCCGTTATCCGGCCGGTCCGGGCAAAGGAAACATCCGCGCCAATATCGTTAAACTCGTCCGTTACCGTCTCTATCAGGGCGCTGATATCGGTTTGCTCCGCCGTTTCTCTTGACCTGCCCAGCCGCGCCAGTGACAGAATATCGTCCAGCGTCCGGTCCATATCGTCAATTCCGGCAACCATCCGCTCGCGCTCGTCATCATCCTCGACGCTTTCCACCCGGACTCGCAGCGCGGCCAGCGGGGTGCGAAGATCATGACCGATGGCCCCCAGCATCACATCTTTTTCATCCAGCATCGCACCGACACGGGCATTCATCTCATTGAACGCAGCGGTTAACTGCCTGGTATCAGGCGGTCCGCTTTCTTCTATCAGCTCGCTTGAGCCCGGTCTGAAATCTTCGGCAGCCTTGGTCAGCTTCTTCAAAGGACGGGATATATAACGGCCCAACCAGATAAGCGGGATCAACAAGATCAGGTAGATCACCACCGTCTGGAATAAAAGCGAGCGGATCAGCACAGGGCTTTGCCCCCTTATAGCCGACGCAATATTCAACCACTGTCCGTCCGCAATTTGCGCGGACATAATAAGGTAACCATCCACTCTCGCAGGCTCACTGCGGTAACCGGCAGAACCAAATCGACGCCGCGGATCACCCATACCTATCACGCTGTTCGTCATATTGGCAGGAAGCCTGTCCACACGCGCGACTTCCACCGCCTGCAAGCTGGCCCCCATATTATCAAATGCGTAACGAGCCCGCTCTTCTGCATCCGGCAAGCGTTTTTGTCCTGCGCCGATAATGCTGTTTGCTGACAAAATAGGGTGATTTCTGCGAGCGCTGCCGTCACGACGAAGGCGTAGCTGGTCTATCCCGCGATCATTTATGCGCTCTATTTCACCGGCCAGCCGGAAAACCGCCGAAACGGAAGCTTCCGCCAATTTCTGGTTCTGCGCACCGCGATATAGCAGCGCGATGTTGATCGCCTGAGCAATGAGCAGCGTGATCGAGACGAGCGTCAAAAGCTGTCCGACCAGACTTTTCGGGAAAAAACGCTTCATAATGTTTTAACGTCACCGGCAAGAACATAGCCGCCGCCCCAAACGGTTTTGATGATTTCCGGATTTTTAGGATCAACCTCTATCTTGCGGCGCAAACGGCTGATCTGGTTATCGACGGCGCGGTCAAAAGCATGTGCCTCGCGCCCCTGCGTAATGTCTAGCAACTGGTCACGATTCAACACTTGCCCCGCACGCGAAAGCAGTGCGAGCAGCATTTGATATTCACCGCTGGAAAGCGGAACGGAGACGCCCTCGTTATCGGTCAGGCTGCGCTGGTCCGTTTTCAGGGTCCAGCCGGAAAACTGGTAAATCGCACCGCTGCCCGGCTTCACGCCATTGCCGTTATTGGTTCGCCGCAACACGACCTTGATCCGTGCGACCAGCTCTCTGGGGCTGAAAGGCTTGGTAATATAATCATCCGCGCCCAGTTCCAGACCGACAATGCGGTCCAGTTCTTCACCTTTAGCGCTGATGAAAATGACCGGAATCTCGGTTTTCTCGCGGACATGGCGGCAAAAGCTGAGGCCGTCTTCACCGGGCATCATGATGTCGAGCAATATAATGTCGAAATTAAACGCATTCATGACCGAGCGCGCCTGGCTGGCATCGCTGGCTTGCTGAACCCGGAATCCCTGCTTGGCCAGATATTCGGCCAATGGCTCACGCAAAGTGGCCTCGTCATCGACCAATAAAATATGCGTCTGTCCCGGCATATAATGTCCCTATCACAGGTTGAACAAAATGGGTTTTAACAAAAAGACTTAAAGCAAAAAGAACGGACCACCGGCTGTTAAAGGAAGGGGATAAAGCCGATGATCCGTTCGTCAAAAGAGTGGTTCAGGGAGTAACCGTCTCTTTATTGTGACCGCTTTTTCTGCCATTCGCTGCGGCGTTCTTCACGGGCCGCTTTGCGTTCTTCTGCAGTGACGATACCGTCGCTATTGACATCCATCTTGTCGAAACGGGCCAGCGCTGCAGCCTGGAAATCGGCTTTGGAAACAACCTTGTCACCTTTCATACCGCGGTGGTGCATCATCATGCCACGCTTGCCGCCGCCGCGCTTGCCCCAATGCTTGCCGCCATTTTTACCGCGCATTTTCTGCATTTCTTCCTGGCTCAGCGTGCCATTGCCATCAGCATCAGCGCGGGTAAAACGTTCGGCTTTACGTTTGGCGTTATGGGCATCCATCTCGGCCTGGGAAACTTCGCCATCGCCATTTGTGTCAATCGCGGCAAAGCGCTCTGCACGACGGGCTTCACCATCGGCTTTGGAAAGCTGTCCGTCTTTGTTCACGTCCATTCTTTCCCAGCGTTTTTCCAGAGACGATATCATTTCATCACGAGTGATCTGTTTGTCACCATTGCCGGGGGCTGCATATGCCGCGCCACCTGCAACCAAAAGAGCTGCGGCGCTGGAAATCAAAATTGCTTTTTTCATAATATTCATCCTTATCCATTAAACTGGAAGACGATCCATACTTGTCGCCATGAACATCCTTCTAAGACTAATATGTACCGCAAGTTTGTCAAAACAGGATAAAATTGTCGCAAATTGTATCAAGAACCGCAAATCGTTCATTTTACTGAAAGATTATAGTTAGGCTATGCCCTCGAATGATCGCAAATCCGCTGCCCAACATCCTCACGCCAACACAGAATCTTAAGACTCCCGCGCTATTCAGGGCATCTTGGCGTATTTGAAGAAAGCAGAAGATTTGAAACAGGCAGCAAAGACAGCGGTGAAGCGTATCTATGGCGAGGCTATGGATAACAGTTCACCCGACGCGGCTGCCTTCAACCGACTGTTCAATACACGGCTTGGCCGAACGTCCTTATGGGTGAAGGTTGAGCGCAGCTTCGCGCAACCGAACAAAGGCGATTGTGCCGGTAAAAGCAGAAGGTTAATCACAGGCAAACAAGTCCCGGCCGCAAGGGGTTAAGTGATCGACCATGGCAGAAAAAATGCTCCCTGGCGATAAACTGGCCGGGCTATCACCGGATTTCGCGAAGAAAATCCGCCGGGCCGTTATCTGGCGTTCCGGCTCGCAAATTGCCGGGCAGATGATTGCCTGGGCATCTACCTTCCTTGTCATTCGTATCCTTACGCCAGAGGATTACGGCCTTTTTGCG
>JADMKQ010000017.1 GCA_015478735.1 Sphingorhabdus sp. | reverse complement strand
GTTGCAGCCGATTTCTCCGGCCGAGTGCAGCGGCCACAGCTTACCGGCGTCGTGCGCGCCAACAAGCTGGTTTACGAGAATCAGCAATACGGTACACGGCTCACGAATATGAAGGTTAGCGGCCGGTTCACCAATGACCGCCTGGAGGTTGAGACGCTGACTGCAAATGCAGGTGACGGAACGGTTAGCGGCAGCGGCTTTGTCTCGCTAAGTTCGGCTGAAGGTTTTCCCGTCCAGCTTGCCCTTGATCTTGATAATGCACAGCTTGCCACCGGATCAGACCTAGCGACTGCCGCGACTGGTCAATTGCGCGTGATCAACAGTCTCAGCCAGCCCGCCACTATTTCGGGCAGGTTAAGTCTCCCCGAAACACGCTATCAGATTGTTTATGAAGGCTCTGCGAAAGTAGCGAAGCTGACCGGTATTCGCCGCAAACCTCCAACAGGCAGACAGCGGATAACAGGTGACGCACAGCCCATTTCCGGCGTCCCGCAGGATTGGCGTTTGGATATCGATCTCGTAGCCGATAACAAAATCTTTGTCAGCGGCATGGGGCTTAATTCGGAATGGGCGGCGGACCTTCATATTGGCGGCACAACGGGTAATCCGCAGATTGAGGGCGCTGTTAATCTGATCCGCGGGGATCTTGATTTTGCCGGCCGCTCGTTTGAACTGGAAGAAGGCCGCCTACGTTTTTATGGCGGCGCCCTCACCAATCCGACAATCCTTCTTGTCGCAACAGGGGAAGCGGATGATGTGACCGTCAATGTGAATGTCAGCGGCACTGGTGAAAATCCGGATATCGCGTTTTCTTCAACCCCCAGCCTGCCGCAGGACGAGATTATGTCGCGCATTTTGTTTGGTAATTCCATCGGTGAACTGTCCACGATTCAGGCGGTCCAACTCGCTGCCTCGCTGAACAGCTTAAGCAGCGGAGGCGGCGGGCTTAACCCGCTTGGCGTGTTGCAACAATCGTCGGGAATTGACAGGCTGCGTATTTTGGATTCCGATGAAGAAACCGGGCGCGGAACATCGCTTGCCGCCGGTCAATATATCTCCAACGATGTTTATGTAGAAATCATAACCGATGCACGCGGCCACACGGCAACCCAGATCGAGATCAGCCTGACCAAAGCGCTTTCTGTGCTAAGCGAGGTCGGCAGCTTTGGCGGTTCGAGCGCGAACCTTCGTTACCGCAAGGATTATTGATGCGCAGCGTCTTTATCTTCCTCGCCACTTGTTCACTATTGGCCGCGTGCCAGCAGAAAACGGACTTTGAAGAACGCTATAAAGAGCAAAGTGAGCTCATCGAAAAACAGGGCCGCCTGATTGAGCAATCTGTGGAGAAACGCTTGAAAGCTGCCGAGGAAGCAGAGACTGTGCTGGGCCAGAATGTTGATGTGGAATCGTCAGGGAGCAAGCTGGAGCAATGAGCGACGAAATCGCCGAAGAAAGCGCTGACTATCTTCCTGATGATGTCCCCGGATCGTCCGCTCGCACGCCCCTGCACATACCTCCGAAAGGATGGTGGGCGATTATCAAGCGCATCTATGTGATGAATGACTTTCATAATCTGCCTTTGCTTGCCGCCGGTGTCGCATTTTATACGTTTCTGGCTTTTGTTCCGCTCATCGCTGTGGTCGTTCTTTTATATGGTCTCATCGGTGATCCAAAAGCTGTGACGGCCAGCCTCAATCTGATAGCGGGATTTGTGCCGCCTGAGGTGCTGAGCATATTGCGCGAACAGTTGTTGCAGATCGTGACCACGAGCAAAGCCGCTCAGGGCATTGGCCTTGCGGTCGCGATACTGCTGTCTACCTATGGTGCCATGCGTGCAGCCAGTGCGATCATGAAGGCACTGAATATCATTTATGAGGAACATGAAACGCGTAATATCCTCATTACGACCGGAGTGGCGGCCGCAATAACCCTTGGCATGGTCGGGGTGGCGCTGGTCGGCATAAGTGCCATTTCGGTTTTCAGCTATATTCGCAATTTCCTGTCGGACTATCTGGGCGGATCGACTTTGACGCTGATCCAGATATTAACCTGGATTGTTGCTGGTGCGCTTGTCAGTTTCACATTTGCCATATTCTTCCGCTTTGCGCCGGATCGGCGTTCTGCAAAATGGCGGTGGTTATCGCTGGGGTCTATCGTGTCGACATTATTATGGGTCGCGGTCACTGTCGGCTTCGGCTTCTATGTGTCGAATGTGAGTGATTATAACGCCACCTACGGTTCGCTGGCGGCAGTGGTGATTTTCCTGATGTGGCTGTTTTTATCGGCCTATTCGGTTCTGATCGGTGCGGAAATAAATGCCGAAACCGAACGACAGACATTTCAGGATACTACCGTTGGCAGGGATCGCCCCATGGGGCAGCGCGGTGCGGTGATGGCTGATACGGTCATCCTCAACGCGGCAAAAAGGAAAATCCTGGAAAAACAGCAACGACGCCGCGCAAACCGGTTGGCGCGCAAGGCATCGGAATAAACCGGAAAAACGGCGTGGCTATGCACAAGTCTATGGTGCAGACGGTGAATATCTGCGATATTGGCATTTCCATTCGATTGCCGAAAGGGGATGGCAATGACAGACACGCCCTGCATATTTGATATTCCCCGTAATTGCTGGGCCGTTGAAAATGCGGACAAGGCATCCGTAATCATTGATGCGGAAAATTATTTCCGTCACTTGCGACACGCCATGAAAAACGCCCAGCGCAGAATCATCCTGATCGGTTGGGACTTTGACGCACGCGTCGAGATGTATGATACAGAGCATGAGCCAGAAGGGCCGCTGGAAATCGGTCATTATGTAGACTGGCTGGTCAAGCGCAATCCGCAGCTTCAGATATATATTCTGCGCTGGGATACCGGTGCAATCAGGTCCATATTTCGCGGCAAGACTATAATCACCCTGACCCGTTGGCGCTTTCATTCACGCATCCATCTGAAACTGGACAGCAAGCACCCGATTGGCGCGGCCCAGCATCAGAAAATGGTGGTTATTGACGAGGACACTGCCTTTTGCGGCGGGATAGACATTACTGATGATCGCTGGGACACGCGGGCGCACCGCGAAGATCAGCCGCAGCGTATACCGCCCAATAATGCAGATGCCGGTCCCTGGCATGACGCCGCTATGGCCGTTCAGGGGGAAGTTGCCAAAAAGATGGCCGAATTTGCCGTCAATCGCTGGAAAATTGCCGGCGGAACAAAAATGATCGACACAGTGGCGGGAGATAGCTGGCCCGACTTATTGGAACCTGATTTCCGGGATGTCGATGTTGCCTTTTCCCGCACGCAGCCGAAAACAGACGATCAGGAAGCGATTAACGAAATCGAGCAGCTTTATATCGACCTGATCGCCAGCGCGGAAAAATATATTTACGCGGAAAGCCAGTATTTCGCATCGGGCAAGATTGCAGCCGCTATTGCAGCGCGCCTTAAAGAGAGCGGCGGCCCTGAAATCATCATCCTTAACCCCGTAGTATCGGAAGGCTGGCTGGAGCCAGAAGTGATGGACACCAAACGCGCGCAGTTCATCAGTGCTTTAATGGATGTCGATCATGAAAATCGCTTTCGTGTCTTTCACGCGATCAACGAAGCGGGAAGTGCTGTCTATATTCATGCGAAGGTCGTCATAGTCGATGACCGGATTATCCGGGTGGGGTCATCCAATATTAACAACCGCTCGCTGGGTTTCGACACGGAATGTGATCTGACGATTGATGCGGGAAACGATACCATAGACCGCGAACGGATAGCCCATATACGCAATGATTTGATTGCGGAGCATCTGGACACAAGCGTTGAGGCAATCGAGCAGGTGCTGGCCCGGACCGGGTCGTTAATCAAAACTATCGAGCAATGCCGTTCAGACGGAACCAGATTACGTGATTACCGCCTGCCAGAGCTTGACGACCTTCGTGAATGGGTTGCCGATCACAGCTTGCTCGACCCGAAGAATGCCGATGACAATTTCGCGGGATTGAAAAGAAAAAGAAGATGGCGGAAGTGGATAAGAAGATGGCATTAAATGATCCACCCTTGGTCATTCGCTCCTATCTGGCCAGAGTCCGAATAGTGGGATATGGTTCAACGCATGAGTGACACGAATCGGATAAGCGGGCGCTTGATATGCGCAGCACGGGCTTTGGTTGGCGTTAGCCAGACAGATTTCGCTGAGGCGAGCGGCCTTTCTGTTGAAACCCTGCACAATTACGAGCTTGATGGCAGCACCTGGATTGAATCCGAAAATGATCTCGAGGCCGTCAAACGTGGTTTGGAGCATTTCGGCGTACTGATCGTCGATGAATCGGACGATATGGGCGCGGGCGTCAGGTTGAAATTCGCTCGCGCGGACGTTCGACAAATCGCTCGTCTGGAAAGCGAAGGCGGGATTATCGGAGCAGACGACGCACCATAAATCTGCGGCTACCTCGAATAAGTGCTTTTAATCGGTGTTGAAGTAACAACGGAACCTGACACCATCGGGATTAAATTCGATTTTCGGCTTTTCCCGCATTGTTGAAGCCAGCGCACGTTCTATCAAATTTGTTCCAAAGCCGCGTGATTTCGGTACAGTAACTTTTGGGCCGCCATTTTCAGCCCAGGTAAACTTCAACGCACGCGAGTCATCTTTGGAGTCAAATTCCCAGCTCATCGAAATATGGCCATCTTCGTTAGAGAGCGCGCCGTATTTCAACGCATTGGTACCCAGTTCGTTGATCGCCATAGATAGCGCCACGGCCGAGCGCGGTTCCAATATATGTTCTGGACCGGACGCACTGATCCGCGCATTCTCTATACCGCCAAACGGATGAATGGCCTGTTTAATGACGGCCTTTATATTCGATCCTGCCCAGTGATCCGCCACCAACAGGTCATGCGAGCGGCTAAGCGTATGCAAACGCTCCATGAATGCCTCTTTGCCCTTTGTATCTTTGGGTAAAGACATGCTCGCGATGGCCTGCACAATGGCCAGAGTATTTTTAATCCGGTGATTTAATTCCCCGGTCATGATCTCGAGGTGGTGCTGATATTCCTTAATATCGGTAATATCTTCCACGACCATGATGTAGAATAATATCTCTCCGATTTCATCCTGGTGAGCGGATATAGTCAGATTAACCCAGATGATCTCGCCATTTTTACAATAATAGCGTTTCTCTATATTGTACCCGTTCCTGTCGCCATTTTTAAGCTGGCGAAAAAGTTCGGTATCAATGGTCTGATCGTCCGGATGGGTGATGTCGCGGAACGAAAGATTTAACAGTTCCTCCCGGTCATAACCGGTTATGTCACAAAGCTTCTGGTTGGTCCGGATGAAGGCGCCGTCCAGTCCGACATGCACCATTCCCATCGCGGCATTTTCAAACGTGCTGGCCAGCAAAGCTCTTTCTCTGGCCTGCTTGCTCTGGTTCTTTCTTTCTTCAACCAGGCTGCGGGCCTCTACGACTGTTCCTAAAATAGATCCGCTTTCGATGATCGGACTGGCGGTATAGGCGACCGGGTAGAAAGTCCCATCGCTATGGATGAAAACATCTTCCCCCTGCTCTCGCTCTTTTGCCGGGAAAGCGTTGTGAACGTGACAATCTTCCAGAGAACAGGGTTTACCGTCGGGCAGAATGTGGTGAAGCACATCGTGCAAAGGCTTCCCACTAAGCTCTTTCAATCCATAGCCGGTCATTTCCTCTCCGGCAGGATTGATATAGATGCAATGCTGATTATCATCCAAAACGAACAGTGCCGCATTGGCATTGTTGCAGATCGCCCTAAAGGATGCTGCGACGTTATGTTCGCTCAATGGCATACCACAAACTATCCGTAAATCAGGGACTTGGCAAATTAAATAAGAGCAGACGTCCCGCCGCATTTTACGAGCTTTTGCGGGCATATTGCGCCGGCGCAAAACAAAAGATGGGCCAGCTTTGGCTTAGATGAAAAATTTGCACGTGGTCCGGAACGAATTTTGTCCACTTGTGTTGATAGGGTGTGACGGTGGCTCAGCGCCCTCCCCCCTCCCGATGGACTGAATCATCGTCACATCTTTCCCGGTAAAGAAAGGACCCCCAAGCCATGCAGAATCAAACGGAACGAACCAGTGATGTTATTGCCAGTGACCGCGTAGAAGGAACTGTGGTTTATGGCGCCGATAATGCCAAGATGGGCTCTGTTGACAAAGTGCTGATCGGAAAGCGCAATGGTCAGGTGACCGATGCGATCCTGTCAATCGGAGGTTTCCTTGGAATAGGAGACGAGAAGCACAGTATTCCCTGGTCGAAGCTAAATTATGACACAGAACTGGGCGGATATAAGCTCGACGTGGACGAAGAGGAGATCAGAAACGCCCCTCGTTTTGATCCCAATGATACCGACCGCGTTTATGATCGCGAGTATCAGACACGCGTCTATGACTATTGGACAGCCACGCCTTATTGGTAAGATCAATCTACCTTATGAAATAAAAAAGGTCCGGGTGATGCGTTACCCGGACCTTTTTTGTCTGAGCCCTGTAAAGAGAGTGGAAGTGATGTTATGGCTTCACAGGTCTGGTATTGGAACTTAGATAACCTGCGTAACCCTCGGTAAAAGAGGATAAAACGCTGGTTACTTCCTCATTGGCATAAGCTGTGGCTTCTGCATCGCTACTGCCAAATTCCATTTCGTCTTTCTTGATCGCCGCGGTCATTGCACTGCGCTCTTCGGGACAAGCCGTTTCGGCTGCTTTCTTGAACTGCGCTCGCGCTGTTTTCTGGTCGAGATGGGTCACGGTAAAATCAGTAAGGCAATTGGAATAGCTTAACCGGGTTGCCTCTGCATCGACCATGCCGGCGCTTGCGGCACTTAAGAGGGCGACACCATATAATATAGACATAGAATCCTCCTGGATATGATGTTGCAATATATCATGAATTGCCTGCTTTGCGCTAAGAAAAACGCAGTTAGAAGCGATGATAAGTGATCGCTACAATGCACAGCAAATCGGCTGTTTTTAGCCAGAGATCAGAAAGCGTTGAGCCTATATTCTAACAAGCGATTGTAAAATCTTCGGCACTCGTCCGCGACTCGTTGATGCGCGCTCGATAATGTGGGTGTTTTATTATCAGGCGTAGCGAAAGTATCTGTTTCCAGCACCCGATTATACCAGTGGGAGGCCCATATCCCGTCTGTATCACGCGGCCCCGTTTCCCAAGACAACATGGCAGGGTCCCAGTCGATGCCAAGCGCGCGACACAAAGCCTTTAACTGCGCCTCAGGCTCTTGTAATATGTCGGCGCTGTCGAGCACTATGGGAGCTTCCCCGGTCATTTGTGCAGCATGATGCAGATAATCCAGTTGCCGCTCATAACCCAGATCATCTACTGTGATCTCCACCCGCTTGGCAGCATAGCTAGCAACGACAGCATCGGGATCACGGATCAGGAACGCATGGCGATGATCCGGAAAGTCGGCAATCGAAACAGGGCCAACCATATGATGCGGCATATGCTTTTGATACCAGAGCGCCTTGCCGCCTGGAACAGGCCCGCGCACGGTATTTGCTACAGAGTCCCATTCCGTGTCCATCGAGGCGATGACTTCAGCTGCCATAGGCTGCTCTATGCCTGTTTGTTTCAGGAAAGCCCCGTAAAAGGGCTCGTCCGTCACCGCGCAGTCGCTGCGGCTGCCAAAGCTGCGCATCATAGCG
>JADMKQ010000016.1 GCA_015478735.1 Sphingorhabdus sp. | reverse complement strand
TAGCCGCGCAGACCATCGCAAAGACCAGTCGGCATCGTTGACGCCGGTTTCGGGCTCATTCTCGCAACCATCATCCATGTCAGAGGGATCATTCTTGCCGGAAAGATTATTCCTGGTAGCGATAACCGGCTCCATAGAGGGTGTCGATGGCATCAAATTCGGAATCAACTTCCCGGAATTTGCGGCGCAGACGCTTGATATGGCTGTCGATCGTCCGGTCATCGACATAGACATCGTCCTGATAGGCGGCATCCATTAACTGGTTACGGCTTTTCACCACGCCGGGACGGTTGGCGAGAGTTTCGAGTATCATGAATTCGGTGACGGTCAGGGTCACGTTATTACCGCGCCATTTCACCAGATGCCGGGCGGGGTCCATTTCCAGATTGCCACGGACAAGCGGTTCCAGTCCTTCTGTATCGGCATCTTCGTCCGATAATTTCATCAACTCGGCGCGTCTTAAAATGGATTTGACCCGCGCGATCAGCAATCGCTGGGAAAACGGTTTCTTGATATAATCATCCGCGCCCATCGCAAGGCCAAGCGCTTCGTCCAGTTCCTCGTCTTTCGAGGTCAGGAATATAACCGGCAAATTGCTTTTCTCCCTGACCCGGCGGAGCAGTTCCAGCCCGTCCATTTTCGGCATTTTTATATCGAAAATGGCAAGATCAGGCGGGTTGTCGAGTATGGCGTGCAAGGCCGCTTCGCTATCGGAATAGACCCTGGTTACAAAGCCTTCCGCCTGCATCGCAATGGATACGGAGGTTAAAATGTTCCGGTCATCGTCAACAAGAGCAATATTTGCGGACATCGAATATGGTCACCTTGTGTTCGATAGAATTTCAAAAAATTGCAGAACGTTACCAACTAATTGAACCACCACATTTTAACAAGGTTACTTCTTGCAATCAGCATTTTACAAGCCTGCCGTTTTTTTGGTATTAGGGCGTTGTTGTCGATAATTTATCCAGTGGGACGGACCAGGATTTTTTTCTGGTGAGTGCTGGCGATTTGACCAAATCGTCATCGTGATATAAGCGCTCCACGAATATACCGACTCCGGTAACCATCCATTCCTAATTCCAGCCCTAGGGGAATAATCGTGTCTAAAATCTCACCCGTTTCATTAAAAGATCAAGGCATTGCCACATCGGCAGAGCAGCACTGGAATCTGGGTACGCCAGCATTAGTCGAACATGCCGTGACACGCGGTGAAGGTTCTTTGGCAAAAGATGGTCCGCTTGTTGTTGAAACAGGCAAGCACACAGGCCGTTCCGCCAAAGACAAGTTCATTGTGCGCGATGCAGAAACCGAAAACAGCGTTTGGTGGGGTTCTACCAATGTCGGCATGACACCCGAACATTTCGCAGCTTTGAAAGAAGATTTCTATAAAGCACTTGGTGATAAGGACGTGCTCTATGTGCAGGACCTGTTCGGTGGCTCGCAGCCCGAACACCGCGTCAATGTCCGCGTCATTACCGAGCTGGCATGGCACAACCTGTTCATCCGCACGATGCTTGTTCGCCCGGCAGAAGACGAGCTGGCTTCGTTTGAACCGGAGTATACGATCATTGATTTGCCAAGCTTCAAATCCGATCCTGACCGACACGGAACGCGCAGCGAAACAGTTATCGCCGTTAACCTGACGGAAAAACTGATCCTGATCGGCGGCACCGCTTATGCTGGCGAAATGAAGAAATCGGTATTCGGTCTGCTCAACTACCTGTTGCCGCTCGACTCGGTCATGCCGATGCACTGTTCTGCGAATATTGGACCTGCGGGCGATACCGCGATCTTCTTTGGTCTGTCCGGAACCGGCAAAACGACACTGTCAGCAGATGCCAGCCGCACATTGATTGGCGATGACGAGCATGGCTGGTCCGATACCGCCGTGTTCAACTTTGAAGGCGGTTGCTACGCCAAGATGATCCGCTTGTCGGAAGAAGCCGAGCCTGAAATCTTTGCAACGACACGTCGTTTCGGCACCGTGCTGGAAAATGTCGTGATGGACCCGGAAACACGCGAGCTGGACCTTGATGATGGTAGCAAGGCGGAAAATACCCGCGGCGCCTATCCGATTGATTTCATCCCCAACAGTTCTGAAGAGAATATGGGGCCGGTTCCACAGAACATCATCATGCTCACCGCCGATGCGTTTGGCGTATTGCCTCCCATCGCGCGCCTGACCCCGGAACAGGCAATGTATCACTTCCTATCCGGCTACACGGCCAAAGTGGCGGGCACGGAAATTGGTGTGACCGAGCCTGAAGCGACATTCTCTACCTGTTTCGGTGCGCCGTTCATGCCGCGTCACCCCTCTGTCTACGGAAACCTGCTGAAAGAGCGCATTGCCAAAGGCGGCGTGCGGTGCTGGCTGGTTAACACCGGTTGGACCGGCGGCAAATATGGTGAAGGCAGCCGGATGCCGATTAAAGCGACCCGCGCTTTGCTTAATGCCGCACTCGACGGCAGCCTGAACAATGCCGAGTTCCGCACGGATGACAATTTCGGTATTGAAGTTCCGGTGTCGGTTTCAGGCGTCGATAGCGCCATTCTCGATCCCCGTTCAACCTGGTCAGACCCGGCAGCTTATGACGATGCTGCTCAAAAGCTGGTCAAATTGTTCATCGATAATTTCGAGCAATTTGCCGAGCATGTTGACCAGAACGTCCGGGAAGCAGCACCAACCCTGGCTTGATCCAGGGCTGGTAGCGCCAAGGAATCGAAGCAATTACCGCGGCCCGTGCGCGGTAATTGCAATTTCTACTATTTGACCACTCTCGTCGGGGACGATGGAAAGTCTCTCCCCGGCGGTGAAGCCATTAATTACCGTTTCCTCTTCGACTTTGCCGTTTGTCGCAATTTCATGTGCAATGCGGACCAGCCGCTTGGCGACATCATTTGCAGCATAATCGGCGGGCGCACTGATGCAGATTTCCTGTCCGGCGAAATAGGATAAACCGGAAGTCTGCATTTTTCCGTCAGGTGTTTCCGAGATCGCAATTTGCGCGAGAACCGGGAACGGTCCGCCCGCAATATAATGGTCGATTGCGCCGACAAAATAATCAAACCCGATGTGAAGCTGCGCTGGTCGCCAGATAATGCTGCTCGCCTTGATCGCATGCCCGACATGCCGCGCAAGGTCGAGCAAGGCGCGGTTGATCGTCCCGTCTGATTTTGCCGCTGAAATATGCTCAGCAGGGGCAATCGCAATGCCCGATAATGGCTTTTGTGGTGGCTCACAAAATATATGCTGCAAGCCGGGCACCGCAAGGTTTTCAGCCACTTCATCCGAACTACAACGGACCAGATCAAACGTCATGCCGCTGGTAATTGCCGATACCCTGTCCAGATTTTGAATTTGCGCCGGGGCAAGGTCGATGACGGCAGGAGCCTCTTTGGAAAGGGTCAATTCCGTCAGGGCAAAGTCCTGCGGCATGTCAGCCAAGATCAATAATGGTAAATCGCTTTGCACCTTCAGTCCCTACCTGTTGTGGATGTGTAGATATGTTCTTTCTATGTTCTGCACTTTTCCTGTGCATAGCACAATCATAAGCCATGTCGATATTCATCCCTAATGGACTATTCAGGACGAATAAGGGTAGCGTCTTGAAATGGGGGCGCTATCGACGCACTATTGCTGTGAAGGAGCTGGCCGTTGGCTGATTGGGTATTATCTGTGATGATGTTGGCCGGTGCTGGCCTGTTGTTCGGCGGGATTTATTTAATATTCACCCGCAAGAACAAGAAACAGGGCATATTGATGCTCGTTGCATCCCTGGTCATGTTTCTGAATGTCGCGATCTGGACAGTTCCCGCGCCTGCACCCGGTGCCGCGACCAATACGGGCAGCAACGGGACTACAGACGCTGAAGGATAGTTGGGTGCCGGATAAGCCTATTTAATCGGCGAATCGGGCGCCAGGCGCATATCGAGATAATTGTCCACCGACGCCATCAGCAGATCCATTTCATTTTCATAGAAATGATTCGCGCGCGGGATTTCATCATGGTGGATAGTGATATGCTTTTGCGTCCGCAGCTTATCGACAAGCTTCTGGACAGCGCTTGGCGTCACGACTTCATCATTCACGCCCTGAATGATAATTCCTGAAGACGGGCAGGGGGCGAGGAAGTTAAAATCATACATGTTAGCAGGCGGTGATACGGAGATAAATCCGCGCACTTCCGGACGGCGCATCAATAGCTGCATACCAATCCACGCGCCAAAGCTGTAACCGGCGATCCATGTCGTCTGCGCTTCCGGATGTATACTCTGCACCCAGTCCAGCGCTGAAGCGGCGTCGGAAAGCTCACCAATGCCGTTGTCAAAAACACCCTGCGAGCGGCCTACGCTGCGGAAGTTGAACCGCAATGTCGCAAAGCCACGGCGCACAAATGTCTTGTACATAGCCTGCGTGATGCGGTCGTTCATCGTTCCGCCAGCCTGTGGGTGCGGGTGAAGGATCATGGCTACTGGTGCGCGTTCGCGTGGTCCGGGGCTGAACCGGCCCTCTAGTCTTCCTTCGGGTCCGGCAAAAATTACGTCAGGCATGGCTTTTATACTCTATCGTCAAGATTATTATTTGAATGGCGGTAAAAGGCGGTTTAGCTTTTACGCTGATTGAAGCGTCTATATAGGGTCAGTTCGATATTTCGCAACTCAATCCGGCAAACATGAAGGGATATGACAGCATTTATGTCGCAAACTAAACGTATCTATTTGGACTATGCTGCGACTGTGCCGATGCTGGATGTGGCTCGCGAAGCCTGTTTGCAGGGCTTTGACCAGTGGGCAAACCCGTCTTCCCCCCATGCAGACGGCCGCGCTGCCGGAGCGATGCTGGAAACCGCACGCCAGAGGCTGAAATCCGCGCTCGATTGGGATGGTGATGTCATATTCACTAGCGGCGCGAGCGAGGCGATCAGAATCGCGCTCAAACAGACCAAACCGGTGCGACAATTTGTTTCTCCGGTCGAGCATGATGTGGTGCTGCGATTTGCCCAGGGAGCAACTGTCCTTCCTGTGGATGCAAACGGACTGGTCAGCCCGGCGCAACTGGATGACTTGCTGAAGGACGGGGAAGGGCAAGCCTTGGTTGCCTTGCAGTCGGTGAATAATGAAACCGGCGTTATGCAGGATCTGGACGCGATTAACAAAGTGACGCGGGAGCGGGGGGCGGTGCTATTTGCAGATTGCGCCCAATCTGCCGGGAAATTGCCGTTGCCGGATGCGGATCTGATTGCCATCGGCGCGCATAAATTTGGCGGTCCTCCGGGTATAGGAGCATTGCTTGTCAAGGACTTATCTGTGCTTCATGCCAGCGGTGGTCAAGAGCAAGGCTATCGCTCCGGAACCCAGAACCTTCCCTACATCATGGCGATGATTGCCGCGCTTGAGGCTCCGGCGAGTTGGATGGAGCGGGCGGCAGAGTTGCGGACTGATCTCGACGAGGCCATCAAGGCCGCAGGCGGAGTGATAATCGCGGAAGAAGCGCCGCGCATTGCGACGATTGGTAGCTACCGCATGCCGGGAGTCGCCGCGAATACACAGCTCATTAGGTTTGATATGGCCGGTTTTTCCGTCTCCGCAGGGAGCGCCTGTTCATCAGGCACATTAAAGCCCAGCCATGTTCTTGGCGCGATGGGCATAGATGAAAAATCCGCGCGAGAGGTTATCCGTGTTAGTATCGGCCGTGATACGACACGTTCGGATATTGATGCCTTTATCGAACAGTGGAAATCCATCTTTCAAGCGGCAAAAGGGGCCTGATTTTTTAGTGACAAAAGACCCGATCTATCTGGATAATCAGGCAACAACCCCGCTGGCTCCGGAAGTGTTTGACACCATGGTGCCATGGCTTCGCGACAATTTCGGTAATCCGCACAGCGCCCACAGGCTTGGACGCAAAGCCGCGGCTGCTGTGGAGGTAGCAAGGGAACAGGTGGCCGGGCTTTTACCCAAAGGTGGGGAGCTTATATTTACCGGCACTGCGACAGAAGCGATTAACCTGGGCTTTGGTGCTGTTCATGCCGCGCAAACTACCGGGCGAAACAAGATCATCGTGCTGGATAGCGAGCATGCGGCTGTGCGTGATACGGCGCTTTCCTATGCCAAACGGGGTTTCGAGGTTGAACTGCACCCGCTTGGCTCAGACGGCATAGTGTCACTTGAGGAGTTAAGCGCGGCGATTGATGACAAAACCGCTATCGTTGCGGCGATGCTGGTCAACAATGAAATCGGCGTCATTCAGCCGGTCCAAGCGATTGCCGAACTTGCGCACCGCAGCGGCGCGTTGATGCTGTGCGATGTCGTGCAAGGCTATGGCCGGGTCGCGATACCGGACAATATTGATATGGCCGCAATCTCCGCGCACAAAATCTACGGTCCCAAGGGGATAGGGGCGCTGTGGGTGCGGGACGGTATTATTCTGCCGCCCTTGATCCATGGCGGCGGGCAGGAGCGCGGCATCCGCTCTGGAACATTATCGCCTGCCTTGTGCGCTGGCTTCGGACAGGCTGCTGCACTTTGTCAGGACAAATGGGACAGCGATGCGGCGCATATCCAAATACTCGCGGACAAAGCGAGAGATTGTTTCGGGGACTGGATTATCAATGGATCAACCAGCCAGCGCTACGCAGGAAATCTGAATATCCGTAAGGAAGGCGTTGATGTTGCACGATTAATGTCAGACGTGCGCGGTGTGGCATTTTCTGCCGGGTCAGCTTGCGCCAGTGGATCGGGCAGGCCCAGTCACGTCTTGGCGTCACTGGGGTTGCGACCCGCACAAATCAAATCCTCTATCCGCTTGGGATTTGGCCGCTACAATGATGTGAAAGATATTGAAATGGCAGCAAAATATATAAATGAAGCGGTCGAGGCGCAGCTTGTATGAGTGACATTAAAGTAAATTTTATCAGTGCGGACGGGAAAAATGTTGTGACTGCCACGGCATCTGAAGGGGATGATCTTCTGACTATTGCCCAGATCAACCTCCAGCCGCTTGAAGGCACGTGCGAAGGCCAGATGGCCTGTTCCACCTGCCATGTGATTGTCTCCGCCGAAGATTTTGAGAAATTGCCCGAAGCCACCGAGATGGAAGAGGATATGCTTGACCTTGCCGCCGGAGCGCGGCGCACCAGCCGTTTGGCCTGCCAGATCATATTGACACCGGAACTGGACGGCCTGACTGTTCGCATTCCGTCAGAAAGCCATAATATGCAGGGGATATAATAATGCTTGATCGCCGGACATTATTAATCTCATCCACTTTGTTGCTGGCCAGTGGCTGCATGGCGGGGCGCAAGCAGGCGAGCATCATGACCAACCCGGAATTTGCAGCGATCGAAAAGCGCATCGGCGGACGGCTTGGCGTCGCTTTGGTCAATGGCCAAGGCGACCTGATCACGTCGCATCGCGGCGCAGAGCGCTTCGCCATGTGCTCGACGTTCAAGGCGCCTCTCGCATCCGCCCTGTTCGCGGCCCATGACGCGGGCAACGTTGATATGCACGCCAGCTTTGCGCTCAAGCCCGAAGATGCCGTGCCCTATATGCCGTTTGTCGAACAGAGGTTGAAAGAGGGTAAGCCGGTCACGCTATATGAGCTGGCGCGTGCAGCGATCAAAACGAGTGACAATGCCGCTGCCAATCTTGTCTTGAACGCCATTGGCGGTCCGATGGCTTTTACCGCGTTTGTGCGCGAGCAGGGCGATTCTGTTACGCGCCTTGACCGCATGGAGCCGGAACTGAACGA
>JADMKQ010000015.1 GCA_015478735.1 Sphingorhabdus sp. | reverse complement strand
GAACCCGCGACCTCCGGCGTGACAGGCCGGCGCTCTAACCAACTGAGCTACACCCGCTTATGATCCGGCTAACCAGCCGATCTCTGCAGTGGAGATGGCCAAGTATAAGAGGTCTGCCTGACTGTCAACCACTACTCTGCAATCTTTGAAATAATTTTCACTTTCCACCAATTTACCGGCAAATTACGCCCGATCTGCGTTGTTTCTTCGCCCGCTTGAGGAAGTGAGGATTACCTTCCCTGAAATGGCGTGTACTTCGGATTGATTCGCCGAACTCAAAAATATCAGTCAGCAAACAGTAGAACTGGCGTTTCGAGCAAATGCTTGAGTACTTGCACATAGCTGGCAGCGTCATAACCATCCACAACCCTGTGATCGCATGAGATTGACAGGTTCATAAGTTTGCGTGCCTCAATCTCCCCGTCAATTATCACAGGACGCTCTACAATCTTGTTGGGGCCGATAATGGCGACTTGTGGCCGCTGGATCACAGGGGTCGTCGCAATGCCGCCTAGCGGGCCAAGAGAGGTCAATGTCAGCGTAGAGCCGGTCAGTTCTTCGGGCTTCGCTTTACCGTCACGGGCAGCGGCCGAGAGACGCCCAATTTCGGCAGCCAGTTGCCAGACATTCTTGTCTTGGGCATCGCGTATCACCGGCACCATCAATCCCTGATTTGTCTGGGTTGCCATGCCAAGATGCACCGCGCCGTGGCGCGTTACCTGCCCGGCTTCGTCATCATAGGTGGCATTGAGCATCGGATATTCGGGTAAAGCCCTGCAAATCGCCACGATCATTAGCGGTAACATGGTCAGCTTTGGCCGGTCGCCGCGATTCTCGTTCAAATCCGCCCGCATGTCCTCCAGCGCTGTCATGTCAATTTCATCGACATAAGAAAAATGCGGAATATGGCGTTTTGATTCTGCCATATTTTGCGCAATCTTGCGGCGCATACCGATGACCTTGATCGTCTCGTCCTCGCGCTTCCGGGATGCGCCCGCAGGTCGGTAGCCCTGCCCGCTGCCGTAGCTTAGATAAGCATCAAGATCGCTGTGGCGAATATGGTCGCCCTGGGCTTTAACGAGACTCAAATCAACGCCCAGATCACGGGCGCGCTTGCGAACGGCGGGGCTTGCCAGAACCTTATCTAAGGAACCCGATGCTGGTTCCTTGACGTCAGTTTCCGGTGCTGGAGCCGGACTGGCAGGCTCTTCGTCTTTAATATCATCCTGTTGAGTTTGGGTCACTTTATCATCTTTGGCATCATCTATGGTGTCGATCTGAACAGGCTTAGCCTCTACTTCTTCCGAATCCGGCTCCCCCTCTTCACCTTCATGTTCGATCTGAACCAGCATCGAACCGATTGCGATTATGTCGCCTTCGTCACCCGCGACGGCCACGATCGTGCCTGATACAGGTGCTTCCATCTCGACTGTTGCCTTGTCGGTCATCATGTCCGCGATCCGGTCGTCTTCTTCGACCTTGTCACCAATTTTGACGTGCCAGGCGACAATTTCTGCTTCCGCGATACCTTCGCCAATATCCGGCAGCGTAAAAGTGTAAATGCTCATGATGTCAGATCTCCGACTATCTTGTTCAAAGCCTCTCCGATCCGGATTGGCCCAGGGAAATAGGCCCATTCCAGCGAATGCGGATAAGGCGTATCAAAGCCCGTCACGCGTTCGATCGGGGCCTCCAGATGATAGAAACAACGCTCCTGGACCAGAGCCGACAATTCTGCACCAAAACCGCTGGTGCGTGTTGCTTCGTGAACGATCAGGCAGCGTCCCGTCTTCCGGACTGATTCTTCAATCGTCTCGATATCCAGCGGGACCAGCGTGCGCAGATCAATCACCTCTGCATCCACACCATTTGCTTCCACCACCGCCTTGGCTACATGAACCATTGTGCCATAAGCCAGAACTGTCACCGCTTCACCGGCTCGCACGATATTCGCTTTGCCAATCGGGATCTTGTAATAATCGTCCGGAACATTCGAAGCTTCAAACTTGGACCAAGGCTCCGCGGGCTTGTCATAATAGCCGCTAAACGGCCCATTATAGATCCGCTTGGGCTCGAAAAACATAACCGGGTCATTATCCTCGATCGCGGAAATCAGCAGCCCCTTTGCGTCATAGGGCGTGGATGGAATGACTGTCTTCAGGCCGGAAACATGCGTGAACATGCTTTCGGGTGACTGGCTATGCGTCTGTCCGCCAAATATACCGCCGCCAAAGGGCGAGCGAACGGTAATCGCACTGGTGAACTCCGCAGCCGAGCGATAACGCAGACGCGCAGCTTCCGACACGAGTTGATCCAGTCCCGGATAGATATAATCGGCAAACTGGATCTCCGGCACTGGCCGCATGCCATAAGCAGCCATGCCGACGGCAACCCCGATGATACCACATTCGCTGATAGGAGTGTCGAAACAGCGCGTTTTACCATGCTTTTCCTGAAGATCAGCAGTCGCACGGAATACACCGCCGAAATAACCCACATCTTCCCCCAGAACGACGACATTGTCATCCCGGGTCATCATAATATCGAGGCCACTGTTAATGGCTTCTATCATATTCATGACGGCCATTTGATTTCCCGTTCTCTGTTTGCCTGATCACTTTGTTCTTTCAGATGCCAAGGGATTTCCTCAAACACATCCTGGAACATGGTTTCAAAAGGCTGGTGCAGACCGTGGCCCAATATGCCGTTTTTCTCGGCCTCTTTGGTCGCGGACTTCACGGCCTCAATACATTCTTTATCCAAATCTTTTTGCTGCTGATCGCTCCACACACCGCGTTGGATGAGGTGGCGCATCAACCGTGTAATCGGATCACCCAGCGGCCATTCCTCGCGCTCTTGGGCGCTGCGATAGGCTTTGGGATCATCGGAAGTGCTGTGCGCTTCTGCACGATAGGTGAAATGCTCGATCAAGGTCGGGCCATTATTGGTGCGCGCCCGTTCAGCAGCCCACTGCGTTGCCGCATAGACCGCGAGGGGATCATTGCCATCCACACGCAATCCCGCAATGCCGTATCCTACCGCCCGCGCTGCGAATGTCGTCCGTTCACCCCCTGCAAACCCGGAAAATGAAGAAATCGCCCATTGGTTGTTCACAACATTCATGATGACCGGCGCGTTATAGACTGTCGCAAATGTCATCGCGCTGTGAAAATCCCCTTCCGCGGTAGAACCTTCCCCGCACCAGGTAGCAGCAATGCGTGTATCGCCTTTTGATGCGCTCGCCATCGCCCAGCCAACGGCTTGCGGATATTGGGTGGCCAGATTACCGGAAATGGAAAAGAAACTATGCTCGCGCGAGCAATACATGATCGGTAATTGGCGCCCTTTAAGCTTATCCTCGCGATTAGAAAAAATCTGGTTGATCATATCGACCATCGGATAGCCACGAACGAACAATATGCCTTGCTGGCGATAGCTCGGAAAACACATATCATCGCTGTGCAGTGCCATAGCGGCGGCAACCGAAGTCGCCTCTTCACCGGTGCTTTTCATGTAAAAGCTGGTCTTACCCTGACGCTGCATCCGGTGAAGCCTATCGTCAAAGGCACGGACTTGCGCCATTGTCTTTAACATCTTCAGCAAAGTGTCGTCCGACAGTTTCGGATCCCACGGACCAACAGCTTTGTGATCATCATCCAGCACCCGGATCATGTCATAAACCATGTCGCGCATCTCTGACGGATGGCTATTCATATCAGGTCTGGGCTGCTTACCAGCCTTGGGGACATCAAGATCGCTAAAATCTACCGTATCACCAGGACGGTATTTTGGTTCGGGAACATGCAAGGATAATGGCGGTAAATTGGGCTTCCTAACGATGTCATCCATCCCGGATCTCCTATGTCAGCGCATTATCATCACGCACTATTTGTTTCAACCTGATGTTATATTATTTCATCTTTCCAAAAAGGTCAACATGCCTGCCCTATGATTCTCAATAAAAAAGAGGGGCAGTTTCCTACCCCCCTTTTACAGCCCTTGGGAAAGATTACCAATCAGAAGCGAACGGCCATATTCACGACCGCCCGATCATCACGATATACCTGCTGTCCCAGCCGTGTTTCCACTGCTGCGCCAATGCTTAACGGGCCATTGGTAAAATTAAAGCCGCCCTTTACTTCACCATAAGAGGCATCTTGCAGCCCGATGGGCAGCGCGAATGGCAAATTTTCTGCATCCAGGAACCGCACGAGGAAATTGGTATCATTGCCCGAAACCCGGTTCACATAATCCAGTTTCATATTGGGCTGGAAGCTCCATCCCGATGCGTAACCCAATTTAGTGCTACCTGCAATTTTCAGGCCCATTCTGGCATCAATTCCGGAACGGTTAATCTCATCCACTGCCATGGCTAGACTTCCCATGCCGCTTGCGCTGTCACGGAATCCATCAACACTATAAGATGAGTAGCTGATGCTGGCTCGGGGCGTCAGCATCAAACCATCAAGGTCTATATTATATCCGGCCTCAATCTCTGTCGCAAAGGACAGGGAATTGGTATTGAGGTTGCTCAGGGTTACACGGTTATCGGAGTCTATCCGGGAATAAGACATGGACGCCTGACCCCCGATGTAGAAATTGCCGTCCAGCCGATAATTAGCATAGACAGATGCCTGGTTCGTTTGAACTTTGGCAATATTCCCGCTGACTTCCTGAACCCCGTCAGCATAGCCGAACGCACTACCCAAGGTCGTGCGATCATCAACACCATATTCCAGGCCCATGGCGATATGCCAGCTACCCTGTTCTGTCCCGTTACCATTTTCCGAAAATGCCAAAGATGACCGATCAAACCCTGCCGACATAAATCCGCTCATATTTTCCGGTAAGCGGACGGCATTCCAACTGGAAGATTGGTAATTTTTAGCGAAGCTAAGCTGCGACGCCGAGCTTCCAGTAAATTGTCGGCGGCTATCGAAGACTTCCGGAGCGCCGATGATGCTGATTTTACCGGCACTGCCCTGATGGGTGCCCAGCAATGACAGACGGTCGGAAACCAAAGTCCGCATTGCCGTGCTTTGCTTTTCGTCCAGGGTCGTGGTCTGGCCAGCTTGAGATGCTGAAAGGCTCTGGAAGGTGGCATTTAGTTCGCCGGCTTCCATCACGTCAATCAACCCATAGACGTTACCAAGGGCATTATAATGACTTCCCCTCGTTCCATCCAAAGCCAAGCCGAATGCCAGTGTGAACGGGTTGGTAATGCCGTGAGAACTAAAGAAGTCTGAGAAACGGATCGCCCTCATTTTCGCAACCACGGAATTGGGATTATATTTTAGCTCAGGATAAAGAACGCCGATCCGGCCGACAACATCATCGAATTTATTTTCGACACCGCCTTCGGCTGTGATGATCTCGAACTTTTGGCCATAGCGCGCACTGTTACGCCCCAATGCGTTGAGCACGGCAGCTGTTCCGCCCAGCGATATAATCCCGCTATTATCGTCATCCGCTATCACGGATAGCACGTCACTGCCCTGACGGCTGACATCAAAATATGTCAATGACCCGGATGATAGAATAACATCACCCGCTATAGTGAATGTTCCTTTTTGAGCCAATCCACCCGGCGCTATGATGCCGTGAACAGAGGTCAAATATGTCGGATCAAACAGACCTGAGCCGGATAATATGCCATTACCTAGAAAGGCCTCACCCGTTGTCAGTTGGCCGTTTATATTAACCCAGCCACCAGTTTGCGTATAATCACCCCATACATTGAGTGACCCCGCAGACTTTATATCCAGACTGGCAAGCCCTTCTACATTCAGACGGTCAATCGTCACATCATCTTTTAACCGTGTTTGGCCAATTCTGTTTAGGGTCACTTCATAATAGCGTGCGCGTATGCCACTCGATGGATCGGCCACGACATTATCCGGAACAAAATTGGTGCTGCCCGGACCGCCTTCGATATAGATACTGTTGGGTCCGCTATCCGGCAAAGCCACGCTTTGGGTTGAAAGGTCAATACAGTCATCCAAAAAGCAGAGATTGCCGAATTTGGGCGTATCACCTGACACACCCGGAGCATCAAACCCCGGCAAGGCGTTCACCAGTTCGCCATCCACGGAAATGGAATAGCTGGGATCCATATCCTGAACCCAGTGATCCGGATCAGTCCAGTCGCCATTGCCTATTAACGCAGAGGCATAGACATAGCTGTTATTGGCCACAATCTGATCCCAGAATAGGAATAGTGGCTGGTAAAAGCTTTGAGTTCCGTAAGAAGAAAATGGCTGAAAGGTCTTGTCTGGCTCAGGGTCATCCTCGCTTCCGAAAAACCGCGATCCTCCCGACAGAACGGCGATTATAACCGGTATTTCGAACGCTTCGTCAGCAATCAGCGGTCCACCCGAGTCTCCACCCGCAGTGGTTCCTTCTCTTGGCAAAGCTGCGCCATCATAAAGGTCGAAATCGAACCGCCCGTTCTCGGGATCAAAAACCGCTTCGCCATCTGGACTGTCAAAATCAGTATTGTACAGGCTCTGCGGCAAGCCGTAATCATCTGGTCCAAACAGGAAGTTGTTCCGGTCATTCAGCGAACTCAGTGATGAAATCATATTCTCGGCAATACGTCGGCGAAAATCGATGCCCAGATTGGCACCATCCGCGCCCTGCCCGCGTGCGCCATAACCGTTTATAATTCCATGCGTCTCTTCGGTCAGGGGAGAAAAATGCAAAGTCCAGGTTGGAATATCCCCGGCATGGGTGTCGAGCGTAGCAAGAGCGACATCACCTTCCAGAAAACCGGTGGGCAAAGACCGTTCATCATACCAGACTTGCTCGACATTATAGATATTGAAATCGACATCAGTAGCATTGGCTATGCCACCATCAAGACCTACCCATCTGCGGACACCCGGCAGGTTATCGGCGCTAAAGCCAAAGCTGATCGCTGTACCGCCGGAATCAAAGCCATAGCTTTCGGCGGGTTGGTCATTCACGCAGTGCGCTGCAAATATCACGGTTCTCGGGTTAATCAGGCTACCGGTACAGAGTCCTATTCCGGTCGTATTTTGATCCGGACGCGTGGCCATCTGCCCAATGCCCGTCACATCGACTATGTTATCCAGCGCTCCAACCGGAGGGGGATCGTTCAAAGTAATATCCTCACGCACAACAATATGCGGCGCATTTTCAGCCATAACCGGTCCTGTTTGTGCATGGGCAGGCAGCGCCAGCCCGGTAATACAGGCCGCCGAAGAAACTGTGACAAATAATGAACGATTGAAGATGTGAAATGACATTGTAGCTCTCCCCTAAGAGTTGGTTGAACTAATCAGCACTACTCTTCTTGAAAACCACTACGACTCACTAAGATCAATATTAGTATCACATGTTATTATGAATTTACATCTCTGCTCTGAAATAAAATTACAGGAGTAAAGGTCACACCGCTACAGGCGCAGAAATGTGGGACTGCGGTGAATAATCCAGAACCTCGAAATCAGTAATTTCATAGTCAAAAATGGATTCTGGCTTTCTTAATATTTTGAATTTGGGCGCTCCGGAAGGCTGACGGGACAGTTGCTCTTCCACAAGCTCGGCATGGTTAAGATAAAGGTGCACATCCCCGCCATTCCAGACCAGTTCGCCGGGTTCCAGATCGCATTGCTGTGCAATCATGTAAATCAGCAGCGCCGCCGAATAGACGTTGAAAGCAAAGCCCAGCCCGAGATCGCAGCTTCGCTGATATAAAATCGCGGACAATTTTCCGTTCGCTACATAAAACTGGTAAGTCT
>JADMKQ010000014.1 GCA_015478735.1 Sphingorhabdus sp. | reverse complement strand
TCCCTGAACATCCTTGTATTTCGCGGCATCAATCGCAGCCTGCACCGCCATGGTTGTACCTTCTGCCCCGGCTTTGGCAGCCAGCGCATCGGTGTCATCGGTTATGTAAGTTGAGTTGATCCAGTAAACACGTGAGGCATCGACCGAATAATCGAACATCTTCTTTTCAGTCTCGGCCACGAATTTTTTCGCATCTTCTGCGGTCGGTGTGGCTTCACTATTCTGGCTGCTGCCAGTTTGCGCATAAGCCGGAGCGGCAAGCGTTATCGCGGCGAGTGCAATGATCGAAGCGGCCGTTTTTCCAACTGACTTCGCTGCTGATTTTCGTGAAAGCCTCATAATCTGTCCCCTTTTTCTGGATTTGGTATGGATTGAAACTTTATTTTATAGCCGTCAAGCCCGTCTTTCGCGGCTTCTCCAGATCAGGGCAACGATCATTCCGACCGTTCCCACAATCCATGCCACCACTTTGGGCGGCATGACCAAGGCTGCGATACCGGCCAGCAGATCGTCACCCTGTTCCTGCAAAAGTTGCACGAACTGGCAAATCGTTTCGATATAATCGAGCAAGCCGAACAGGGAAAAAGCGAACATTATCAACAGGCCGAGCTTTTTGAGCGACGGAGAGTAGCCATCCTGCCACAAAAGCCGCCCGCCGATTATGCCGCCAATCGAATAAATCCCGATAAAAACCAGATCGGCAATCATCGACCACCTTGCATGGTCCATCTGCCCTGCCGCTGCCCAGCTTTGTTGAATAGCGTTGATACGCTCAGCCGAGCCAGCGCTTTGATGATCCAGTATCCCGCCGGGGGCGACCTCGGTTGCCAGGGGGCCGTTGGTGAAGACCATGAAAAGAAATATAGCCAGGCCGCCTAGCCAGAATATCCAGAAATTGCGCCAGCATATAAAGTTGTTCATCGGCCTTCCCCTCACATTTCCTGCGCGCTTGATAGAATCGCGGCTATTTTATGCTTCAAGAAACTTCAGGATTTCCTGTCCCAGTTCCGGCTTGGTAACGCTGCTCATGTGCGTGCCCGGAACCACGACATATTGTCCGTTTGGCAGCAACTGTGCAAGTGCTTCCGGATCGCCATTGTCACGGTCTTCCGATCCGCAGACTACCAGCGTTGGCGTCTCGATCGTGCGGATGATATCCGGCTCCATGTCAGAGAATGATTTTAGCAGATGAGTCGCTGCAACCGTGTCGACCTCCTGGGTTTTCATGAACTGGATCGCCATCCAGTGCGGATCACCGCGCTTCGCCGTGTCGCGCAATTCTATGGCTTTCAGGAAAAATCCCTGACGCCGGTTCCAGCCCGAAAGCCCTTCCAGCCCCATGCCAGCCAATACCGCTTTGCGAGGCTTGATTTCGGGCAGCAATTTTGCGGTTGTCCGCGCGCCAAGGGAAAAACCGCCCAGATCATAGTCCGAAAGATCCAGATGATCGATCAGCGCCAGGACATCTTTTACCAGCACATCGTGAGGATAAGCGGATTCCTCATGCGGAGCCTCGCTTTCACCATGGGCGCGCAGGTCCGGCATGATGACCCGAAACCCCGCTTCGACCAAAAGCGCGGCTTGGCCAAATTTGATCCAGTTGGTATCGGCATTGGAAAACAGGCCGTGGAGCAGGATGACAGTGCGCTGTCCGTTCGCTTGTCCGGCGTCTTTCTGACCCATTTCATGTATTTTCAGCTTCACGCCATCAAAAGACGTAAAATCCCATTTGCTTGCTTCCACTATTTCTTCCTCAAATCATTGCGCCGGTCGACAAGATCAAACTCTCTTTCCCTCATCCTGCAAAAGTCAAAGTTCACAAAGTTCACACCAAGGAACCTTTATTTTCCGCCATTTCCTACAAAAAATGTTGGATCGCTGTTGGAGATTTTCAGGCATCGAAAAACAGCGGGGACAAGCGAGGGTCATCGCAAGAGCGTAACGTGTGAAGCCGGTGTAGGAAAGCCTATAATCTAACGCTTCTGAAGACCCTGTTGCTCCATGCGCCAGAGGGCAAGGTCTATGCGGTCCTGCCCGAAAAACGGTTCGCCTTCAAATACCAGCGTGGGCACACCCCAATGGCCGGCGGCTTCCAGTGCTTGCTGGTTCTCCGCAATTTCCTTGTCCAGTTCTTCGGCCTGCGACTCTGCTTCACTCTTAAGCTCGGCAAAATCCATTCCTGCGCGCTGCGCTGCTCCCGCCAGGTGATCGCCCGTGTGCCAGTCTTTCACACCGCCCCAGATCAGGCGGGAAACTTCATCGGCAAAGGCCAGTCCTTTGCCCCGGCGCGATGCCGCCTGCCCCATTCGGGTGAGCAGATATATATAAGGCTGATCCTCGGAAATCTTGCGCGTCCTGATGTCCTGCACAATCGGGTCGGGATTGGGCGGCGCCAGCGGGATGTCCATATATTGCGCGATCCGGAATATATCTTTGAACACATAGCGGAACCAGTTGGGGTTGCTTTGCTCGAAAAAGTCCGGTTCGCGGATCGCCAGCGGATAGACAAAGCGCTGGTTGATGCGGAGATCATAATCCCGGGCAAGCGCGACATATCGCCGCGTGGCAAGGTAGCTATAGGGCGACCGGAAGGACCAATAAACGTCTGCTTCTAATGTCATGGGCAATACATGACATAATCACAGGCGGCTATCCATGAATATCAAATCCATTCTTGGGCTATTTGCCGGAGCCAGATCGCGATAAAACTAGTCATTGTATATAATAAATAATGTTATTATTATTTTTCCATGAGCGATAATATCGGATTCATCATCGGTGACATTTCGCGTCTGATCCGCCGGACGTTTGACAAGCGGGCCAAGTCAATCGGCGTTACGCGGCCGCAATGGCGGGTGCTGACTTGGTTACAACGCCATGAAGGGCTGAACCAGAGCGCGCTTGCGGAAAGGCTGGAGCTGGACGCGATGACTTTGTGCCGGATGGTGGACCGACTGCAAGCGGCCGAGCTAGTCGAGCGCCGCGCCGATGCCGATGACAGGCGGGCGTGGAAACTGTTCCTGACCGCCAAAGGCCGCACATTGACGCAGCAGCTTGAGCCTATCGGGGAAGATTTGCTTGAGAAGGCATTAACCGGTCTGGCGGGTGACGAGAGAGCACAATTACTGCACCTTCTCGAACGCATACAGGGTAATATGCAGGCCATAGACAGTTCAGATTCACAAGGGAAACGCACCGCCAATGGCTGATAACCCCAATCCTGACATCGGACTTACAGAAGAGAGCGTTCCCCTCGCCGAACCTTCGCGGGCGCGCAAAATTGGCCGATGGGTGCTGATGCTGTCGGTTCCGTTGATATTACTGGGCTTCGGTGTCTATTACTGGATTTATAGCGACCGTTATGCCTCCACCGATAATGCCTATGTCCAGCAGGATATTGTCTCTGTCTCGGCGGAAGTCGGCGGCAAGATTATCGAGGTGGCGGTCAGCGAGAACCAGAAAGTCAAAGCCGGTGATCTGCTGTTTGCCATTGATCCGATGCCGTTTGAACTGGCCGTCGCGCAAAGCAAGGCGCAGATAGCCTCTGCACAGGTGCAGGTGCAAAATCTGGAAACCGATTACGCGGTCAGCGGCGTCGATATAGAAGTCGCCCGGCAGGACATAGCCTTTGCCCAGTCCAATTATCAGCGGCAGGCCGCATTGATGGAAAAAGGCTTCACTACGCGCGCAAGACTGGACGCTGCGCAGAACGAGGTCGACAAGGCCCGTGCCAAGCTGAAATCCGCGCTTGCCGATGTGCAGACTGCCAAATCCCGGCTCTCCACCGGCTCGGCTGTTCCGGGTGAAAACCCGGCTATTGCCAATGCGCGTGCTGCCCATGAGCAGAATATACTTAACCTATCCCGCACTCAGGTAGTCGCGCCTATTAGCGGGCGCATTTCCCAGTCCAGTCGTTTGCAACTCGGCCAGATGATGGTGTCCGGCTTGCCGTCAGTCTCCATCGTCGATGATGAAAATAGCTGGATAGAGGCCAACTTCAAGGAAACCGATCTCGCCAAGATGAAAGTCGGCCAGAGTGCAAAGATCAGTTTTGACGCCTATCCGGATCTGGAACTTAACGGGCGTGTTGACAGTATTGGTGCCGGAACCGGGTCGGAATTTTCCGTGCTGCCCGCGCAAAATGCCAATGGTAACTGGGTCAAGGTCACCCAGCGCGTTCCGGTGCGGATCAGGATTCTGGACAAATCACCGCGGCGCATGATCGCAGGGCTTTCGGCAGAAGTGATTGTCGATCTGCGCTCCGGTCAGCAGTGAATTCCGTCAATCCCAACGTAGCGGCCCTTCCGGTTGATAACCGGCTATTGCTCACCATCGCGGCGATGCTGGGCAATATCATGCAGATACTGGACTCCACCATTGCCAATGTCGCCCTGCCCCACATGCAATCCGGGCTGGGCGCGACGCTGGACACGGTCACGTGGGTTCTGACCAGCTATATCCTCGCCACCGCAGTTGCCATTCCGATTACCGGTTGGATCTCGGACCGGATTGGTTCGCGCAAATTGTTCCTGCTTTCTATTGCAGGTTTTACCGCATCCTCGCTGCTATGCGCCACGGCGACGAGCCTTGAGATGCTGGTATTCTACCGGATCATCCAGGGATTATCCGGCGCGTTCATCATGCCCTTGTCGCAAACGGTGATGCTCGACATTAACCCGCCCAAGGATCATCCAAAGGCATTGGCGATATGGGGGATGGGCGTGATGATCGCGCCTATTACCGGCCCGATTATCGGCGGATATCTGACCGATAATTTTAGCTGGCAATGGATTTTCCTGATCAACGTGCCAATCGGGATCATCACCTTTACGATGCTCTGGACCTTGCTGCCGTCCAAGCCGATCAAGCGGCGCAAGTTTGATCTGTTCGGATTTTCCCTGTTCGCCATCTTTATCGCGTCGTTCCAGCTCATGCTCGACCGCGGGAACGGCGAAGACTGGTTCGATAGCTGGGAAATCATCATCGAATTCGGCTTGGCGGCGGCGGCTTTATGGATGTTCACTATCCACATGACGACGGCGAAGAACACATTTCTGTCACGCGAATTGTTCAAGGACCGCAATCTGGTCACGGCAATGATATTGATGATCGTCGCCGGGGTTGCGATGTTCTCGGTCATGGCGCTGCTGCCGCCGATGCTCCAGAATATCTATAATTATACGCCCACCTATGCCGGGCTCCTGCTGGCTCCGCGAGGGATCGGGGTCTTTCTGGGCATGGCCATAGCCAGTCGTCTGGCGAATATCGTCGATGCCCGTTTGATTGTCGCGGCGGGAATGATGCTGGCGTCTTACTCGGCCTTTATGATGACGGGGTGGAGCCTAGACATGGATCACTGGCCGATCATCACCAGCGGTCTGGTTCAGGGGCTTGGCATGGGCGCGCTGTTTGTCACCATGAACATATTGGGATTCTCCACGCTTTCGCCAGCACATCGCACCGATGCCGCCAGTATGCTCAACCTGTCGCGCACCATCGGCGGGTCGATAGGGATCGCGGTCTTTGTCGGTTTGCTGAGCCGGAACTGGCAGATCAGCCACGCGGATGTCGCGAGCAATGTGACAGAGGCCCGGCTCTCCCCGATCAGCCCCGCCCTTATCGGCCGCTTTGGCCAGTTCGGGGATCAGGCCATGAGCTTGATCGACGCGGAAGTGAACCGGCAAGCCCTGATGATCGCCTATATCGGTGATTTCTGGCTGATCGGCGTTACCACCGCAGTTTGTGTGCCGCTGGTGTTCCTGATGAAGAAACCCCAGCGAGCTAATATCGACACACTGGAAAGCGCCGGTGCGGCGCATTAATATTGTGATTTCGGTTTGGTTAGGGGCGGCCCGGTAAACGCGCAGCCCCTATTACCTAGCCCTTTTTCAGCTGCGTGCGGCCCAAAAGCTCGGCAATCTGCACGGCGTTGAGCGCAGCGCCCTTGCGAAGGTTGTCGGATACACACCAGAGGATCAGACCGTTTTCAACCGTCGGATCTTCACGGACACGGCTGACATAGGTGGCGCTGTCGCCAACACATTCGACCGGCGTGATATAGCCTTCATCCTCGCGCTTATCGACCAGCATGATGCCGGGTGCTTCGCGGAGAATATCCTGCGCCTGCTTGACCGTAATCTCGTTCTCGAACTCGATATGGATGGCTTCACTATGGCCGACAAAAACCGGCACGCGCACGCAGGTCGCGGTAAGCTTGATCTTCGGATCGAGGATTTTCTTTGTCTCGACCACCATTTTCCATTCTTCCTTGGTCGATCCGTCGTCAAGAAATACGTCGATATGCGGGATCACGTTAAAAGCGATCTGCTTGGTAAAGACGTGGTTTTCCTTGGGATCACCGACAAAGATGGCGCGGGACTGCTCGAACAGTTCGTCCATGCCGCTTTTCCCGGCACCGGATACGGACTGGTAGGTCGATACAACCACCCGCTTGATCGTCGCGGCATCATGGAGCGGCTTTAGTGCCACCACCAGCTGGGCAGTCGAGCAATTGGGGTTGGCGATGATGTTGCGGGCCTTGTAACCAGCAATCGCTTCCGGGTTCACTTCCGGAACGATGAGCGGCACATCGGGGTCCATGCGGTAAAGCGAGCTATTGTCAATCACCACACAGCCAGCGGCAGCCGCTTTCGGCGCATATTCCTTGGTCGGTCCGGAACCGGCGGCAAACAGGGCAATGTCCCAGCCTGCAAAGTCGAAATGCTCGATATTACGCACCTTGAGCATCTTGCCGGTATCGCCCATTTCAATCTCGGTGCCTTGCGAGCGGGAGGATGCGACAGCTGCGACTTCATCCATCGGGAATTCGCGCTCTGCCAGGATGCTCAATATTTCGCGCCCGACATTTCCGGTCGCACCGACAACTGCTACTTTGTAACCCATGAAACTTTTCCTGTGCTATAAATGAAAACAGCCGGTTTTCCTTTTGGGAGAACCGGCTGCCTGAATGTGGTTATGAAGCTATCTTTACTTTGCCTCAGTGCCTTTGGCAGGCTGGTTCAAGCGGCGTTCCGCAATACGCGCCCGTTTACCTGTGCGGCCGCGCAGGTAGTAAAGTTTCGCACGACGTACAATACCGCGACGAACCACTGTAATGGATTCAATGTTCGGTGAGTAAAGCGGGAACACACGCTCAACGCCTTCGCCGAAGGAAATTTTCCGGACGGTGAAGTTGGAGCCCATGCCGCGATTCGTGCGTGCGATGCATACGCCTTCAAAATTCTGGGTACGAACGCGTTCGCCTTCAACAACGCGCACACCAATACGCACCGTGTCACCGGCACGAAATTCGGGGATTTCTTTCGATGCTGCAAATGCTTCTACAGCTTCTTTTTCAAGTGTCTGGATCAGGTTCATGACCGATCTTCCTTTTTCTGTCCTTGCGCACCAGAGGGCGACTGATCCGGAGCATCCCTGTGATGCTCCCATAAATCGGGCCGCCTTAGCCGTGTATCTTCCTCTGCTCTTTGTTTCCGCCAAGCAGCTATTTTCGCATGATCCCCCGATCGCAAGATTTCAGGGATAATACGCCCTTCCCATTTCTGAGGCCGGGTAAACTGCGGATATTCCAAAAGTCCGGTTTCGAAACTCTCGTCATCGCCGCTAGAAGAAGCGCCCATTACCCCGGGAAGCAACCGAATGCAAGCATCAAGAAGCACCAAAGCGCCCATTTCTCCGCCCGATAGAATATAATCGCCGATCGACACCTGCTCGATCGGGCGAGCATCGAATATTCGCTCGTCAAATCCTTCAAAACGGCCGCATAATATGGTGACGCCGGGGCCGGAAG
>JADMKQ010000013.1 GCA_015478735.1 Sphingorhabdus sp. | reverse complement strand
GCATGTCCAAATGGCAGATCAGCCGCATGGCCGCCAATGTCGGCATTGATACCGCCTTGGGCGCTATTCCGCTCGCGGGCGATGTTTTCGACTTTTTCTGGCGCTCGAACTCCCGCAATTTACGGATCATCCGCAAACATCTCGACAAGCACCATCCCGGCACCCGCACGATTGAAGGTAATCCCGGAAGCCCTAAGCCCCCCGCCAGATTTTAACCGGCTTTTCGTCTTTCACCGCCCTCATGTGAGCGGGACAGCGCCGGGGACGGAAGTTTTGGGCAAGACATAGCCGAACCTCTTCCAGCCAGCCGCGCTGGTTTATCTTCAGCCGTATCATTTCTGGCCGCACGCCTTCATTGGCCGCCGCAAAAGCAACGCGCAGCGCTCCGGCAGTAAGCGGTTTACGCGATAGCCTGTCCATGTCGGGAAACTGCACAGCGCCAAACATGATTCGCGACACACGGAAATAGGTTTCGGGCTGTTCGGTCATGCATGTGCCATGCTTTGCCCACTCGCTGGCCATCAGACGCGGCGATGGCATCATACAGAAATTGCGCCTGACCACAGCCGGGGGCAGCGGCTTTGTCGCGCGGCACCATTGCGGATAGCTGCTTCCCTGTCCATCGGGCCACAGACCGTGCAGGATGAAACCGAAACTTCCATCATCGCCGCTGCATTGCGTTTTGTGCTTCCGATCATCCTTACGCAGTCGGCAAAATTCCGGGGACCAACTCATTGCGAGCGTATAGCCTGTTGCGGGTGTTGCACGGCGCGGTTCGTCAGCAGGTTTACGAGCCGGTGGAGTTGGTTGCGATACAGTCGGCGCTTTACACTGATAGGCTTGGGCGAGCGCTGGCGTGGATAGCAGGGAGATCAGGATCGCCCCTGTCACCAATGCAGCAGCGAACCCACCAAAATCGTTAAACCTGCGCAAAATCCAACCCGATATCTGCGGCTGGCGCGCTTTGCGTCAAACGGCCAACGGACACATAATCCACACCGGTATCAGCCTTTTCGAAAATCGTCTCCAGCGTAATCCCGCCCGATGCCTCAACCGGGACACGCCCGCCGATTAGCGTTACTGCACCGCGCAATATGGCTGGTTCCATATTGTCGAGCAGCAAATAGGTCGCTCCGGCCGCCAGTGCCGGTTCGATTTGATCCACTTTGTCCACCTCGACGATGATCTTTTCAATACCCGCATCGACCGCCCGCTTCACCGCTTCACCGATATTTCCGGCAACCGCGACATGATTATCCTTTATCATAGCTGCATCCCACAGTCCCATACGGTGGTTCTGTGCACCGCCCATACGGGTCGCATATTTTTCCAGCATACGCAGGCCCGGAATAGTTTTGCGCGTATCCAGTAATGTGCAGCCAGTGCCGTTGATTTTCCTCACATATTCATTGGTCATCGTCGCAATGCCGGAAAGATGCTGTACCGTATTCAGCGCGCTGCGCTCCGCGGTCAACATTGCACGGCCCTTGCCTTTCAGGCGCATGACTTCGGTGCCAGCTTCCGCCGATGCACCCTCTTGCACCAGTATCTCGATTTCGACATCGGGGTCCAGAAAACGGAAGAAAGCCTCTGCAATCGGCAAACCCGCGATCACCACATCGTCACGGCTACCCATCACGCCAGTGAACATGGCATCTGCGGGAATGACCGCCTCTGAAGTCACATCGCGTCCTCCTTCGCCCGGCGGTGCACCCAGATCTTCGGTCAGCGTACGGCGCACAAAGTCATCGAGGTCAAAAGAGTCCAATGCAAAAGTCAATTCAGGTTGCCTTTCATTTTTTGCTTAAAGTCACTCAAACGCGCTTCCAGTTCTTCCATCGAAGGACCGGATAGGTGCTGTTTACGGCATAAAGCGCGTCGATGAATTTTAACGAAACCATCGCATCATGGTCTGGCGGGGAACCAAAAATGCTCCCTACCCCTTATGCGCCAGATCGGTCGGACCCAAATCGCCCTGCCCTACGGTAGCGCTAGCCATCTCCATCATCTTATCGATGGACTTGCGTGCCTGCAGCCGCAATTCCTCGTCCATCTCGATACGCGGTTCCAGATCACGGAGCGCCACGTAAAGCTTTTCCATCGTGTTCAGCGCCATATAGGGGCAGATATTGCAGTTGCAGTTACCGTCCGCGCCCGGTGCGCCGATGAAATTCTTCTCCGGAACCGCTTTTTCCATCTGGTGAATGATATGCGGCTCGGTCGCTACGATCAGCGTGTCGCCTTCCATTTCCTTGGCGAATTTCAGGATCGCGCTGGTCGAACCAACCATATCGGCATGGTCCAGAATATAAGCAGGGCATTCCGGATGGGCGGCAATAGGCGCGCCGGGATGCTGGGTTTGCAGTTTCAGCAATTCCGTTTCGCTAAATGCCTCGTGAACAATACAAACGCCGGGCCAAAGCAACATGTCGCGCCCGGTTTTCTTGGCAATATACGCGCCCAGATGCTTGTCAGGGCCAAAAATAATCTTCTGGTCCAGCGGAATTTGCGACAGGATATGCTCGGCTGACGAACTGGTCACGATCACGTCGGAAAGCGCCTTCACCTCCGCAGAGCAGTTAATATAGGTGAGCGCGATATGGTCGGGATGCTCATCGCGGAACGCTTTGAACTTGTCGGGCGGACAGCTGTCTTCAAGGCTGCAACCCGCATCCATGTCGGGCAGCACGACAATTTTCTCTGGCGACAGGATTTTCGCCGTTTCCGCCATGAATCTCACACCGCAAAACGCGATCACATCGGCATCGGTTTCCGCCGCTTTTCGCGATAGTTCCAGGCTGTCACCGACAAAATCGGCAATATCCTGTATTTCCGGTTTCTGGTAATAATGGGCAAGGATGATCGCGTTGCGTTCTTTGCGCAGCTTGTTGATTTCCTCAACAATATCCACTCCGGCCAAGCTGCCGCCTATTCCTCCACGTGCGTCCATCATCTTTTCCTTAAAATAGTTGCCGCCGCTATGCCACGACGAAGCGGCGAAAATCAATCATCTATGCGGAACTTCATAATCCGCGCTGTCACCGCCTGATCCGCATTCATTCCACCCATAATATAATAATCCCTGCCCGATTTTACGAGCCCCCGATGATCCATGCTCGGCTCTGCAAGCTTGCCAAGCTCTATCCATTGGTCGGTTTTCAGATCAAATCCGAAAATCCGGTCTGTCGGGGAAGCAGGCACGCCGTCAAAACCGATGCCGTCATAATTATACGGATTATCGCCGCCCCCTGCGAACAGGATCAGGCCGCGATCCTCATCGCCCATTGCCGCCATCCGGTAAAGTGGCCCGCCGGGATGAGCCTCCACCGCGCGCCAGGTAATACGCGCAGGATCGGCCGGATCTATATCTCCGCGCCATGCAAAGGGGGCCGCGACAAATTTGCGCCGTCCATTCACCAGCCCCGCCACCGCCACGCCATCGGTAATAACCATGCTATTGCCCGCAATCCCGCCAGCATGGCCAAAGACCGGCTTTCCGGGAAACTCGCTCGCCATGCTCCATGTATCGCTCTGCGTATCGTAAAGCTGGACCACAGCAACATTACCCTCGTCATGCCAACCGGAAACCAGATAGATATAGCGGTCCTGATACGGCAGAGCGACCATATCATCCACCGGCGTCGGCATGTCGGAAAGGCGCGTATAGTTGTCTGTAAGGGGATCATATGCGAACAGTTCAGGTGTCGAAACCTCGTCACCATTTTCTGCAACGCTATAGCCCCCGAATATATAGATTTTGCCCGCCACGGTAACAGCCGCACTGGCCAACCGCCCCTCGCTCACGGGAACAGGTGCGATTTCTTCGCATGTCTTTGTGTTTATCGCGCAGGCGAAAGCGGCGCGGCTGGCATCCTTCCAGGTTTTGCCGGATTTCAGACCGTTGAAACTATAGAGCACCGGATTTTCACCGGCCACAGCAACTGCATTGTTGGTCATGGGAACAGGAAGGATAAATTCGGCCGTCGCGGAAAGAGGCTGTTTCGCTGTTTCCTGCCCACAGGCACTGACCGCCAGCAAAGAACAAAGCCCGGCCAGATACTTCCCCCCCAATATCTTCACTCCGCTTTCTGCCTTTCCTTGTCCGCAAGAACATCCTTAATCGAGCGGGACACGTCCCAGCGTTCCCTGTTATCCGCGCCGCGTTCAAAGGCAAAAAACGCATCGACCTTTGCATCCAGTCCCGCAGCGCGCAGTGGCAAAACGAAGCTGGTTTCCACAGCCCGCCGCGCCGCATCCTGCGCCAGCCGCATCTGCACCGGATTTTTGGCTTGTTTGGCAAGCTCCTGCACGCCCTTGTTCCGGTTTGCCTGATCCAGTGTCTTGTCCGCATCGGTCAGCGCCATTAACAAGCCGCCATCGTCATAGCTTTGAATCCGGTCAATCTGCACCTCTGGCCGGGCGATTTCTATGGGTGGTATCTCTACCGACAATGTGCCGGTTTCTGCATCCCATCGCACGCTATCGGCGTCCAGCTTCGCCAGATCGATCTCATAGCGCACCGACCCCGGCATTATCAGCGTCTTGCGAGCAGAAAGCCCCATGCGCCTCATCGTCGTGGTCACTGTGGCGTTATAGCTCGCCGAAAATACCGTCAGCCGGTTCTGCTCGCGTAGCCCATCAAGGCTGGCGCTGGCTATGGACACAGGGTCAGGACTGAACCCGCTTTCCACTTTGGAAAGCAGCATCCATGACAGCATCCCGATAACTATTAAAACGCCTGCCATGATCGCCAACGGTATGGCGAAACGGCGATTCACGCGGACATTTTCCATATCTCGCCATCCGCGCCGACAATGCCCCTGTTTTGCAAGTCGATAAGGTGCGCCCGCACCGATTGGCCAGCCGCCCCCGTCAGGCGCGGATCAAGGCCTTTATACATTTGTGTCACCATGTCAGGAATGGCCGCTTCGCCGCCTTCGAGCAGCTTCAATATCTGGCGCTCGCGCTGTTTGCGGTGGCCCATCATGCCGCGCACCAGTTGCCGGGGTTTTTCCACCTTTTTGCCGTGAGCAGGATAATAAACCTTGTCATCGCGGTCATAGATTTTTTGCAGGCTCGCCATATAGTCGGACATATTGCCGTCTGGCGGAACGATGACGCTGGTTGACCAGGCCATGACATGATCGCCGGTGAACAGCGCGCCGGATTCCTGCAAGGCTAGGCACAGATGATTGGATGTATGGCCCGGTGTCGCCACTGCTTCGATGGTCCAGCCATCACCGGAGAGGGTTTCGCCGTCCTCTAGCACGCGGTCCGGATTATAATCTTTGTCAAAGCTTTCGTCCGAGCGTGGCCCATCGTCTTCCAGCACCAGTGGCGCACAGCCGATTATCGGGGCACCGGTGCGCGCCGACAGCGGTTTTGCCGCCGGGCTATGGTCGCGGTGGGTATGGGTGCACATGATCGCGCTGATCTTCGCATCGCCGACCGCCGCCATGATCGCATCAATATGCTCGTCAATCGGCGGGCCGGGGTCAATGACTGCGCGGTCGCTGCCGTTCCCGACGACATACGTTTGCGTCCCGGTATAGGTATAGGGGCTTGGATTACCGGCCAAAACCCGCACGACCAGCGGTTCCAGCTGCTCGGCCAGGCCAGTCGGGAACTGGTCAGGATCATATTCTATGCTCATGACAAAGATGTGGCATATTCAAGCCAGAAAACAACCATGAAAATCGCTATAGGGTTAGTATAAGGCCCGATAGCAGCGTGCCGATGGAGGCTTTCAGGTCTATTAGGCCTTGGCTTAGACCTTAACCATCACCTTTTGAGGACCGTCTGTTTCGGAGCACTGAGCCGCTGTTGCCCGTTTGTTATCAAGCGAATCCAGAGCCACGGTCAATATTGCTTTCTGGCCTGCCTCCGGTTGATCCGTTTCAGGGCAACCGGCAATATTTGTCTCGACATAAGTCCAGATAGCTGCATTCGCTCCGGCTAACGCGATTTTTCTGCTCGTTGTGGTGCATTTGGCTGTGCTGTTTGAATCCGCGCTTTTTGTCGCAGATATAGCGGAGTTGAAATGCGGCTTGATGGTGATTTGGGTCATTTCCCACACGCGCGCTACCAAGCCTCTTTCCTGAAGGGCGTCCTGTCTGGCTTCGCGCGCTACTTCCATCGCTTCACGCTGAATCTCGCGGGCGTTGAGCTGTGCCTCATGCATTTCGTGCCTAGCGTTGGCGAGAGCGACGCGCAGTTCATGCTTCGCTTCCAGACGCGCTTTCTGACGAGCCATTTCAGCCGCTTTCAGCGTTTCCTTCACGTCATAATGGGCCTGCTGTGTGGCCTCTTCGACAATATTGTGAACCTCTTCCCTATCCGGAATTTCATCCGCTGAGAATATGGGTGCAGCAGGGGCCAACGGAGCCAACGGTGGTGCTGGCGGAGCAGGCGGCACATTTTTTGCAAGAGGCGGCTTCAGCGCTGCCGGTTGTTGAATTGCCGCAATTTCCGTATTTTCCGCATGCGCCTTCACCGGCAAATATGCTTCAGTCACCTCGATCGGCTGCGCTTGGGTTTCAACGGCATAAGTAACTGTTGCTGTAAGCGGCAAAGCCACAACCGTGCTCGCACCGACCATCAAAGCACCCATGCGTTTACGCAGCACAGACTTTTCGCTCTGGCCAAGCATTTTCAGCCTGTCCTTAATCTTGTTTTTCTGGTTCAGCGGGCTGGCTAGGCCAAGCTGATGGCCCGATACGGATTTCGCAATCGTGCGCCCGTAAACCGCCCGTAGATCGCGGCTTCCATTTTCCAGCCCTTTTTGCAGGACCCGCGCATCGCAAGCCGTTTCCTGATCTTGCCGGAACGCGGCCCACGCAGCCCACGCCACCGGGTTGAACCAGTGAAGCGACAGCACCAGAAGCCCGACAAAATTTGCTGCCAGATCGCCCGATTCATGATGGGCAATTTCATGTTCCAGTGCCAGTTCGCGTTCACGCGGAGCAAAGTCGCGGAAGAAATTGGTCGGCACTGCGATATATTTATCAAACAACCCAAAGGCCAAAGGTCCGCCCACAGCCGCGGTTTCAAGGATTTTGATCCGCCCGTGCTGCCCGACAAGATGACCGTCGGATATTATGTCTTCACGAAACTGGAAATAGGACGCCAGTTTGCTGATAAACAATAATCCCGCGCCGCCGAGCCAGATCGCCAAAGCGACCACCGTCCAGTCAATCGAGGCCAGCGCGCTCATTACAGCGCTTTGTTCGGCAATCTGCAGGCCAGCCATATTCTGACCCGAAAGCGCACCCGAGACATTTGCGATGCCCGAAAGTATCGGCGTTGCAGCCGCTTCAGAACCCAGAACCGGCGCAGGAGCCTTTAGCGTCAGGGTGGGCATGAACAACCGCGCCAGCGGCAAAGCCCAGAGGAGATAAGCGATATGCGGCCCGAAAAAGCGGCTTACCGGTTTACGGATCATTAGAACCAGCGCCATCAGGAGCGTCATCGACACCATCGTGTCAATCATCCAGTTGGTCATCCCTTCAGCTCCCTCAAAAGCTCTTCGATTTCCTTTATATCATCATCGCTCAGCTGATCGGATTCGGCCAGATGAGCCACCAGCGGCGTGATCTTTCCACCGAACAGGCGATCAACAAATTTGCGTGAAACTCCGGCGAGATATGTATCGCGCTCAACCAGCGGCGAATATAAAAAGCGCCGTCCGTCGCGCTCCGTGCCGATAACGGCCTTGGCGGCCAGGCGGGATAAAAGCGTTTTAACGGTTTGCAGCGTCCATCCCTTGGCATCGCTAACCCGCTCCGCAACATCGGTCGCGGTCAGTGGCGCTTCCTGCCAGAGAACCTCCATGATTTCATGTTCGGCATCGCTGATACGCTCGACCATATCCAACTTCTCCCCAAAGCAACCGGATCGCTTACTGACTACATGTGTAGTTTCATTTGCGGAAAAAGTAAATATGTCTTTTTGCTTTTGTGATTTGCGGCGTCGGGAAACTTTACAATTTCAACAGGGTTAACAGCAATTTAACTATCCAAGCTCATGAAATATATGCAGTTTAGAAATCTGGCACGCGCGGTGCATTGCTACAGATGTTCC
>JADMKQ010000012.1:3347-8086 GCA_015478735.1 Sphingorhabdus sp. | reverse complement strand
TTTATCGTGATTTCCGAGCCGTGAAATGTTCCATTTCACTCGAAATCACTCTAGCACTGCGTTTGGACAAACAGGTGAGGGCAGCCTTACCGCCCGGCCAGCTTCTTGGCCTCGGCCAGATGGGTGCGGCCAATGCGGATTTCCGTGCCGCATTTCAGGCAGGCAATCCATATCCCGCCGCCATCGTGGCGCAGGCCGCTGATCCAGTCGCGGCGGACAAGGTGGGATCGGTGCAGGCGGATGAACTGGCCGGGGTTGAGCCGCTCGGCAAGGCCGGTGATGGTCTGGTGCAGCAAATAGCTTGTGCCCTCATGCTCGCGCTGCGGGTCGCCGCCGACATGCAGCCGCATATAATCGCGCTCCGCCTCGACCCGGTTGATCTCGGAAGCGGCAATCCGGCGCAGTTCGGATTTATAGGGCACCCAGAACTCCTCGGCCCAGGGGGATTCTTCGGCTGTGGTTGCGGGCGATTCCGGTTCGCTCTTGCGTTCCAACACGCGCGATATGGCAAGCGACAGCCGGTCCGTCTCGACGGGCTTCAACAGGTAATCAATCGCCGCCACGCCAAAGGCTTCGACAGCAAATTTATCAAAGGCGGTGACAAAGATAATCGCCGGGTCAATGCTAAGGGAAGCCAGCTTTTCGGCCACTTCCAGCCCGTCCATGCCGGGCATGGCGATGTCGAGCAACAGCAGGTCGGGCTTCAATTGTTCCGCCAGCCGCAGCGCCGCCTCCCCGTCGCTGGCCGTGCCGACAAGGTTGATATGCTCCTGCCGCGCGCAAAGAAGCTGCAAGCGCTCGATCGCCAGCGGCTCATCATCCACGATCAGCGTGCTGAGCTGCCGCGGCGGAATTTCGGAATGTTGGGAAACAGTCTCCATATGTTCCATATTTATCAGATATCCGTGAGTAAAGGAATGGTCAGCTCAGCAACAAAACCGCCAGCTTTCGGGCGATATGTTTTGAGGCCCGCTTGTTTGCCAAACCGGATTTCCAGCCGGTCGCGAACATTGGCAAGCCCGATGCCGTTATTATTATCGCTATTCGGGCAGCAAGAAGTCTTGCGCTGCGGCGGCTCGCCATCATCGGCAACGGTGAGTCTCAGAAAGTCCCCCTGCGCCTCCGCGCTGATCCGGACCGTGACCGGCCGTTTGGAATGGGCGACCCCGTGCTTGATGGCATTTTCAACTAGCGGTTGCAGGATAAGGCCGGGAACCAGAACGCTCATTAGCTCGTCGGGAATATCAATTTCGACCTTCAGCCGCTCCGGAAACCGTACAGCCTCAATATCCAGATAGAGATTCTGCAGATGCACCTCTTCGGACAGCGCAACATCCTCCAGCGGGTCGGCAGAAAGGCTGGTGCGGTAGAATTTCGACAGGTTCAGAATCATCCGCTCCGCTTCCCCCGGCTGGCTACGCATAACCAGAGTGCTAAGACTGTTGAGTGTGTTGAACAGGAAATGCGGGTTAACCTGATAGCGCAGGCTTCGCAGTTCTGCATCCTGGGCGGCTTGTGCAAAACGGGCAGCCTTGCGTTCCACGCTACGGACTTTCCCGGCATAGCTGAGCGCCAGATAAAGCGAGGCCCAGCTGATGATGAAGAAAAAGCGCGAAATGCTGTCCTCGACAATGGCTTTAAGCGCATAGTTTTCCATCGCCATATATTCACGCATAGCCGCGAGATTCTTTTCATCCATCAGGCTTTCGGGGCTATAAATATTGAAAATATAATAATTAAAAGCCGCAATAGCGAGCGCACACGGGATCGCGCCTGTGAAGGCTGTCAGTATCCTGACGGAAAGCGGCTTGTCCTCAAACTGGCGGATCATGAGATAAAGTATATATGTAAGACCGATGCCAAAAATGGTCACAACTACGCGGCGCAGAGCCATTTCTCCCTGCGCAGGCCAGTCGCCGACCGCAGCGCGCAGCGTGATAATGATGACAAAAAATAACCAAAAACCAAGGATCGACAAAATGGCGACCTGATGCCCAACCGACGGTTTGTGATTAGCGATTTCGAATTTTCTCATCGGTTGTTCAGCTTCTCCATTCATTCCAGTTTAGAATGAAAACGTATCAATTGTCTTCATCGGAATCGCACCTTGTCGAGACAGGATTACGGTTGGTCGAAAGCTTCTACCTACTGCAACCCATAGGAACGCGTTTCATCAGATAGTTGTGTAAATAGGGCAGCGCTACGGTCTTGCGCGCCAACCCTTGGCGCTTGCGTAGTGGCTTGCTTGTTCATAAAGGTTCGCTTTTATACAAATACTGTTTAGACTGGCAGTAGAACATGAAAGTTGCCTGCATCAATGTCGATAGCTAAGAGACGCCTCTCTCCGGAAGAAAGCCGCAGAATGGCTTTGGCCGCCGCCTGTGATCTGTTGATTGAATCCGGCCCGCAAGCGGTAACATTGAAAGCTGTTGCCTCCCGTATCGGCCGGACGCACGCCAATCTTCTTCATCATTTCGGTTCGGCATCAGGATTGCAAAAATCGCTAGCCAAATATCTGACCGATCAGGTCTGCGGATCAATTGCCGAAGCGGTGCTAAAGTCACGCACAGGGGAAGGATCGGTGCGGGATATCGTCGATTTAACCTTCGATGCCTTCGACAAGCAGGGCGCGGCTGCATTGTCATCATGGATGTTGCTTACCGGGAATGAAGACGCGCTCGACCCCATCGTCGATGCCATCCATACGCTGGTCGATGAAGTCGGCGAGGGCGGCCATGAAGATCAGGAAATGCATGAAGACACGTTGACGCTGGTGCTTATGGCGTTGGGAGATGCGCTGATCGGAGAGCGGCTTGCCAACTCGCTTGGTCTGCCGCGGAACAAGGCACGAGATGTGGCGGAAAGCCATCTGGAACATGCTCTGGGCCGCTGGCAAAAGGAACATGAGGAGTAACTGGTGTAGGTATTTTGCGCCAATTTCCTCCAGAATCGACTAAATTGTATAACCTTTTACGATCCGTTACATCTAGGCTTTCCATAGCCCTCTTAAGAGGCGCTCAGTTAACAAAAGTGTGGATTTGCTATGGAACAACGCCCGGATGCTATCGGAAAAGAACGGATATTATATCCAGCTGACCCGTCTCTCCATCTTGTCGGAGATAGCGCTGCGATAGAAGAAGTCCGCAGCCTGATCCGCTATGCAGCGGCCACATCAATACCCGTCATGATTACCGGACCATCCGGGTCAGGCAAGGAAGTCGTGGCGAAGGCGTTACATCATTGTTCTGAACGGGTTGACGAGAAATTCGTTGGCGTGAATTGCGGCGCTATCCCACGTGACCTGCTTGAATCAGAACTGTTCGGACATGAGAAGGGCAGCTTCACCGGCGCGATAGCTCAGCGCAAAGGGCAGTTTGAAGATGCTCATAACGGGACTTTGTTTCTTGATGAAATTGGCGACATGCCGTTCGACATGCAAGTAAAATTGCTCCGCGTGCTTGAGGAGAAGCAGATTGAACGGATTGGCAGCACACAGTCCATTGCGATTGATACGCGGATCATATCGGCCACGCACCAGAATCTGGATCAGGCGATTGCCGAGAAACGCTTTAGGGAGGATCTGTTTTACCGCCTTTCGGTCTTTCCCATCGATATTCCCGCCCTCAAGGAACGCCGGGATGATATCGCACCGCTCATCCGGCATTTTATTAAAAAGATCGGCGGGGATGAAATATATTTTACCCGCGAAGCCATGGACATATTGGAAAATTATGAATGGCCCGGAAATGCGCGTGAACTTCGCAATATTGTAGAGCGTGCGGTAGTTCTGTTTCCCGGAATAATGATAACGGCCAGTCAGGTGTCATCGCTGTTCCGTCGCCGCGCTTCCACTGCTCCAACCTATCAGGAACATGCTCTGCCATCGAGTTTCCCAAGTCGCGGTGAATCGCGTCCATTCAGCTATGTTGCGGGTGACGGCAGCAGCAAGGGCATCTTAGGCAGCGGTTTTGACCTTAAAAAACACCTCATGCAAGAGGAACGCAAATATCTTCTTTCAGCGCTTAGAATGGCCGAAGGGGTGGTCGCGGAAGCGGCGTATCTCGTCAGCCTGCGCCGGACTACATTTGTGGAGAAAATGCGGCGTCACAAGATTGAACGTAAAATGGCATTAGTGGAACCACAGTCTTCATCAACCCGCGTCGAATAACTGCCCATCATCGGCAAAAGCCTTGAATTCAAGGGCGTTTCCGCTGGGGTCGACAAAAAACATCGTGGCTTGCTCGCCAACCTGTCCACGAAATCTTATGGTCGGAGCGATGATGAAGTCAGTTCCTTCATCTTCCAGACGTTTTGCCAGATCCTGCCATTGCGACATGGTCAGAACAATCCCGAAATGGGGGACTGGCACATCCTCTCCATCAACCGGATTGGTCATCGCACGCGGTTGCATATCTTTGTCCAGATGGGCGACAATCTGATGACCAAACAGGTTGAAATCAATCCAGGAGCTGCTGCTTCGACCTTCTTCACATCCGAGCAGGCCGCCATAGAATTGGCGCGCCGCCGCCAAGTCGTTAACAGGGAAAGCCAGATGGAAAGGGCGCAACTCAGTGCTCAAAGCTCTGAACCTTTTTATCGGGCGCGGCCAATGTAAAACAATGATCTACATCCAGTTCCCGTTGCCCCGTTTGTTGGGCTTGATCGGCTTCCAATTCCTCCCGAATCAGGGTGAGGATAATATCGCTTTCATTACCGCTTTTGCCTTCGTCCCGCATCTG
>JADMKQ010000012.1:0-3247 GCA_015478735.1 Sphingorhabdus sp. | reverse complement strand
CCGCTATAGCGGCGCTTTGACATTAGCTGCAAACGGCAATTGTCAAATAACGTTTGAACCTGTTTCGAGAACGCGGCAGAAGCGGCGGGTGAGAATTCTAGATATATTGATCAACAAATATCCGTTCTGGCTTTCGTTGATAGCAGGAGTGGTATCGGCGACAGGTTTCGCCCCGCTCCACCTATGGCCGACCAGCTTGTTTGCCTTAGCATTGTGGATGGCGATTGTGAGTAGTCTTGGCAGCCGCAAAGCTGTGTTCCTTGCGGGGTGGTTGTTCGGCCTAGGACATTTCATTGTCGGATTGAACTGGATTGCTAAGGCCTTTACTTTTCAGGCGGCAATGCCGGAATGGCTGGGTTATATCGCGGTCATATTATTATCTCTTTTTCTAGCCATCTATCCAGCTTTGACAGCTCTTGGTTCATGGTTATTAGTCAAGGGACGTCCGATTGCTTTCGTATTTGCATTTGCGGGCTTCTGGATCGTCACAGAATGGCTTCGAAGCTGGGTCTTTAGCGGTTTTATATGGAATCCTCTGGGCGTGATCCTGGTTGAGACTCCTTTGGCCCTTAGCACCCGATCAATCGGAACCTATGGATTCTCCGCTATGGTGATCGGTATCTCAGGCTTCATTGGCACCGCGATAAGTGGATTATTGAACTCGCAATGGCGGATTGCTGCCGGCAGCGTCGCGCTCTTTATAATGGTGGGCATAAGTGCTGTTTTACTCGGCTTTGTGGGTAGCGGCGATGAAATTTCCAAATCTGGCGATCAACCGAATATAACCGTCGTCCAGCCTAATATCGGTCAACAGGATAAATGGCAGACTGGATATGAAGACCTAAACCTTACGAAACTTGCCCAATTGACCATGCCGATAGACAACGGCCGCACAGATAGCGATGAACCTCGCATCTTATTTTGGCCAGAGGCGGCAATTCCTGATTATCTTGAGACAGGCTACCCGGAGCGTTATTATTACGGCCGCCCTCCGCAGATGGTGCGCGGACAACTCGCCAGTCTGATGCAGCCCGGTGATGTGCTGGTATTGGGCGCATTAAAGTTGGAATTTGAAGAAACCGGTGCGCCGGATGAAAGGCGGGCTATTGGGGCGCGAAACAGTGTATTTGCCATGGATTCGAACAGGGAAATATTGGGGCGCTATGACAAGAGCCATCTCGTTCCTTATGGTGAATATCTTCCCATGCGGCCGCTCCTTTCGGCTTTTGGCCTGTCTCGTCTGGCTCCGGGAGATTTTGATTTTTGGCCGGGTCCGGGGCCGCAATCGCTTGATCTGGGGAGCCTTGGCAAAGCGGGGTTACAGGTTTGCTATGAAATCATCTTCTCCGGACAAGTTGTGAATCGTGAGGACCGGCCCGACTTTATCTTTAACCCGTCCAATGACGCTTGGTTTGGATCATGGGGACCACCTCAACATCTGGCTCAGGCCCGATTGCGCGCAGTTGAAGAAGGCTTACCTATAATCCGCTCTACGCCAACCGGCATATCGGCAGTGATTACCAGCAGGGGCAAAATTGTGGATTCCATACCGATGGGGCAGGCCGGCCGGATCGACACGAAGATGCCACCGCCGGAAACTCCGACATTATTTGCCCGATATGGGAATGTCCTGTCGCTGGGTTTTGCGTTGTTACTGATCCTGTGTGCCATTGCCATTCGTCTTCGCACGCGTTAAGCATCAGATATAAACATTTCTTTATATTGCTGTTCACCACCCCCTAGCGGACAAATAGTGAGAAAATAATGCGTTCAGAATATATCTTCACTTCCGAATCAGTATCCGAAGGCCATCCGGACAAAGTCGCGGACCAGATTTCCGATGCGATTGTTGATCTATTTTTATCGAAAGATCCGGAAGCGCGTGTGGCTTGCGAGACTTTGACAACAACAGATCGAGTCATTCTGGCTGGCGAAGTACGCGGCGAGGGCATGATCGATACAGATGGCAATTGGGCTGACGGTGCGCTTGCTGAAATTGAAAAAACAGTGCGCGATACAGTGAAGAAAATCGGATACGAGCAGGACGGTTTCCACTGGGAAACGCTTGTCTTTGATAATTATCTTCACCCACAGTCCGCCCATATCGCGCAAGGTGTGGATGAAAACGGCAATAAGGATGAAGGTGCTGGCGATCAGGGGATCATGTTTGGCTATGCCAGCGATGAAACGCCCGAACTAACGCCGGCAACTCTGGAATATGCGCACCAGATTTTGAAACGGATGGCCGATGACCGGCATAGCGGCAAAGCTCCGTTTCTGGAACCGGACAGTAAGAGCCAGGTTACTCTGCGCTATGTGAATGAAGTGCCTGTTGAGGCGGTTGCGCTGGTAGTATCGACACAGCATGCGCCGGGATATTATAAAGACAGTGATAATCCTGCGCTTTACAAAGAGCTGCATGATTATGTCATGAGTGTTTTCCATTCGGTTCTGCCGGAAGGTTTTATCACGGATAACACGGTGATTCACGTTAATCCTACGGGCCGGTTTGAAATTGGTGGACCAGATGGAGACGCTGGGCTTACCGGGCGAAAGATCATCGTCGATACCTATGGCGGCGCGAGCCCGCATGGCGGCGGGGCATTCTCGGGTAAGGATCCAACAAAGGTGGACCGTTCGGCAGCCTACATCACCCGCTATTTGGCAAAGAATATTGTCGCGGCTGGCCTTGCCAAGCGCTGCGCTATCCAGCTGTCTTATGCGATTGGTGTTGCGGAACCATTGTCGATCAATGTCGATTTGCACGGCACTGGCACGGTGAGCGAAGAAAAGCTGGAAAAACTGTTGCCTGAACTGGTGCGCCTGACGCCCAAGGGTATTCGTACCCATCTGGGTCTCAACAAGCCGATTTACAGCCCGACAGCCGCTTATGGACATTTCGGACGCAAGGCAGAGGGTGATTTCTTCACTTGGGAAAAGACGGATTTGGTGGATGCGCTAAAAGCCGCTTTTTGAATCGGTTAATGGGTGCTAACCGCCCCGGATGACCAGCAGAGAGAATCACGATCCGACCACCGTGCGGCAGCTTTATGGCCGCAGACAAGGCCATGCACTGCGCGATGGGCAAGTGGAACTGGTGGAAAAACTCCTGCCGCAAATCAGCGTGCCTACGGAAGGGCCAATAACGTCAAAACGGTTATTTGGTGACGACCGCCCGCTGCATTTCGAAATCGGCTTTGGCGCGGGCGAGCATATGGCGGCGCGGGCTGATATGTTGCCGGATCAC
>JADMKQ010000011.1:5858-8089 GCA_015478735.1 Sphingorhabdus sp. | reverse complement strand
CTACTGGGCCGACATGACGAGGGTGCCGGAACACAAAGCCGCGCACCCTCGTCATGTCGGCCCAGTAGTTTTTCAGCGGCTTTCGTTAGCTCCGGTCCTTCATAGGTCGACAGTTTCTGAACTGCTGCGACTGTGGGCCAGACCAGTGAGAATAATATTTCCGCAGGCAAGTTATCGATATGGGCGTTTATAGCACCTGACCCACTGCCTGCTCCTGCGGAAATGTCCCGGCTTTGTGCCACCAGCAAAGCCATAGCGGCATCGGCAATAGCGCGGTCCTCATTATCCAGATGCCGGATGAGCGCGGATTCCAAATCGGTTTGCGATATTTTCCGCAAAAGCCGCGCACCAAGCTCCACTCGCTGCGCACCCGTGAAGATATGCTCGAGCAACAGTTTGGTCTCTAGCAATCCTGCATTTTGCAGGAGCGGATAGCTATGCCCTCTGTCGCTATTACCGATTTCCATGATTAAGTCATGTGACAGGCCAAAATCCTTGGCCGCGATAACACAGATTTCAGTCTCGATCTGCCGGATAATAGCCTGCAAATATTGGCGGCCATTGGACAGGATACGGTCGGACAAAATTATATTCGATTTGGGAAACAACGCGGCTGCAAAATCGGTAGATATATGGGCGCTGGACGCCCCTATCACAGCAGCTTGCTGGACTAGGCCAAAGCCCGGATTCTGATGCAGTAGGAATTCTCGGTTCACCATGCGATTGTCGTAGGTGGAGATGGTTAATATCTGACTAACTGGCTTAACATGTCAGCCCTGTGAATCCGCCGTAAATCGGCGACTATGGGCTATGGCCACATAGACCGCACAGAATAGTGCGCAAACATAGAAGCCGATGGCAAGATATCCAAACAGACTGGCGACCAGTAAAATGCCCAAAATCAAGACAGAATCAGGCTTTATCCAGTTTAAAGCTGCTATATCCGGTACAGTGCGAACCGCCCATAACAGGCAAAATAATATCACCAATATAGTCAATTCGGCCGCCAATACCTCTGGATGCGCGTTCTGGACAACGTTTACAGTCAGGGCCGCCGCCCCCAATAGATAGAATATGGGTCCGGTCAGACGGGACTTTCCATTACCAAAGGAGAAAATGGAAATCCGGCTATGCAGAAGCAAACTCAATGCACCAAGAAACAGGAAAGCTAGAGAGGCAACCGGCCAGACAATTATTGAAAACCCCACCGCAATCGCAGCGCAGGCGAGGCTCGCCGCACTTATATATTTTTTCGCATCTGGAGCTTCCCACAGCAAGGGAATCGCCCTTCGCATCAGAGGCCAGCTAATATAACGATCAAAGAAATTCTGCCGGGGGATATGGACATTGTCCACCTGCCCTTTGGCATATTCTGCACTTGTCTGTGCGTCCGGCAATAGGACAGTAGCATACTTCTGCATATCTGCGTCCGAAACCAATGTGCGATCACAGCCCGATTGCACCGCTGTCCTTAATAAGGCGGAGCCAATGTCCCAATCTTCCGGTATCTGGGATATCTCTTCCAGTCGGGAAGCTTTGAACAATGCTATGCCCAGCCAGCGGTGGCTAAGGTCTATGCGTTCAAATCCGGAATATATCTCATCATTCGCAACGACATAGATAAGTTCATCGCGCTGCTTTCGTAGAGCTTGTTCAATACTTTCTCCGGGAAACACGCCGTCGCTCATAAAGAGCAGATCATCTTGAGGCGACGCATATTGGATCAAATCACCTGCATCACGGACAATTTCTATGTCAATATTCCGGACTTTCAGACCGTCGGCATATCTCCATAGCCCTGCGTGCATGATGGGACTGAGCAAGATGATCTTTTTCGCACCCATATTCTGTGCGGATTCCACTTGCTTATCGACAATATTGCCATCGAACAGCGGCAACATGCCAACAGGCCCGTGTCCTGCCTCATCTTCGATCGATAGGGAGATCAATGCCAGTCTCAACAATATACCCCAAGTGGCCCGTTATAAAGCATTGGAGTCTTATAGGATTTTCCGAGATAGCGTCAAAGCGATATCTTTTATCGCTGGGTATAACCGCTTTAATCGCGGTGGTTTTCAATCGCAGAAATAGCGCCTTCGAGTTTTTTGAGCACCGTTGGTTCACCCGGCGCCGATATTGCTGCCTCTTGCGCGAGAGCGATCAGATGGGTCGCGCCGAAGCTGGCCGCAAGTCCTTTCAGACGTAGCGCAGCATATTCCCAATTTGCATCA
>JADMKQ010000011.1:0-5848 GCA_015478735.1 Sphingorhabdus sp. | reverse complement strand
CACCTGCCGTTTGGCGCTATTCAAAAACGCTTCACGCAAGTCATCCGCCAATAGCTGATCGTCGCCAACAGCAGCGGTTAAAGCCGCATCAAATGCCCCATAATCAAATGTCATGAGGCATATATAAGACGAGTTTGTTAACTTGTAGTTTCTCTCCGTCGTTTTTGTGGTAAACATCTTTCATGACCAGCGGACAAAAAATCATCGGAATCAGGGGCGGCAGAAACGCAGAACCTGAAATAGAGCATGTCGAATTCGACGAAATGAACGATGGGACATCGCTTATGCAAAGCGAAGAAGACATCCTTTCGGGTGGTAGCGAAACAAGACACGTGCTTGACGAAAGCGGAACCGATGAAGATTGGGAGCCTTATTATGATGAGGAGGCAGTCCCTTTATCCAAATCGCATTATATTGCACCTGTTCTACTGGCTATTGCCGTAGCGACCTGGACGCTGCTTTTCCTTTGGGCCAATCGCGAGATTTTTTCTGCACTTCCGACGATGAAGGCCGGAATTGACCTGTTGACCCAATATTGTTTGCCGGTAGCGACTGTCGCGGTTCTTTACCTTCTGTACATGCGAAACAGCAGCCGGGAAGCAACGCGTTTCAATGATGTGGCGTCTTCGCTACGGATCCAGTCCGAGCAATTGGAATATCGGTTAAAAACCGTGAACAACGAATTGGCGATGGCTCGTGAATTTTTGGCCAGCGAGACAAAGCAACTGGAAATGCTGGGCGACCAATCGTCCGGCAAGCTCAATGAAGCGGCCAGCAATATCAAAACCGCTATTAGCGATGGCCTCACTAACATGAAGAAATTGGATGAGGTCGGCGGTACGGCTTATAAAAATCTGGATCAGCTTCGCGTTCATTTGCCGTTCGTTATAAATACGGCAAAAGATGTCACCAACCAGATCGGCAATACTGGCCGTTCAGCACAAGCTGAAATGGCTGGATTGGTCAACACTTTGAAACGTGTCGGCGAGGTTGGCACCGCCGCAAAAAGCAGTCTGGATCAGCTAACCCAGCGGTCTGAGGATTCTCTGGTCTCTCTTGAAAAGACAGCAGTAACAGTCAAAGAAAAAATCGCCAAGCAGTTGGCCGAAGCGGAAACGGGATCAACCCGGATAGCCGGCGTTTTGAAGAACGCTTCTGCCGAAGTCATCGACGCCCTGCACAATAGCCGTATGGAATTGGCAGCGGAAACATCTGCAAGCTCCCAGGCACTTAAGGCCGAGTTGGCAGCCTTGGAAGAAACTTTGGCACTGGTCGGCACGACAGCCGATGATGAAGAGGCACGGCTTAAAAAGCTTGTCGCTGAACTGCATGAAAGCGTGACCGAAATCACCACCAAAGTGGCAACGCTGGACAATGAAGGCGGCGAAAAGACTGCGAAGCTTGCCTTTGCTATGACTGCGCTTGAACAGAATAGCGAAGCACTTAGAAAATCGATCGAAGAAGGCCATGGCACGGCAGACACTATGATCGAACGGGTAGAACAATTGCTTATTGCACTGGATAGCGGAGCGCGCGAACTAGATGAAACGCTTCCCGCAGCCTTTGAGCGGATGAACGAAAAATCCGAAGCCAGTTCTGCCTTGCTTAGTCATATGGTAGCCGAGGCAGAAAAGGTTGGCGCGGTTGCAGACGAAGCCACTGCTAAAATCGAAAAATCGGACGAAGCGATTGAGGAGCAACGCGTTAAGCTCGCGAAACTCAGCGAAGATGGCAATATTGCGACCGATAACGTTCTGGGTAAAATCGAAGGGCTAGCCAAAGAATTACAGGATATTCGTGAGCAGAACGAGGCTCTGGCCGAAAGTGCTGGTGAAAAACTCGTCAGTGCCCTGCTCCGCGTTAAAGATACTGCCCGGCAGGCATCCGAACATTCGCGGCAAGCGCTGGAAAACTCTATCTCCAGTTCAGCCGAGAATTTCGAGAAAGTCAGCGAAGAAGCGCTCAGCCGGATTATTGACGAGAAAATCTCGTCCATCGCACCAAAGCTGGAAGACGCGGTGTCCAAGGCCGTGGCAACGACAGAGTCCACCGCAGGTCATTTGACCGCTCAGCTTACTGCTATTGAAGACATGACTACCAAGCTTGAACAACGCATTCTTTTTGCGCGGGAAAAAGCCGAACAGCATAATGAAGAGAATTTCACTCGCCGTGTAGCTTTACTAACCGAATCGCTCAATTCGACTGCGATTGATGTTACCAAATTGCTGTCTAATGAAGTGACGGATACGGAATGGGCCGCATATCTTAAAGGCGACCGGGGCATATTTACCCGCCGCGCTGTCCGGTTGCTTGATGCTGGTGAGGTTCGCGAAATATTGTCAGAATATGACAATAATCCCGATTTCCGTGAGCATGTGAACCGCTACATCCATGATTTTGAGACAATGTTGCGCGGTGTGCTGGCAACACGTGACGGCAGTGCGATCAGCGTCACATTGCTATCATCGGATATAGGCAAGCTCTATGTTGCTTTGGCTCAGGCTATCGAGCGGCTTCGGAGCTAGGCACGGATCGGTATTGTTCGAAGCTAGATACTATTGGATCTGTTCCAACCGTTCACCGCTACCAAAAATGTCGATATCTTCGGCCGTTACCCACTGGTTCGTATAATTGAAATAGAAAAGCAGGAAGAGAACGGTCGAAAGTGCGGTGGTAAGCAATACAACCCGTAGCGGCCTAAAGTTAACTGGCGCACCATCGGCTTGCCCCTTCACCATTTCGACACCGGCTTCTGTGTGGCTTTTGATACCGAACGGCAATATAATGAATGCCGAAAGAACCCAGAACAGGGAATAAATCGCAATGATTGAAGTCCATGCCATGATTTAAGCCTCTACCACCAGTACCGATACGATCGGTTTTTTCCCTGTCCATTCGGTCGCGCTGCGCCGAACCAATAAGCGCAAATCCTCGGAAAATCTGTTCAGATCACCAACCGGCTTCTTAAACTTTTTCAAAATTTCCTCACAAATTTCGTCAAGAAAGGCTTCCTCGTCTTCTTCCAAAGGCACACCCAGAATGCGTAGCACTGGCTGACCAGAGATTTTACCATCCTGACCAAGTCCGACTGCCACGGAAATGCTGCCATTATAGGCGATCTTTCGCCGCTCGTTAAGAGTCTTGCCATCTGCCGGAATAATCACATCCCCATCGACAACTAGGCGTCCAGTGCGTTCCTGACCCACAATTTTTGGTCCATTTGGTGCAAGGCGGACAACGTCGCCATTTTCCTGGAATATATTCTTGTCAACGCCCTGCGCTTCGGCAAAACGAGCTTGCTCTTTCATGTGTCGGATTTCGCCGTGGACAGGGACCAATATCTCCGGACGTATCCACTCATACATTTGCGCCAGTTCCGGACGACCTGGATGGCCGGAGACGTGAATATGTTCTTGCCGATCAGTAATCATGACCACCCCTTTGGCGGCAAGCTGGTTCTGGATACGGCCAATAGCGATCTCGTTACCGGGAATCTGCTTTGACGAGAAGAGAACATTATCGCCTTCGGTTAGCTTGATCTTGTGACTGTCGCCTGCAATCCTACCGAGTGCGGCCCTCGCTTCGCCCTGCCCGCCGGTTGCGATAATCATGATTTCATCGCGGGGAATGTTCATGGCTTCGTCAAAATCGACTGTGGGCGGAAAATCCTTCAGATAGCCGTTCTCGCGGCAATTTTCGATCATCCGGTCAAGTGATCGGCCGGCTACACATAATTGCCGACCCGAATGTTTTGCCACTTCCCCCAATGTTTGAAGCCGCGCCGCGTTGGATGCAAAGGTTGTCACCAAAACGCGATTTTCAAGATTTTCGACGACACGCATCAGATTGCGATACACGTCGCCCTCCGACCCAGAAGCGGCGTCGTTAAAGACATTGGTGGAATCGCACACCATCGCCAGAACACCCTCGTCACCTATGGCTTTTAACTGCTCCGGTGTTGCGGGCACACCAAGCAAAGGCTCATCATCCAATTTCCAGTCCCCAGTATGGAATATCTTGCCATAAGGTGTATCGATCAACAGAGCATTGCCCTCAGCAATACTGTGAGCAATCGGAATATAGCGAAAGCCAAATGGTCCGAGGTCGAAGCTCCCATCGTTCGGAATGATGTTCAGCACCACATCATTTTCAAGGCCGACCTCTTCCAGTTTCCGGCGGATCAGTCCCGCAGTAAAGGGTGTCGCGTAAAGCGGCACATCAAGTTCAGCCGCAAAATAGGGAACAGCGCCGATATGGTCTTCATGCGCGTGCGTTAGCACAACGCCGAGCAAATTTTTGGATTGCTTTTCGATAAACTCCAGATCGGGAAGAACAAGGTCAATGCCCGGATATCCCGGATCGGCAAAGGTCATACCCAGATCGACCATAACCCACTTGCCGTCACAACCATAGAGGTTGACGTTCATTCCAATCTCTCCCGATCCGCCAAGGGCCAGGAAAAGAAGCTCGTTTTTCGGTTTAATCATTAGGTGTTCGTTGCTCTCTGGTAGAGGATTAACATGCCGCGCAAAGTTAGGTCGGATTCAATATGGTCAAATGCATCTGTGTGTTCGTTGAATAATACGGATAATCCACCAGTGGCGATTACCTTTGTGGGGCGTCCTATCTGTTCCTTGGTACGCTGTACCAGCCCTTCGATCATTGCAACATAGCCCCAGAATATACCGATAAGCATCTGACTCTCTGTTGTGGTGCCGATAACATTATCATCTTCGGGAGCTTCCAGAGCAATACGTGGAAGCTGAGCAGTTTTACCAACTAGTGCATCCAGTGACAGGTTGATTCCGGGAGCAATCACACCGCCTTTATATGTTCCGTCATAATCGGCAACGTCGAAAGTCGTCGCAGTGCCAAAATCAATGATTATCACATCTTGCTTATATGTTTGATGTGCAGCGATGATATTCAAGACCCTGTCAGCACCAACAGAATCCGGCTGCTCTACATCCAGCGCCACGCCCCATTGGGCAGCGCCGCGACCGGCCACCAACGGCGTAACACCAAAATATTTTTCAGCCAAAACAGTCAAATTATGAAGCGCGCGCGGCACAACCGTGCTGATAATAACCGCATCAACCGCATCAACACCCAGTCCGTTAAGGTCCAGCAACTGCCGCAACCAGACGACATATTCATCCGCTGTGCGCTGCGGATCGGTGGCTATGCGCCAGCGGGCCTTGATTTCTGATCCATCGAAAAGCGCGAATATAATATTCGTGTTACCGGCGTCTATGGCAAGCAGCATGAACAGTCCCTCCTTTAACCAACATGGACATCCCCAGCATGTATCGCGATAAGCGTCCCGTTCGCCTTTCTCAACCGCAATGCACCATCATCAGATAATCCTGCATATTCACCTTCGATGCGACCGCCTTTTTCATCAGTAGTAATGAGCCGCGTTCCAAGCCGGTGCGCACAATCTTGCCATGCCGTCAAAATCGCAGCCAGACCCGATTGGCGCCAATCAGTTAGCATATTGGCAAATATAGGGGCCAATGTTTCCAGAAACATTGCCGCATCAACTTTCCGGTCCGCGCCTTCTTGATACAGGCTTGTGACGGTGCGCCCTTCAACTTGCGGTGCGACGGCGATATTCACACCGATCCCGATGACCACAGCATCCCCCGATCGCTCCAAAAGGATCCCGCAGATTTTATTACCGGACACCAATATGTCATTGGGCCATTTTAGAACAATGTCATCATGTGGAAGGTGGGCGCTAATCGTCTTGTGCACCGCCAGCGCTGCCACAAAAGACAGGCTTGACGGTGCAGGATCGGTGTGACGGCAGGTCACTAATGTACTGCAATAAAGATTGCCTTCAGGG
>JADMKQ010000010.1 GCA_015478735.1 Sphingorhabdus sp. | reverse complement strand
GTTCAAAGCCGGGCTGCGGCCCCTCTTTGCCTCCGCCAAAACAAGCCGACAGGGCAAAGACGGGCAATAGAGATGTGACGGCTTTCTTCATGGGACAGATCACAATTGCTGGTTCACAAATTGCAGCATCTCATCGCTGGCAGTAATCATCTTGCTGTTCACTTCATAAGCGCGCTGCGTTTCAATCATGTCGACCAGCTCCTCGACAATATTGACATTGGACCCTTCCAGCGTGCCCGATCGCAAACGGCCGCGTCCGTCCTGACCGGCTGCGCCTGTAAGCGGCTCTCCGCTGGCGTCGCTTTCGGCGAGCAGATTATCACCAAGCGGCTTCAGTCCAGCCGGATTGATGAAAGATGCCGTTTCGATCTGCCCCAGCTCGGTGACTTCTGTTTCGCCCGGCAATACCGCGGAAATGATACCATCGCTGGCTATCGTAAGACCGCTGGAGCCTTCGGGAATCTGGATTTCGGGGATGAGCGGCAGGCCGTCAGCGGTGACAATATTGCCCTCCGAAGTGCGGCTAAAATTTCCTGCTCTAGTGTATCCAATCTCTCCATCCGGCATCTCGACCTGGAAATATCCAGAGCCCTCGATAGCAATATCAAGCGCGTTGCCGGTTGTTTGAAGCGTTCCCTGCGTTTCAATCCGCGCCGTTCCTTGCAGCGCGACACCCGTGCCCAGCGATAATCCGATAGCATATTGATTCTGCGCATCCGATGGCGCACCGGGGGTGATATTATGCTGATAAACCAAAGTTTCAAAACTGGCTCGCTGTCGCTTGAAACCGGTTGTGTTCACATTGGCTAGGTTATTCGCAATGACGCGCATTTTTGTATTTTGCGCATCCAACCCCGTCCGTGCGACCTGCAAAGCTCCGTTACTCATCGTCTATTCCCCTCTTGTGATTGTTACAGCTAGAAATTGGGCAATTGCATCAGGCTGGCACCGCCACTGTCGAGTTCCTTCGCGGTGGACAGCAATTTGACCTGCGTTTCCCAGGCTCGGCTGGCTTCGATCATATCTACCAGCGATGCGGTCATGTTGACGTTGGATCCTTCCAGCGCTCCGGAAGTAAGCCGCGCGTCTGCATCGGCTGGCAAAGCGCCGCCGCCGCGAACCCGGAATAGATTGTCATTGCCTTTGACAATATCGCTGCCGGTGAAAGACACGAGGGCAAGCCGATCAACCTGCTGTATCTCGCTGTCATTGCCGCCTTGCGGTACGATCCAGACACCGCCATCTTTCGCAATGCTGATCTTTTCCGCTGGAGGTATGATGAGCGGTCCGTTCTCACCCAGAACAGGATCACCAGCGCCCGTTGTAACAAGCCCGCTTTCGTTGAGGCTTAGATCACCGCGCCGTGTATATGCGGTTTCGCCATTTCTGCTCTGAACCGACAGCATAGCATCACCGTCCAGAGCAATATCCAGCGGACGCCCGGTGGCGGTAACAGGTGCCGACGCCAGATCGGCGGCAAAGACCCGTTCATAGGCGATGGCGCGGCTGTCCAATTGTGCGCTGCTGAGATGTTTCGCCTTTGCATTGACAACCTCGGCCCGAAAGCCGGTGGTTGCGGCATTGGCCATATTGTTCGCAATCGCCGTTTGCCGCGCCATGATACCTTGCATGGCCGACAGGCTACTGTGGATCATTTTGTCCATCTTAGAAGTTCTCCCTGCGCTTATCAGACTTGCAGGTTGATGATGGTCTGGGTCAGCGTATTGGCGGTTTCAATAGCCTGTGCATTGGCCTGAAAATTACGCTGCGCTCCGATCAAGGACACCAGCTCTTCGGTCAGATCTACATTGGCGCGTTCCAGAGTTCCGGAACGGACTTCGCCAAGCGAGCCTGTGGCGGCCGCGTTGATCTGCGGGTCACCGCTATCCCCGGTTGCTTGCCAATGGGCGTCGCCAATCGGGCGCAAGCCTTCCACATTGGTAAAGGATGACATAGCAACAGAACCCAGATTCTGTGTGTTGCCATTGGCAAAGGTTGCCGTGACAAGCCCGGCTTTGCTGATCTCGACATTTGCCAGAACAGCGGCTGGATCGCCTGGATCAAATTCGGGAAGTGTGAAGTCGATCATGTCGCCAATGGCTGTCGAGGTAACAATACCGTTTGCGTCCACAGGTAGCAGCTGCACTTTGCTTCCCAGTGTATCAACCACTTCGCGGGCCGAATTGATGCCGAATGCACCATTGCGGGTAAAGCTGAGTTCTTCGCGGGGCGGCTGTCCGCGCACTGCAAAAAAGCCATCGCCCGCAATGGCAAGGTCCAGTGTTTTGCCGGTAGATTCCAGTGTGCCCTGCGCAAATTGCTGGGTAATACCGTTCAACCGGACACCTTGACCAGCAACGGTTTTGGTCGACTGTGTCGGCGCGGCTGCGAACAGGTCGCCGAATATCGCACGGCTGCGCTTGAAGCCGACAGAACCTGCATTGGCGACATTATTGGATATGGTCGAAAGATCGGTTTGCGCGCCTTTAAGACCCGAAAGGGAAGTGTAGAAAGACATGAATGTTCTCCTTAAAAACTGGTTGTGATTTAGCTGAGGCGGATCGCGTCGGAGACGGTAAACTCACCGCGCGGCGTAATGAGGCGCGCATGGGCAGCATCCGCCGGGGACTGCACTGCATCAACGGTGGTCCAGGACGACAGTCCGGAAATCGCGCCGCCGTTGACCCGTATTTTCAGCGGGCCAAGATCAAGCGGCTTGCCATTGCCGTCGAGGGCATCCCATTCAAAGGCTATGGGGCCGGGTTCCTGCTTGCCGAGCTCAATGGCCTGGACGATTTCGCCGCTTGCATTGAGGAAGTCGATGGAGAGATTGGAGGCGATCTCGGTTAGTGTGAATTCGCCCGCATATTGCCCTGAATCTCCCGGAACTGCCATGTTTCCGGGCAGAAGGACATGCCGACCAAGCCAGCTTGACGCATCGCCGATGCGACCAGAGTCCGAGAGGTTCCTAAGCGTGCCGTTCATTTCCTCGATCCCCGCCAGGGTCGAAAATTGCGCCATCTGTCCGACCATCTGGTTGTTATCGAGTGGCTTGAATGGATCCTGCATTTTGAGCTGCGCTGTCATCAGGCGTAAAAATGCGGCCTGGTCAAGATTCCCGCCCGACAGGTTGCTGTTGGAACGGCTTGTCGATGATGACGCTATATCATTGATTATATTCATTATTTCCCCATCCTAATGGTTTCCAATATGAGTGATTTGGCGGTCTGGAGGACCTGCACGTTATTCTGATATTGCCGCGCGGTTTCGATCATCTCGACCATCTCGGTCGGCTCATCGACCCCAGCTTCCCAGACATAGCCATCGGCATCGGCCATCGGATTGGCGGGATCATGCCGTTTCTTTGGCTGCGTATCGGATTGCACGATGCGCTCGACATCGACTGTCGCCATGTCCGGGCCGTCGACATAGGTGCGAAACACGGGCTTTAGAGCGCGAAACGCCTCGCCCTCGCTACCCGCTACGGATCGGGCATTTGCCAGGTTTGAAGCGGTGGTGTTCAGCCGCGTTAACTGGGCTGCCATTGCGCGTCCGGCAACGTCGAAAATGTTCATTGGGCCAGCCATTTATTCGCCCACCATCGCGCGGCGCAAAGTGGTGATGCGCCCTTCAAGGAAGGATAAGGTCGTGCGATATTGCACCGCATTTTCGGCAAAGAGCGTTTGTTCGGTAGATAGTTCAACCGTGTTTCCGTCCATCGCTGACTGTAGGGGAACGCGGTAGCCGATATGCTGTTCCGCGCTATCGGCCAGATTTTCCCCGTCGGCCAGGGACGCAATCGCTTTATCGAAATCAATATCGCGCGCTTTGTAATTGGGCGTCGCTGCATTGGCGATATTGGATGCCAGCATGTTCATCCGCTGCGATTGCAGCGACAGCGCATCCCCATATATGCCGAAAATCTTGTCCATAGCTGGAACCCCATGCTCCCAATTGCGAGATTATAATTGGTCTGTGCTGTCCGTTTCAAAAAAGCAGACAGCCTCTCCATCATCCCTTTCGCAAAGGGTGTGCCAAAGTAGAAAATTGTTACGTTTCAGCCATTTCTAGGTCGGCATCATTCTCAAGCGTCAAAAAACTGCGCCGGATTTTTGGCGTTCCGCGCCATTTTTTTGTCGCCGCCAGTGGTTTCGTTTTACGCAAGGCAAAGGAGAGCGCCATTCCGGATGGTGGCACGCCCTTTGCTTCGTAAATATCGAACATTTTAATGAGGAGCGGACATGCGGATATTGAGTAAGGCAGGGGCGGCTTGCGGATTGCTGTGCAGTTGGATCGGAACACCGGCACAGGCACAAAGCTGGGAAAGCCTTCCGGCGCTTGAACAGCTGTTGCACCAATTTCTGGGTAAGGATCAGGGCGAGACTGGCGGCGCACGGCATGGCATAGACAGTCGGCTGAGGCTGAAAAAGTGCCCCGCGTCGCCAGTGATTGAGAAGCGGGATGAAAGCCTGGCGATCATCCATTGCGAGCAGCTTAACTGGCGCATTTCCGTGCCGCTTGTCAGACATCAAAATGCTGGCCAGCGCGCATCATCGCAAACTCTGGTCAAACGAGGTCAGGCAATATTACTGGTTGTCGAGAAAGACGGCTTCACCATCTCGCGACAGATGCTGGCGGATCGCAGCGGTGGGCTGGGCGATACCATTCCGGTTCGTTCTTTCCCCCGATCTCAGCCGATAATGGCAGAAATCACGGGAGAGGGCAGGGTCACCCTCCCTTCCTTTTAATTGGCGCTAAATCCGGAATGCGGAAATCCGTATTATAGGGCGAAGATGCAAATCACAGGAGATTGCCGTGATAGACAAGATGAGCGTGGGTGCCAGCAGAGCGATTGGCCGGTTAATCGACAACCAGAAAACAGGGGCAGCGCAGACAGATGCCATAAGATCGCCGGATAAAAACGGAAAAACGGATGGATCGAATAGCTCCTTGACCGCAGCCATTGATCATATGGTGCAGCAAGGCATGCCGGTTGATGTGGAGCATATAACCAGCATTAGACAGGCCATTGCCGAGGGGAAATATCCTCTCAATCCGGTGGCCATCGCGGACCGGATGATCGACTTTGACCGGTCAGGCCACGGTTTTTAATGGCCGAAGATATGCTAGCCCGTCTCGAACAGGGTTTCGAGAATTTGGTTGCCGCTCTTGAAGGGCAGGACCCGGATTTGATTATCCAAGCTGCGGCGGCCATTCAGCCTCTGGTGACAGAGATAGAGGAAATGGGCGTTGGTTCCGGCAGAGGGTCAGAAATGATCCGGACTGAAGCGACAGTGATAAAAGACCGGCTGACCGCCCTGTCAAAACTTATCGATTCCGCCCGGTTCCGGGTCAATAAATTGACGGATTTGAACCAGCAACGCGCCATTAATTTGTCGCGCGCATTGGGATCGGCAAGCATCCCGACTTATACCAAACCGAGATAATATCGCAGTTTTCCGGCTATTCTCCGGTGGATTTACCAAAATTCCCCAAAGCATTTAAAGCGATTGGCACGGCCTTTGCTGAAGTAACCCCGAACGGACTTGGGGATTATCAATATGTTAGCATTCGTGTCGGGCTATCAGGCGCAGCTTGGCGGGACGGTCAGAGCCGGGATATTGCCGGTCGTGACCTTGTTGCTCGTCATTTTCATGATTTTGCCGGTCCCGGTCATGGTGCTGGACATTGGTTTTATCGTGAACATCACGATTGCTCTCGCCGTATTGATGGTGGCTTTAAATGCTTCCAAGCCGCTCGACTTTTCCAGCTTTCCGACTGTTTTGCTATTCGCGACCTTGCTGCGCCTGGCGCTCAATGTCGCTTCCACCCGCGTGGTGCTGGTGGAGGGGCATACCGGCCCGCACGCAGCCGGGCAGGTGATCGAGGCATTTGGGAATCTGCTGGTCGGCGGCGATTATGTTGTCGGCATATTCGTGTTCGTGATCCTGATGATTATCAACCTGGTGGTCATTACCAAGGGTGCTGGCCGCGTGTCCGAAGTCACGGCGCGCTTCACGCTGGATGCAATGCCCGGCAAGCAGATGGCGATTGATGCGGACCTCAATGCCGGGCTTTTGACCCCCGAAGATGCCAAGCAGCGGCGTCAGGAAGTGGCGACGGAATCCGATTTTTACGGGTCAATGGACGGTGCGTCCAAATTCGTGAAGGGCGATGCGGTCGCGGGTGTGCTCATCCTTGTCATCAATATTATCGGCGGCATGATCCTGGGCGTTGTAACCCATGATATGCCCGTCGGTGAGGCAGCGGAAACCTATGTTCTGCTTGCTGTGGGTGATGCGCTTGTGGCGCAGATTCCGGCCTTGCTACTATCCATTGCCGCCGCCGCCATTGTCACCCGTGTGGCTTCTCCCATGGATCTTTCGGGCCAGATTGGCAGCCAGTTTTGCAATCCCAAGGCATGGATACCGGTCACCGTGATCCTGTCCGTTTTGGGATTGCTACCGGGGATGCCGCATTGGGTCATTCTGCCGATTGCGGCGCTGACCGGTTTTTTCTCGTGGCACCTGATGCGCCGTGAAAAAGAAGCACAGGCTCCCGCAGAGCCGTCCCTATTGCCGGAGCAGAAAAATCACATTGCGTGGAGTGATGTCACAGATGGCGCGGTCCTTGGCATAGAAATTGGCTATGCGCTTGTGCCGCTGGTTGATGATCGCAAGGGCGCGCCGCTGATGCAGCGGCTGACCGGGATCAGGCGGCAATTATCGCGGGAGCTTGGCTTTGTCATTCCGTTGGTGCGGGTGAAGGATAATATGGCGCTTTCGCCCAATAGCTACCGCATCCGGATTAACGGTGTGACGCTGGGCGAGGATCAGGCATGGCCCGATGATTTACTGGCGCTCGACAGCGGCGATATTGAAGAGCAAGTGACGGGCAAGACCTGCAAAGACCCGACTTTTGGTCTGGATGCTTTGTGGATCTCTCCGGAAAAGCGCAGCGAAGCGGTGGTGTCGGGCTATACCGTAGTGGACGCACCGACGGTCATTGCGACCCATTTCAACCATCTGGTCGGGCTTTATGCACAAGAATTGTTCGGCATGGACGAGGCGCAGAGCTTGCTCGACAATCTTAAAGATACCGCGCCGCAACTGGTCGAAGGCCTGACGCCCAAACCGCTTAGCCTTTACCAGATCACGGCGATTTGCCGGTCCTTGCTGGGTGAGGGTGTGCCGCTGAAAGATTTTCGCCGGTTGAGCGAGGCGATGGTGCAGGCTGCGGCGGATGAAGCGGTGCGGGACGGGCCGCCTTCGCTCGACAATATCGTGGACGGCGTTCGCAAGCGGATCGGTTCGCTCATCATCCAGTCGCTTGTGCCGATCAACATGCCGCTGCCGGTCATCACTTTGGGCGCGGAGCTGGAAAGCCTTTTGGCGCAGGCGATCGAGACAGGCGACGGAGCGTCGCGGCCGGTTGAGCCGGGGCTGGCGCAAAAGATTATCGCTTCGGTCGAGGAAGCCGCGCGGCCAGTCATGGCGCAGGCACGGCGCTTTGCGATTGTGACTTCGCCCACGGCGCGGCGCACTTTGCTACGGCTGCTGAAGCCCGGATTTCCCGAAACGCCGGTGCTGTCTTTTGAAGAACTGCCCGATGACAAGGCGGTTGAAGTGGTCGCGGTTGTGGACGGGCGGCTGGAGAACATGGAGCCACAAACGGTAGATTACAGAAAGGACCCGGCATGACCTATTCCAACAGCCCCCTGGCCGAGCTGACCTATGGCCCCGCCCCGGCTGCGAAGAGCGAGGAGCAGCTGATCGAGAGCCATTTGCCGCTGGTCCGCAAGCTTGCGTGGCATGTGCATAGCAGGATGTCGAGCGCGATCGAGGTGGAGGATTTGCTGCAAACCGGCATGGTTGCGCTGGTCGAGGCGGCGCAGAGCTATCAGGATCGCGGGCTGGGCTTTACCAACTATGCCAAGCTTCGGGTGCGCGGCGCGATGATTGATGCGCTCCGCAAGGCGAGCCATGTCAGCCGGTCCGCCATGACCTTTCAAAAGCGGCTGCGCGCGGCGGAGGACGAGCTGTCCCGGCAGCTGGGCCGCTCCCCCGGCGAAGGCGAGCTGGCGGCGGCGATGGGCATGGACCGGGAGAGCTTTCGCAGCGCGGCGGACCAGGCGCGCTCGGTGGATCTGGAGTCAATGGAGACGGTCTATTCGGACCAGAATATCTGGTTCGCCGACCCTGCGGAAAGGGCGGATAACCGGGCTGAAAGGCTCCAACAGCGAGACCGG
>JADMKQ010000009.1 GCA_015478735.1 Sphingorhabdus sp. | reverse complement strand
CTATCCCGTCAGCCGCAAACTGGTTGAGCATGTGAATATCATCAATGCCCTTCACCCCGCCGCTGGCAATCACGGGAATATCGACTGCGCGGGCCAGATCGACCGTCGCTTCAATATTGCATCCGGTCAGCATCCCGTCGCGACCTACATCGGTGAAAAGCAGAGACGCAACGCCGGCATCTTCAAAGCGCCGCGCCATATCAATCACGCTGACCTCCGACACATCGGCCCAGCCTTCGGTAGCGACCATGCCGTCACGCGCATCAACCGCGACAACAATGCCGTTTTCATATTCTTTCGCCATATCGCGGACGAATTCTGGGTCTTTCAGCGCAGCCGTGCCGATGACCAGCCGTGCTACGCCGAGATCAAACCAGCGCTCCACAGTTTCCCGGTTCCTGATCCCGCCGCCAAGCTGGATATAGCCGGGAAAGCTGGCAACAATCGCCTCAACCGCTTCGGCATTGCGCGGAGAACCGGCAAAGGCACCGTCAAGGTCAACCACATGGATATGCTCTGCCCCCGCAGCAGCAAACAACGAGGCTTGTTCCGCCGGGTTGTCGCCATAAACAGTCGCTCGGCCCATATCGCCCTCGGCAAGTCGCACAACTTCACCGGATTTCAGGTCGATGGCAGGAAATACGATCATGGCTTCCACTCCAAAAAGCGTTTCAGGAATGCCAGTCCATAGGCCTGGCTTTTCTCCGGATGAAATTGCACGCCGACAATATTGTCACGGCCAACGGCGGAAACCAGCGGCATGCCGTGATGGGTCGTCGCCAATATATCATCGCTGTTCACCGCATCAAAATGATAGCTGTGAAGATAATAAGCCTCGCCCTGTTCCAGCAAGTCATGCGGCCTGGTCGGGGTCACATCGTTCCAGCCCATGTGAGGCACCTTGATATCCGGCGAAGGCGCTTTGATGGCCCGGACCGTTCCATTGATCCAGCCCAGCCCCTGATGCTCGCCAAACTCGATCCCCTTGTCAGCCAGCAACTGCATACCGACACAAATGCCCAGAAACGGCGCAGCCTCTCCGCGCACGCGCTGATCCAGTGCCGCTATCATGCCGTCAATCGCGGCCAGCGCATCTCGGCAAGCACCAAATGCGCCGACGCCCGGCAAAACAATGCGCTCCGCTCTGGCCACAAAATCCGGATCGGCTGTTACTGTAACCTCTTTGGCACCAGCGGCGATAAGGGCATTATGCACGCTGCGTAAATTACCGGCACCAAAATCGATTAACGCGATAGTATCGGTGTCAGCCACCAAGCTGCCCTTTGGTAGAGGGAATCGCGTCCCCTTTGCGCGGGTCACGCTCAACCGCCAGACGCATCGCACGGGCAAATCCTTTGAAAATGCTCTCGGAAATATGGTGGTTATTCTCTCCGTAAAGCAATTCGATATGCAGGGTGATGCCCGCTGCCTCGGCAACGCTGTGGAACCAGTGCTTAATCAGCTCGGTATCCATCTCGCCCAGCCGTTCCTGCGTAAATCCGGCATTCCAGACCAGCCATGACCGTCCCGAAATGTCGAGCGCGATGCGGCTCAGCGTTTCGTCCATCGGGGAATAGGTGCTGCCGTAGCGCACGATTCCGGCCTTGTCGGCCAGAGCCTGGCTTATCGCCTGACCCAGCGCGATCGCGCTGTCTTCTGTCGTGTGATGTTGATCCACATGCAAATCGCCCTTGATCTTCATGGTCAGGTCAATCAGCGAATGGCGCGAAAACTGTTCGATCATATGGTCCAGAAAACCGATGCCGGTCGATATATCATACTGACCCGTTCCGTCGAGATTCAACTCGACAAAAATCTCGGTTTCCTTGGTGTTGCGTTCGATTTTCGCTGTGCGTGCTTTTGTGGTCATGGCTGTGCCTATAATGGCTGTATTTTTACAGGCAAGATGTTCGCTCAAAAACACAAATATCACAGTTAGCGAACAATTGTTCAAATAGTCTTGACCATGCCCCCGGATCGCGCCACCTAGTGTCAATGAATGACAGCACACCAGACAGCCTGATTCCGTATGATGAAATAGTGCAGGAAGCGCTGCGCGCCGTTGTTGGCCGCGTTCTGGGCGAGGTGGAGGCCAACGGCCTTCCGGGGGAGCATCATTTCTACATCACCTTCAAAACCCGCGCGCCAGGTGTGGATATTCCCGATCACCTGATCGCGAAATTCCCCGACGAAATGACGATCGTGCTGCAAAACCGCTATTGGGATTTGTCCGTCGGAAAAGACCGGTTTGAAGTGGGGCTCAGTTTCAACCAGATCAATTCCATGCTTCACATACCGTTTGCCGCAATCACGTCCTTTGTTGATCCGGCGGTGGACTTTGCCCTGCAATTTCAGGTTGATGAAGTGGAAAGCAACCTTGACGCGCATGAACCGGCACAAAATGACGGCGATGACCAGAACGAAAAAGTCGATGATGGCTCCAACGTCGTGACCGTTGATTTCGGCAAGAAGAAGTAGGGTTTCGCTTCGTTACCATAATCACATTTCCTCTTAACCCCACCGCTAATTCGTCATCCTGAACTTGTTTCAGGATCTATTTTCAAGCAGCGCTCCGATACTCGATGGATCCTGAAACAAGTTCAGGATGACGCTTCTGCTGCTTAATGCTACATATATTCCATGACAGACACCCGCACAGAGACAGACAGCCTTGGCCCGATCGAGGTTCCGCAGGATGCTTATTGGGGCGCGCAGACACAGCGCAGTATCGAAAATTTCCCCTTCCCGCGTCATGAACGGATGCCGATCCGGCTGGTGCATGCTCTAGCCACCGTCAAACAGGCAGCGGCTCGCGTGAACGGACTCCACGAAGCCGAAACCGAAATTGCGCCCGAGATTTTCGGAGCGATTATCAAGGCTTCGGAACAGGTGCGCTCTGGCGAGTTTGATACGCAATTCCCGCTGACCATCTGGCAAACCGGATCGGGCACGCAGTCCAATATGAACGTTAACGAGGTTATCGCAGGGATCGCCAATGAAAGCCTGGCCGGCACGCGCGGCGGGAAAAGCCCTGTCCATCCCAATGACCATGTTAATCGCGGGCAATCGTCCAATGACAGTTTTCCAACCGCGATGCACATTGCTGCCGCTCTGGCGATTGAGGTAGAGCTGTTTCCTGCGCTGGAACAACTGCACGATGCGCTGGCCAGAAAGGCGCAGGAGTGGAAGGCGATCATCAAAATCGGCCGCACCCATTTGCAGGACGCAACGCCGCTGACGCTTGGTCAGGAATTTTCCGGCTATGCCGCGCAATTGCTCGCTTGCCGCGACCGGATAGAAACTGTGTTACCGCGGCTCTATCAACTCGCGCAGGGCGGCACCGCCGTTGGCACCGGCCTGAACGCTCCCAAGGATTTTGGCGAGCATATTTCCCGTGAAATTGCCAAAATTACAGGGCTGAACTTTACCTCCGCCCCCAATAAATTTGCCGAACTTGCCGCGCATGACACGATGGTTGAACTGTCCGGCGCGCTGAATACGCTCGCCGTGTCACTGACCAAGATTGCCAATGACATCCGCTTGCTGGGCTCTGGTCCACGCTCCGGGCTGGGCGAACTGAACCTGCCCGCGAATGAGCCGGGAAGCTCTATCATGCCGGGCAAGGTCAATCCGACCCAGTGCGAAATGCTGACCATGGTCGCCGCGCAAATGATCGGCAATCATCAGGCCGTCACTGTCGGCGGGATGCAGGGGCATCTGGAGCTCAACGTATTCAAGCCGATGATCGCGGCCAATGTCCTGCGCTCGATAGAAATCGCGTCCATCGCCATGTCGGGATTCGCCACACGCTGCATCGACGGGCTGGAGGCGAATGAGGCGCGCATTGCAGAGCTGGTAGACAATTCGCTGATGCTCGTCACCGCGCTGGCTCCGGTGATCGGCTATGACAATGCGTCGAAAATTGCCAAACATGCTCATGAAACGGGCACGACCCTGCGCGCCGCTGCTCTGGAGCTGGGGCTGGTCGACGCGGAAACCTATGATACCCATGTCCGGCCCCAGGATATGGTCGGGCAGGATATGGCTGAATCATAGCAACTTATTGGCAACCATATTGCCGCATGGACGTTTGTTATAGCGGCCTGTAAAACAAAAGCCGTATTTAAGCCCCGCGCTGGAAAGGAACAAAACCATGCCATTCATTCGCAACCTTGCGACCGCTTATGTCAGTAACGAAGCACGCAAACGGAGCAAAGGCAACGGGTTGATGGGCTTTGGTCTTGGCCTGATAGCGGCGCGGATTGCGACCCGTTCCATCCCCGGCGCACTGTTTGTTACCGGAGCGATTGCTGCCAAGGCGCTTTATAACCGCTCAAAAGAACGGGAACGGGAGCGCAACGCTTCGATCCAAGTCATTGATGTAGAAGCAAAACCTGTCCCCATGGAGGACGTAGCAGTGGTGCAGCCCTCTATCCATTAGTGACTCCATTCACTCCATCTAAATCGCCCCGCCAGCCCCAGCCGGCAGTAATCATTCTGACAGTGTCCAAATGATCTAAATCACCTCACTCTCCCTATTCACATCCGCATGGAGGCGCGCTGCGTATGCTCGCGTTATCCCATAAAAGACGGGGAGAGGTAGCTTTGGTAACCAGACAGGCCGCGCAGGCCGAGGGCAGTGCATTTGCACCATTTTCGCGCCGGAAATTTTACGGCTGGAACAATGCCGCGCTTTTATTCTTCATCCAGTTTGCCTCGTCCGGATTTGTCACTTACGCTTATGCTGCGGTTTTCCCCGCGATGGTTGTGGCGATGGACTGGCACCGCGGCGATGCCTCTATCGCACATAGCCTGAACTTCCTGATGATCGGCATAGCTTATCCGGTAACCGGCTGGATGATCGGGAAATGGGGTGTGCGAACTACCCTGACAAGCGGCCTGACACTCATGCTGACGGGGCTTTTACTCACGGTCTTTTTCGTTACGGAGGTCTGGCACTGGATATTGATCTGGGGTTTCCTGATCGGGTCCGCCGGGGCTTTGGCCGGGCCTTTATGCTGGCATACCGTGGTTATTCACTGGTTCGATGTCAAACGCGCGACGGTTCTGGGCATCATGCTTACTGGCAGCGCGGTAGGCGGTTTCCTTGCACAACCTGTGCTTATCGGCGTTATGGACAGATTCGGCACCTGGCAATCCGGCTGGCTGGTTAGCGCCGCCACAGTTGCGGCCGCATTGCTTTTGTCCCGCTTCATTATCAACCGTCCGCAGGATATCGACCAATATCCGGATAATATCGATCCAAATGATACGCACGACAACGTACGGCAATCTGCACCCATAGCGCGCACTTATCGCAGCGCATATAACTGGACACTCAAGGAAGTTTTCCACACGCGCACCGTCTATTTCGCCATGATAATCAGCATCACCTATTTAGGGATAGGGACGTTCCTGCTAACCCACGGCGCGCTTTACTTTTCCGATATCGGCATATCGAAATTACAGACCGCTTCTATCATCAGCATGTTCATTCTGGGCAACGGAGTGGGACGCATACCTGCCGGTTGGCTAGGCGACAAACTGGAACTGCGCTGGTTGATCGCAGGTATCATGAGCGTCATGCTGATCGGCTTCGTCATGCTTTGGACCCTCCAGCATCCCATAACACTGGGTATAGCGGCCTTCACATTAGGATTATGTTATGGCGGAACCTACGCATTGTTCCCTGCCCTCATCAGCAACTTTTTCGGACAGGAAAGCTTTGCCAAAATCAATTCGGTGATCGCGCCGATGTTGTTGCCTTTTGTTGCCATCGCTCCGGCCGGCGCAGGCTATATTTTCGATATATACGGCAGCTACGACCGCGCGTTTATCATTGGCCTGATTTTTTCAGGGCTTTCTGTGGTCGCCGCGATTTGCATGACACCGCCCAAGCACAAGGCGCTTTCTGCCGAAGCGGAGCCGCTAAAGCAGATGTCCTGAAACCGGCATGGATAGCGCAAATATCCAGCTAACGAGAAAAGACCCGATAACGGTCTTGACGGCACGCGCTTTTGTCGGCCAAGAGCCGCTATGGCCGACATTATATCTTCCCATCCGCATAACGAACTGAGCCGGCGCGGGCTGCTGTTCGTGCTATCTTCCCCATCCGGCGCGGGTAAATCCACGCTTGCCGGAATGTTGCTCGAAGCGGATGACCAGATCGCCATGTCGGTATCTGTCACCACCCGCCCGCAACGCCCTGGAGAGGTAGATGGCAAGGATTATCATTTTGTCACTGGCACCGAGTTTGAAGAAATGGTCGCTGACCAGGCTTTGCTTGAATATGCGACCGTGTTCGGCAACCGCTATGGAACTCCCGCTGCACCCGTCCAAAAAAGTCTGGAAGCGGGTCAGGACGTTTTGTTTGATATTGACTGGCAGGGGACACAGCAACTTTACCAGCGCGCGGGCGAAGATGTTGTGCGTATCTTCATTCTGCCCCCTTCCCTCGCTGACTTACGCGACCGGCTGGAAAGCCGCGCCACCGACAGCAATGAAATAATCGACAGCCGTATGCAACGCGCTGCCAGCGAAATCAGTCACTGGGACGGCTATGACTATGTGCTCATCAACGATGATCGTGATGCCTGCTTCGCAAAGATCCAGAACATCCTAACCACCGAACGGATGCGCCGCTCCCGTCAGACCGGCCTGATCGGCTTTGTGAGGGATCTGGTCGCACAAGACCTGGAGTAATCTGCTTACACAATCTTGTACCGCGAAGGGGATGATGCCAGCAACGTGCTACAAAAGCGCTATAAGGGGGCCAGCGCTTTGGATGCCGGACGGGAAACGGAGCTGCCTATGCGGTGGGCAAATTTCCCGACTATCCGGAATTGTAACCACGTTATAACGTGACATCATCCCCCCGCTGTTCAAGCCATCCGGCGATCCTGAAATACAACGCAACAGAAACGCGGTGGGCTTGCGAAATATATTGCGTTGCGGCACGCCGAAAATGCAGCGGCTTTCGACCAAAGGTGCATAGGCTTCGACAACGGTTCACGTCGTCCCCATCACAGTCAGGGTTTGTGCGGAGAAAACTCTCTTGCATAAAGAACATAACTAGAACATAAACCGGTATATTGACTAACTGGACTCTCATCCCCATCTTCGGCAAAGCACGCGCATGAGACTGTTTTCCTCTTCTTCCCCCATATTTCAGCGAGCATCCGCAATATGTTGACCCACATCAAAGTCAAAGGTGCCCGCGAGCATAATCTTAAAGGCATCGATATTGACCTGCCGCGCGACAAACTGATCGTGATTACCGGGCTGTCGGGCAGCGGCAAGTCCAGCCTGGCCTTCGACACTATCTATGCCGAAGGGCAACGGCGTTATGTCGAATCGCTCTCCGCTTATGCGCGCCAGTTTCTGGAAATGATGCAAAAGCCGGATGTAGAGCATATCGAGGGTCTTTCCCCCGCCATCTCGATCGAGCAGAAAACGACTTCTCGCAATCCGCGTTCCACCGTTGCGACCGTGACAGAGATTTACGATTATATGCGCCTTTTATGGGCGCGTGCCGGTGTGCCTTATTCGCCCGCGACGGGACTACCGATTACCGCGCAAACGGTAAGCCAGATGGTCGACCGTGTCATGGCCCTGCCTGAGAAAACGCGCTTTTACTTGCTCGCCCCGGTTGTTCGTGGGCGCAAGGGTGAATATCGCAAAGAACTTCTGGAATGGCAGAAAGCGGGATTCACTCGCGTGCGGATAGACGGTGAATTTTATAATATCGAGGAAACACCCAAGCTCGATAAAAAACTGAAACATGATATCGAGGTCGTGATCGACCGGCTGGTTGTCCGGGACGGTATGGAAACGCGGTTGGCGGACAGTTTTGAAACCGCACTCCGGCTGGCCGATGGGCTGGCGTTCGTGGATCTGGCCGATACCACCACAGCCGAAGCAATGGCAGAGCGATCCTCCGCTCCTGAAGGGGAGAAAGCTCAGGGCAAAATGAAGGGCACTGGTCTGCCCGATAACCGCATAGTTTTTTCCGAACGCTTTGCATGCCCTGTGAGCGGCTTTACGATCGAGGAAATCGCACCCCGGCTGTTTTCGTTTAACGCGCCGCAGGGGGCTTGCCCTGCTTGTGACGGTTTGGGCGAAAAACTCCATTTCGACATTCAGCTTATCGTGCCCAATCCGGCGCTGTCACTCAAAAAAGGGGCGATTGTTCCCTGGGCCAAATCCAATCCGCCCAGTCCCTATTATATGCAGGTATTGGGCAGTCTGGCGCGGCAGTTCGAGTTTTCTCTCGACACCCCGTGGCAGGATTTATCCGAGCATCATCGCGACATCATCCTGAACGGCACGCAA
>JADMKQ010000008.1 GCA_015478735.1 Sphingorhabdus sp. | reverse complement strand
CCCCGGCAATATCATCCAGCGCATGATCGCCCATGCTGTCGGCCATCGCGGCGGCCGAGCCATCCATCGCATAATGTTCGGAAAGCAGCTTGGCAAAAGCAGGACCATCGACAAGATCAACGTCGAACGGCATCGCCAGATAGCGGCGCACTTCAAGCAAAGCTGCCGGGTCAGCACCGTCGCGCATCGCCACTTGCAACCGCGTGCCGTCGGTTTCGGTCAGCAGCACGCCATGATCGCGGGCAAAGGAATAGGGAATGTCGAGCAGCGGCGGCTTGGGCATATCGGTTGACGGGGCGGCATCCCGAGCAGCCTCATCCCCCTTCAGATCCAGCTCCGATCCCTTTGCGATTTTCATCGGCATCCCTTTCTACTCACCCTTATCACTAGGCGAAACAGGCGTCGCTTCTATGACATTTGTCCCCGTCTGGCGGCTTGTTGCCATGTCCGGCGCGTAAATTATCTGGTCGCCGGGGCGCGGCGCGGCGCTGGGCGGGACCGTTCCCATATAATCGCGGACCAGCGCATCAAGGGATGGCTCCGTATCCGGGCTCTGGATCAGTTGGCGCGAGCGGATATAGTCATAGCGGCGGCCGGAAAAATCCCGTGCATCAGCGGGACTGCGCAGGATTGTCGGCCGGATAAACACCATCAAATTGGTTTTGACGCGTGATTTTCCGCGGGATTTGAACAGCTCTCCGATAATCGGAATATCGCCCAGCAAAGGAACCTGCTGGATCGTGCGGCGCTCATTATCATCGAGCAACCCGCCCAGCGCGATAATCTCTCCATCGGCGACGGTGACAGTGGTGTTGATTTCACGCTTGTTGATAATCAACTCGCCAAAATCATCCGAAACCGGCCCGGCAATGGAGCTGACTTCCTGCCTTAGTTCCATCCGCACTTCGCGGCCTGCGTTGATTTGCGGGGTCACTTCCAGCTCGATACCGACATTTTGCCTCTGGATCGTGCGGAAAGCATTGTCAAAATTATTGGATAAAGCCTCTCCGGTGGAAACGGGGATTTCCTGCCCGAACAAGATGCTGCCTTTCAGGTTATTGTTCACGGTCAGCGACGGCGTGGAGAGGACATTGCTTTCCGTGTCCCGCTTGACCGCGTTGATAATCGCTCCCAGCACCGCGTTACCGCCCAGCGTGGTCGCAAAGCCCGCAAAGCCGCCCCTTGCGCCCAATATGGCATCAGCCGCGTTCTGCCGCAGGCCGTCACCCACCGCGCTGTTGGTTGTCGTGGTGGTCGCGGTGTTGGTTGTGGTGGTGGTTGACGTATCAAACTGGTCTGCCAGCAATCCACCCGCGACATCGACAATATTGGGCGAAGCGTTGGAGAAATTGGTCACGGCAAAGGGCACATCCTTGCCGCCGACCAGCCATTGCACGCCGAGTTCCCTCGCCAGGCTTTCGGATATTTCGACAATGATTGCCTCGACCACCACCTGTTCCTGGCGCGTGTCTAACTGCCGGATCAATTCCCCGACCATGCGCTGCACATCGGGATTGGCAGCAACGATCAGGGCGTTGGTTCCCTCCAGCCGCGTCACAATCGCGGGGCCGCGCCGGGCGATGCCATTGCCGTTGCTGCCGGAACCGCTCGTGCTCACGGGTTGGGGTGCAGGAGCATCCGCGCCGCCATTTGTCCCGCCAGAGGGGAGAGAGGCAGCGGACGAGGAAGCGTTGGACCCCTTGCCCAGAACCTGTTCGATGACGGGCAGCAAGGCTTCTGCATTGGCATAATCGAGACGGTGCACGCGAAGTTCGGTGCCAAGCTCTGCGCTGCTATCCAGTTCGCGTGCCATGCTGGCGAATTTGGCAACAGCACCCGGATCACCGCGCAGCGCAATGGAATTGCTGCTGTCTATCGGCACAATCGTGACCGGTGCACGCGCACCTTCTCCGCCGCCTTGCGAGGCGAGCCTTTGCAGGCTGTCGGCGATTTCACGCGCTCCTGCATTTCGCAGGCTGACAACCGTGCTGGCCGCATTGTCGTGATCAATCTCGCGCACCAGTTGGCGTATCCGCCGGATATTGTCGGCATAGTCCACGACCACGAGGCTGTTGGCATTGCGGTTCGCGGTGATCGAGCCTTGCTTGCTGACCAGCGGCCTTAATGTTTCCAGCGCTTCACTCGCCGCAATGGATTTCAGGCGGACGATTTCGGTCACGAACTGGTTGGCTGTAGCCCCCCGGCTGCCGACCTGCGATGGCTGGGTTGCGGCGCCGTCTGCGGGCTGGATCCGATAGCCCCCGTTGGCCGGAACAGCGACCAGTCCGTTGGCGCGCAGGGTAGAGAGGAACACTTCAAAATATTCCGACCGGCTAAGCGGGCGATCGGTGACGACGGATACTTTTCCCTGCACCCGGCTGTCCAGAATGAACGTGCGGCCCGTGACCTTTGCGGCATCCTGCACAAAGGCGCGGATATCGGCATCGCGCACGTTCAGCATGTGCTGCGCCTGTAAAGGTTGGGCAATCAAAGCGGACAGGGCCGCCAATATTCCGACAAAATAACGCATCATTGACCTGGCAGGTTTATGGAAATGGGGACGGTATTGGCACCGCGTTCGACATTGACGGAGATACGGGCGCCGGGCGCAATCTGGCTTTTCAGGGATTCAATATCGGCGGTGGATGTCACGGGCTTTCCGTTGACCGAGGTTATAATATCACCGTCGCGAAAACCGGCGGCTTTAAACATGGCTCCGCTGCCCTGCGGCGAGACGACGATCCCGGTGACTTTTCCTTCGAACGAGCGGGGCTGCATCGTTACGGCGCCAGAAAGTCCACTGGCAAGTCCGCCCGTTAAAGCTGCGGCGGGTGCTTGTTCGGGCGCGCCATCCAGAAGCGTGCTGGTCACAGGCTGCGCTATGCCGCTCTCACCGCCCACGGTTTCGGCGGGAACCGATTGATCCATATAAAGGCTTTCCATATTTCCCCCGCGATCAATCGTTACATGATCAAACTGCACCGATGCCAGCTTGGCCCCCGGCGCAATTTCGTCCCCTACGGCATAGCTTTCCTGCACGCCGTCCGGCCCCGCCAAAATCGCCGATCCGAGGCCAGACCCTTCATTCATCCGGATACCGTAAAGTGTCAACTGCAACGATGTAACCACAGAGCCTGATTGTGCCGGTTCACCGCGAAAAAACGGATCAAAGCTGTTGAACAATGCCAGCCGGGATTGCGGGGACAAAAGCTGCACTTCGCTGGCCCGCCAGTCACCAACCGGCCCGACCGGCGTGATGACCAGCCAAAACAGCCTTATGACCTGAATCATCAGCAATATGGCCAGCGCGGCAACCGCAAAAGGAAACCATCCTTTGCGCCTCAACGATCTGGTCAGTACTGCAAATTGTCCGAAATCTATTCCGGACGAAAAACCCTTGGACATAAAACCCCGTACATCAGATGCAATCAGCGGTAGGTGGTTTTTATGACTGGTGAAAGACTCTTGTATGACGGAAAAAAGACAGCGTTTTTAATAAGGTCAGACAGGTCGGGCGTTAATCACAGGGGGTCGGACAAAAAGCTACCTTTGTACCCGAACCCCCATGATCGTTAGAATGTGGTCGTTAGAATTTCAGCCCGATGCTCATCGATAATTTCGTGCCGACATCATAGGCATTGTTCAAAATTACCGAGTTACCCAGCGTCTGCGATTCGCGGTAATCGGTGCCCAGCACGTTGCGGGCCTCGAACTTGACCTCGAAATCCTGACCGGCAATATTCAGCTCTTCACGCATAACGAAGTCGAGCTGCCATCCGGTGCGTTCGATCAGGTCCGGCTGGTCCTGCGGGCCGCGTGCGGTGACGCGTGGGCTGTTGTAGGTCAGCAGGATGGTTTGCTGTGACAGCGGGCCATCTTCGCGTTCCAGACCGAATTGCAGGTTCGCCACATGCTTGGACTGGCCGGTCAAACGGTCACCATCGTCAAACAGGTTGCTTGCCGCTGTCGGCAGCAAAGTAACAGGGTTGATCGCCTCGTCCCCGCTGCTGACGTTAATTTCCGACTTGGTGTAGGTATAGTTGGCAGCCAGCATCAGACGGCGATCTTCAAAGAAGTTGCCGCCCATCGTGTGAAGCGGGAAATATTTAACCAGCTCGGCCTCTACGCCATATAGTTTTGCCGCCGGAGCATTGGAGAAGCCGGTAAACAGCGTTCCGCCGCCCTGGACAAAGGCTACGTTCTCGATCGGATTGTCGATATCCTTATAGAAACCAGCGATGGTCACACGCTCGCCGCGGCCCATATAATATTCGAACCGGCCTTCCAGGTTGATAAGCTCGCTATCTGTTAACAGCGGGTTACCAATGAAGGTGCGGTCGGTTTCCAGATCAAGAAACTGTTGCGGAGCCAGTTCACGGAATTGCGGTCTGGCAATCGTCTTGGATGCGGCAAAGCGGAACTGCATGTCTTCGGCAAAGTTCCAGGTCAATGTGCCGGCTGGTAGCCAGTAATCATTGTTCAGGCTGGTAATCGCCGCGACGCCGCCAGTGCCTTGCAACAGGATCGGAGTGACGGATTGCTTGGCATCTTCATAGCGTACACCCAGGTTAAGGCGCAGACCTTCGGCAAGCTCTGCATCCACCTGGCCATAGCCCGCGTGGATTTCCATCTTTGCTTCATAAGCGGGTACAGACGTTTGCGACGCCACCTCGCGCAGCTCGATTCCGTGCGTGTAGATATTATAATCGGACAGCAGGAAGTCGATCCGCTCCTGTTCGACAGGATTAGGGATACCATTGGTCGGCGTGAAGCGGAAATCGCGGCGCTGGGCCTGACGATCATTCAGATAATAGCTGTATCCGGCGTTGAAATTGAGCGGAATGCCCACATTCGTTTCATAAGCAAGATCCAGCCCGCCGCCATAAACATCGTCGTTCAGGTCACTAAACTGTATCCGCGCGGATTGGCCGGGAGAGGTCAGGTTGTTGACAAAGTCATTGGCGATCCGGTTATCAAAGGCATAGCTGTTGGAACGCTGATACGGTGCATCGCGCTTTGAATTGGCATAGACACCGCGAATATCAACCGACAGTGCGTCAAATTCAAACTCGCCAACAAACTGGGAGGTGAAAAGCTGCCGTTCAAACCAGCTTGTCCGGCTTTGGTTGAGCAGGGTTTCTGCATTCACGTTAATCGCGTCATAGCCTGCTTTGATCGATGCTTCTTTTGACGTGTCGTGAATGTAAAGGTTGGTGAAGCGCAGTTCATGCTCGCCAATCTGGGCTGACATGCCGAGAAGGCCGTTTACGATGATCCGGTTTTCCGTCGTGACGAAGTTGAAATCCTGATCAGGGCGCAGTCCGGGTTCCCCGTCAATATTGACGATACCCTGAGTGGTTTGCTGCACACCGCCGCGCGTGCGCCAGCTATTTTCATAACCGGCGGTGGCGATGATGCCGATGGAATTGTCGCCCAGATCAAAAGTCGTGCCGCCCGTAATCTCTGCCGAGAAATTGGCTGGAATATCGCGGTTACGCTGGATCAGGTTGGTTTCGGCATTGTTCAGGCTGGCACCGAAATCCTGAAGATCCTGGCTGGTGAATAATGTACCGACAGAAATCGGCACATTCTGTTTCATCGCCTGGGCAAGACCGTTTGGAATATCGCGGGTTCCGCTGTCATAACCCATGATATCCATGTCGGAACCGTCATAGGTATAGCCTAGCTTCGCCGTGGTTTCGCTATCGCCGCTCAGCCCGAATTTAATGTCGAGGAAAGGCTCGTCCGGTGTTGCTTTTGTGGTCAGGTTGATCACACCGCCGCCAAATTCGCCGGGATAGTTGACCGAATAGCTTTTCTGCACAACGGTCGAGGCAATGACGCTGGTCGGGAACAGGTCGAGCGGAACAACGCGGCGCAGCGGTTCGGGAGAGGGAAGGGGCAGGCCGTTCATCAAGGCCAGCGAGTAACGCTCGCCAAGGCCGCGAACGAATACAAAGCGGCCGCCAACCACGCTAAGTCCGGTTACGCGCTGCAATGATCCTGCGATATCGCCATCGGCGGCGCGTGCAATTTCTTCACTGCCAAGGACCGACACAACTTCGGGCGTCGCACGGATCGGGTTCGGAATATATTTCCCGCGGACAATAATCTCGTTGTTGTAGCTGCCGCCGGGCGCCGAAACATCTACATCATCACCCATATCGCTATCATCACCAGCGGTAGCAGGTTCGCCGGCCGGGGTGGTTGTTTGTGCGAATGCTGATGGAGACAGGAGCGCCGTACTCAAGAGCAAGCTAGAGATAAAGACTGTCCGCTTTTTCATCGGGAAGGTTCCTTGTGCGTATAAAAAAATGGGATGGCGAGCAGATTTGCCGCCATCCCTTAGCTGTTTTTGAGGTTTAGCTAATGGTCGGGGCCGACGCGCAGTCATTGGCGTAAAGGCCGCATGTCCAACCTTTGAAACGCGCATCGTTCGCATCTTTCACAGCGCCGATATAATCCACATCTTCAAAGAAGCCGTTGATCGTGCTGACCGCAAATGGTGTCACACCATTTTCGTTGGCACCGTTGATGAACGGATAGAGAGCCGCAACATTGCTCAGTGTCGATGTGCCGGACTCTGTATTGTTAGAGCCAGCGTTGAACAGTGTCGCTATCTGGGCCACTGTTATGTCGCCGTCATCTTTGTAAGCGGTCGGGCAGCTCATAAACACTGATTCAAAGACTGGAGGTCCGTTTTCATCGGGTCCGGTTGTCTGGATCGTGGTCGCGCTGTCAATGTCGATACATGCACCGCCAGGTTGCGTGGTGAATATGCTGTTATAGAAAGCATAGTCGCCGCCGCCGCGAAGCAGCATGACGTCATTGTTGCCTCTGGATACGAAGGTCACGTTGGCAAGTTTGTGATCCTGACGCGGTTCGGCATCTTCGTTGCCGTTGGAGTCAGCTTCCATCACATAGTCGCCGCCATTTGGACGCTGGATAGCCAGAACAAACTGGTTATGGCCCTTATATCCGGAGTCGGAGTCAACCGAGTCATCGTCAATGCCGGTCATGACCAGGTTCTTGCCGTTTACCCGGCCACCAAACCACTCGACACCATCGTCGGAGCTGTTGTGAACCTGGATATTCTGGAAGAATGTTCCGCTACCGACACCAGCCAGTGTAATGCCGTTAAGCTCGTTGCCGGGGGAAACTTCAAAACCGGGATAACGGACCTGGACATAGGACATCCGGCCGCTGGAATCGCCTGGCAATGTGCCGCCATAGATTGCATTTGCCGGACCTTCGACAATCGCTTCACAATCTGTGCGCGTTCCGCCAGGGTTGGAGGCGCCGCCTGTGGCACAATCCGAAACCGGCGCACGGCCAAGAACCACGATACCGCCCCATTGACCGATGCTGTCCACACCGGCTGTGCCCTCAACGTTCTGGCGCGAGGTAAAGATGATCGGTGCAGATGCTGTGCCTTCAGCAAAAATCTGTGAACCACGGTTGATGAGAAGGAAGTCACCACCGGATGAACCAAAGAGAACAACGCCCGGTTCAATGGTCAAAATGCCCTGAGCGCCGCCATCAACGCCGACTTCAACGCCGCCGGACAAGGAATAGATTGTGCCAGCGCGCTTCGGAATGGTCAGGTTGTCCTGAATAACGCCGGAGATCTGGCAGTTGCGAGCCGATCCACCGCCCGTTTCAATCGTGCCGACATTCGCAGTGCCAGTAGGACAATCCGCAGCAGGTGTGCCAGGTGTCGGGGTTGGTGTCGGGGTTGGTCCAGGCGTCGGCGTTGGTGCCGGGCCAGGGATTACGACAAGATTGCCTTCACCGGGAGATGCTACGTCATCTGCACCACATGCGGTCACTGCCAGTGCCGCAGCGCTGGCAAAAAGTACGGTACGAAGTTGCTTGGTTATCATGGAATTGGTCTCCGAGAGATCAGTTTGAAATTAACGATTCAAACGATGCGGAAACCGAATCAGTGTTTATCCCCATCGCCCTCGGACAAGGCCAATAGGATTGTTAAATGACGTGTTAGCGAGTCTTGTGTGACAGAACGGAGACTCAAATATTTCAATAATATTTCAAGCGCCCTATGGGGCTTGCACTAAAGCCATATTTTATGGTGCAGCGCAAAATAGGCAATTGCGGACATACGCAAAAAAGCGGCCGGAAATTGCTTTATATATACATAAAGCCGGTTTTATGTGTTGGCATCGGTGTGGAGATGATTTTTTGAGAGGGCGCTGAAAAGGATTCTGGTGTTCACCGAACGCGCTCTACAAGCGTCATTCGAATCTCTGGAAATATCCCACAGCGATTCCGCCTGCGCGGGAATGGCGACGGGTCACGGACTTACGGAATGACGATTGGCCGGAGCGCCATCGTC
>JADMKQ010000007.1 GCA_015478735.1 Sphingorhabdus sp. | reverse complement strand
GCAAGGGGTGGCGGTTAATGATGGTTTGACCCCTGCTTTGCGAAGGAAAGACAGTATCTCGCGGCTGGATACAGCAAAGCCGAACTCTGCATCATTGCCATCCGAAATGGACCCAAAGCTGTTCGCACCCAATATCCGGCCGCAATTGTCGATTAGCGGACCGCCGCTATTTCCGGTGGCAATGGGCGCGGTGTGCAATATCGTATCAAACTGTTTAGTGGAGCGCCCGCCCGATACAGAGCCGCGTGTTTTCACAGGTGACATCGGGGTGATGAGATCGTCAAGGTTAAGTCCCTGCGCGCGGTCAACAGAGCCGGGATAGCCAACTGCCAGAACTTCCGCGCCATCTTCTATCGGCCCGCTGAAAACCGTCATGGGCGGCAATCGCCCGCCATCCTCGATCTGGATCAGCGCCAGATCATTGCCCGGCGAATAAGCAATGATCCGTCCGCCATAGCTGGTTGAGCCTTGAGAGGGCACAATGCCAATAACAACCGTTTTTTCCTGCCGCGCGATTTCAACGACATGGGCGTTGGTTACAATCTTGTCAGGCGCAACCGCAAAACCGCTGCCATGGCCGACAAAAGCGACCTGATCGCCATCTGTCGCGGCCAGAACCACGCGGACAACCGAACGGCTGGCGGCGGAAATATCGGCCGGATCTGCCTGTGCCGGACCTGCTAAAAGGGCGGTGGCGGCGAGAACAAGAATAGCAAGGATGCGGTTCATTCGTGAGCCTTCAATATTACACGCTTCGCACAAGATACGAAGCCTCGGGGGAGAGCTACCATTAGATTCCACTCACTATCAAGCGTGGAGCGCATGGGCCTCTGTTTTTCATCGATCAGACAAAGCTGTAGGGATCGACATCGACGCCGACACGCACGGCTCTTGGCCATTCCAGCTTTTCCAGCCAGGCGCGCGTAATATCCTGTAAATCAACTGACCGGTGCGCATGAATCAGCAAGCGGTGGCGATAGCGGCCGCGCAGCATGGCAAGAGGGGCGGGGGCAGGGCCATATACCGCAAAGCCCTCAACCTTTGGCGCGGTCTGCCCGATCAGGCGGGCCGTTTCCATCGCTTCCGAATTATCCTCCGACGATATGATAATCGCGGCAAGCCTTGAGAATGGCGGAGCAGCTGCCGCGCGGCGGGCTTCAGTCTCGGCAGCATAAAAACCGTCACGGTCGCCCTTGATAAGTGCTTGAATTACCGGCGCTTCCGGCATGCGGGTTTGCACATAAACATGGCCCGGCTTCTCGGCTCTCCCGGCCCGGCCAGCGACCTGGGCAATTTGTTGGAAACTCCGCTCTGCTGCCCGCAAATCCCCGCCTTCCAGGCCAATATCGGCATCGACAACACCCACCAGAGTCAGGTTGGGAAAGTGATAGCCCTTGGTAACCAGCTGCGTGCCAATTACGATATCTATGATTCCTGACTCCATCTGCTCCACAAACTCACCCGCTTTGGCAGGCGACCAGATCGTATCTGAAGTGACAATAGCAGTTCGCGCCTGGGGAAAAAGCATTTTGACTTCATCACAAATCCGCTCAACCCCCGGCCCGCAAGCCACAAGCGAATCCTCGTCACCGCATTCGGGACATTTATCCGGCTGCGGCATGACATGCCCGCAATGATGACAGGCGAGACGTTTTGTCAGACGATGTTCGACCATCCATGCAGTACAGTTAGGGCAATTGATCCGGTGGCCGCACGTCCGGCACAAAGTAAGCGGGGCAAAACCCCGCCGATTCAGGAAAAGCAATGATTGCTCCCCCTTATCCAGATTCTCCTCCAGTGCATTAATCAACGTCGGCGCAAGCCACGACCCTCGCGCCGGAATATCCTGCGTCAGGTCGAGCGCTTCGATCGTTGGCAAAGTTGCAGCACCAAAGCGAGCGGGTAATTCGAGCAGCTTATAATTGCCTTGTTCAACCTGATGCAGACTTTCAATCGCTGGCGTCGCAGAAGCGAGAATTACTGGTATTTTCTCATGCAATGCCCGCATCACCGCAACATCGCGTGCATGATAGCGCACACCATCTTCCTGCTTGAAACTCACTTCATGCGCTTCATCAACAATGATCAAACCAAGATTTTTATAGGGCAAAAACAAAGCCGAACGCGCCCCAACGACCACTTTTGCATCGCCATCAGCCAGTGCGCGCCAGTTTTTCTTGCGATCCGATTGCTTAAGCCCGCTATGCCATGCCACCGGTTCAGTGCCAAACCGCGCCTTGAAACGGTCCAGAAACGGTTCTGTCAAAGCTATTTCGGGGAGCAGTACCAATGTCTGTTTATTTTGACGAAGCGCTTCTGCCACCGCTTCAAAATAAACCTCGGTCTTACCCGATCCCGTCACGCCATCCAATAAATAGGGCTGGAATAAAGCAGTCTGAACGGCGCCAATTAATTCATGGCTGATCCGTATTTGATCTTCGCTCAAATCAACCTTTGCGAAGTCGGGATCAGGATGATCGGCATCCGCGAACAAAGGAACTTCACTTCGATCCAGAGCTCCGGCTTTCTCTAGCCCTCTAATGACAGCGATAGATACATCGGCCTTATTTGCTAATTCGCTAATCGTGCCTTGGATGCCTGCAAGCTTCTCAAGCGCCTGTTCCCTTTGAGGAGTCATCCGGTCCGGGATATTGCCATTTAACTGATACTCGACGATCGGACGGTTATCGGCAAAGGCCGCGCCGCTCGAAAGGACCATACGCAGGACGGATGCGGGGGAAGCAAAATAATAATGGGCTGTCCATTCTATCAAACGTCTTAACGGTGCGGAAAGTGGTGGGACGTCGCGTACTTCCAGTAATTTGCGGAGTTTTTTGGGATCAATTTCATCCACAGGGAAGCTTTCTGCTTCCCAAATGACGCCGGGGACTTTGCGCGGTCCCAGCGGTGCCATTACTATTGAACCCAGTTCTGCATTCATTCCTTCGGGCACGCGGTAATCGAGCGGCCCCAAGGCTGCATTGAGTAATAGCACTCTCACTCGATTTGTGGCACGATTCATATCGCCCGTATAAGCATGGTTTGGGATTGCGTCATCAACTGCTATGCAAACTATTCGAAGTTGGCTTTTCAGGTCTTGGGAACAGGATAATGCAGAATATTGATCGCCGGAATTTTCTGTCGAATGGAGTCATTGGAGTCGCAACTGCTATATTTGTATTACCGGGCTGTACCAGCCTGCCGCAGCTTAGCTTGACAGAAGCGGTCAGGCGGCTGCTGACTATTTCGTCGCAAAATGCCTTTGCCGAATTGATGCAGGCCAACGGGTTTTTTGACAGCCAGATAGCGCGTATAGCGGTTCCAGACAGGTTGGGCGGTGCGCGTGTGACGAATATTGCGACGGCTCTGCTGCGCTCGGAGGCGATTCAGAAGCGTTTGCTCAAACAAGTGAACCGCGCTGCTGAAACAGGGGCGGAATTGGCCGCGCCGATTGTTGCGGAAACCATAAGAAATATGAGCATTGCCGATGCGGCGGCGATCATCAAAGGCGGGGACCGCGCCGCCACCAATCTTTTGCAGCGCGAGCTTGGCTCGTCATTGGTCACGCATATGTTGCCGGGGATCAGCAAGGGATTGAATTTGTTCGATAACGAAATCATCAACCTGGCCCTGTCACAGATCAGCGATATAGATTTTGCCGACATCAGCGAGGACGTTACGATCAAGACCAGCGAGGCCATTTACCGCTCCATCGGCGCGCAGGAAGCCAGAATCCGGGCCAACCCGTCCGCCACGGGCGATCCGCTCTTAATCAGTGTCTTTGGCTTGAGCTGACCAGTTTTATCCACCGGACAACCCGCAAGCTATCCACAGCTTTATGCACATTTATTCGATATGCTCTGTTTCGCCCGGCCATAAAAACCGGTAAGCGGGCCATAAGCATATTTAACGCACCTGCATCCGGAGTAGAAACCCCATGAAATTTTTTGTTGATACCGCTGACACCGCCGAAATCGCTGATCTGGCCGCAACCGGAATGGTTGATGGCGTCACCACCAACCCGTCACTGATTAAAAAATCTGGCCGGGATATTATGGAAGTGACCAAAGAAATCTGCGGTCTGACCGATGGCCCTGTTTCCGCGGAAGTGGTTGCGCTGGACCATGAAACAATGATGAAAGAAGCAGAAGTGCTTCGCAAAATCGCGGATAACGTCTGCATCAAAGTGCCGCTCACCATTGATGGCCTGAAAACCTGCAAGGCGCTGACCAGCGAAGGCACGATGGTCAACGTGACACTTTGTTTTTCTGCCAACCAGGCATTATTGGCCGCCAAAGCGGGCGCAAGTTTCATATCACCCTTTGTCGGTCGCCATGACGATAATGGCTTTGACGGAATGAAGCTGATTGATGATATTCGTCTGATTTACGACAATTATGCCTACGATACGGAAATTCTGGTCGCTTCCATCCGCCACCCGATCCACGTTCTGGAATCCGCTCGTATCGGCGCTGATGTGGCTACCATGCCGCCAAATGTTATTCGCGGACTGTTCAAGCATGTTCTGACCGACAAAGGCATTGAAGGCTTTTTGGCCGACTGGAAAGATACCGGCCAACAGATCGGCTAATCTATAATCGCCAATTTATATTCATGGTCATCCCGGCTGAAATCGAGTCAAAGCCGGGATGACGATGAAGTTCAAACCGTTAGAAACCCTTGGGCGCAGGGTCTATAACGCTAAAGCTGCCATTCTTGATTTCCTGCACTTCCAGCGCCCGTTCAGAGATGCCGTCGCGGCGGAAACGGAATACGCCGTCCAGGCCGATAAATCCGCCGGGATCAGTTAGTTGATTGATCGGAAACGCTGTGCCCACTTTCCAGTTTTGCGCCACTTTGACGGTCAGCAGAACCGAATCATATCCCAGGCTGGAAAGCCGGAAAGGCGCACGGCCATAACGAGCGCGATATTTGGTGGCATATTGCCCGTATAGGCCGTCTGAAACACTGGCAAACCATGCACCGCGCAAGGCCGGTGCTCCGGCAAGTTCGCTGCTGGTGTTCCAGAGGTCAGTTCCCAATATCTTGGCAGTATCGCTGGCATTTTGGCGGATATAAGGTGCGGCCTGGATCGCCATCGTGCCATTATCTGCCAGCAACACAGCGTCAAAGTCACCGTTTTGGGAAAGTTTCTTCGTAGCCGCTTCGACGGATGCGGAATCGCGGTTGAATGTCTGAATCGAAACAACAGTACCACCGCCATCCTTTACCGAACTCAGTAAGGTAGAGGATGCGCGCTGACCATAAACGCCATTGGGCACCAGAGCCGCAAAACGCTTCATGCCTTTTGATTTGGCATAGGTGACTACACGTTCGATTGATTGGGCGGGGATATGGCCGAGCAGAAAGACATTATTTCCGGCAACACCGGCGTCGTTGGAAAAGCTAAGGATCGGCACACCGGCTGGCCGGGCGATATTCGCTGTCGCAACGACATTGTCGCTGAGCAGGGGGCCGATGATAAGCTTATTGCCATCCGCAATCGCTTTGGTTGCAGCCGCAGTAATACCTTTGGAAGTATCATAGCTGGTCATACGGATGTTCTGGGCCTTGGTATCGAGCAGCGCCATCGTGGTAGCATTAGCCAGAGACTGGCCGATTCCGGCATTTTTACCGGACAGGGGGACCAGCAAGGCAATCCGGTGATGATTTTCATCGCTGGGCAGGTCACCTGTTACCGGCGGCGGCGCAGGTGTTGGCGCAGGCGGCGGCTCTGTTCCGCGCGGCATGATTGTTCCGCAACCCGCCAGAAATATGACGGAAGCGAGGCCGGCATATTTCAACAAGCTACGGCGGCCATTTGCTGCGGCGTTTTGCGGGGGTGCAAAACTTGCCTGAAGGAATGATTTTTCATCCTGTCCTACATGCGATTTATCTGTCATGGCATTCATTATGTCTGCTCCCATTGAACATGGTCTGTATATCGTGGCTACGCCAATCGGCAACCTCGGAGATTTATCCCGCCGGGCCATAGAAATCCTTGGCATTGCGGATATTATTTTAGTGGAAGATTCAAGAGTTACCGGCAAGCTTCTGAATCATATCGGTAAAAAGGGCAAGATGGTCGTCTATAATGACCATAAGGGGGAGCAGGAACGGCAAGAGATTTTAGCGTCATTAAGATGCAAAATTGTCGCACTGGTCAGCGACGCGGGGACACCGCTCATCTCTGACCCCGGTTACAAGCTGGTTCGGGACGCACGGGCACAGGGGGCTTATGTCACAACCGTGCCGGGTCCAAGCGCTGTCATTGCCGCGATGACCTTATCCGGATTGCCCAGCGACCGGTTTTTGTTCGAAGGGTTCTTGCCGAGCAAAAGCAAAGCGCGGGGAGAGGCTTTGGCCGAGTTGAAGCCGATCAAGGCAACGCTGATTTTCTATGAAAATGGTTCCCGTCTAGGCGCGATGCTGGCGGACGCGCTGGACCAGTTGGGAGATCGTCCTGCGGCCGTGATCCGCGAGATCACCAAGAAATTTGAAGAAACGGTCACCGGCAGCCTGAAAGAGCTGGCCGACCGCTATGCCGATGAAAAGCCGAAGGGGGAGATTGTCGTCGTGGTTGGCCCGCCCGGTGCAGCAGAACCGACAAGTGAGACAGATATAGAGGAAGCGCTTCGCGAAGCGTTGCAGCGGCTTCCGGCGGCCAAAGCTGCCGGGGAGGTTTCGCGCATATATGGTGCCGACAGGAAGGCGCTCTACGAGCTGGCAAACCGCTGGAAAACGGAAGGCCACTAATGAAGCGAGCGCGTGCTGAACAACAGGGCAGGCGCGCAGAAAGTATTGCTGCGGGTTGGCTTCGTTTGCATGGCTGGAGCATTTTGGCCCAACGTGTCCGCACTCCGCGAGGCGAGGTGGATTTGATCGCGAAACGGGGCGGACTGGTTGCTTTTGTAGAGGTAAAAGCACGAACGAAGATAGAGGATCTGGAACTGGCTATAGATCAGCACCGGCTGAAACGGGTCGCGGCGGCGGTGGAAATCCTCTATCCGGAATATTGCAAGAATGGGGAAGATGCCCGGATCGATGTGATTTTGGTTGCACCGCGCCGCTTGCCGACCCATTTAACCAATGTCTGGCACGGGTTTTAACCCTGCCAATCAATCCGTTAGCTCCTGGCGTGGAAACACTAACGGGTATGTGACCGCCATATTCAAGGGATGATAGGTTATGAGTTTGAGAATCGCCGTGCAAATGGACCCGATGGAAACTGTGAAGATCGCAGGGGACAGCAGTTTTGCCTTGATGATTGCGGCGCAGAAGCGCGGGCACCGGCTTTATCATTATGATGTAAAAGACCTCACGTATGTTGGTGGCCGCCTCATCACCCTTGCTCATCCGGTCGAAGTGCAGCAGGTCGAGGGGGATCATTTTGAATTTGGCGAGCTGGTCCGGATCGATCTGGGCAGCGATATTGATGTTGTTCTCATGCGTCAGGACCCGCCGTTCGATGTCGGTTATATCACCGCGACGCATTTGCTTGAACGTATCGAGCACGAAACTTTGGTCGTCAACAATCCGGCATCGGTTCGCAACGCTCCAGAGAAAGTCTATGTGCTGGATTACGCGCAATTCATGCCGCCGACTTTGGTTACACGGAACATTGATGAAATCCGTGACTTTCAGGCAGAGCATGGCGCGATTGTGGTGAAGCCGCTGCACGGCAATGGCGGCAAGGCTATTTTCCTTGTCTCCGAAGATGGCAGCAATTTGAGCGCCTTAATCGAGCTATTTAACCAGACATGGCCAGAGCCGCACATGATCCAGCCGTTCCTTCCCGAAGTGCAGGACGGTGACAAGCGCATCGTGTTGGTTGACGGAGTGGTTGCCGGTGCGATCAACCGCAAGCCGGGGAAAGGGGAGTTCCGTTCCAACCTGGCGCAAGGCGGCTATGCCGAAGCGGCGGTGCTGACCGAGCGCGAAGAGGAAATCTGCGCGGCGATGGGGCCAGACCTTAAACGGCTGGGCCTGCTTTTCGTGGGCATTGATGTAATCGGCGGGAAATGGCTGACCGAAATCAACGTGACATCGCCAACCGGCATTGTGGCGATCGACAAGTTTAACGGCACCGATACATCAGGCATGATCTGGGACGCGATAGAAGAGCGGGTCAGAAAGCTTGCATAAAAATAAATATGTGAACCCGATCACAAGTAAATGGTTTGTTCCCCATGAGTGACTGGATTCCTGATTTTATCGAGCAAGGTGGCTATCTGGCGATAGCTTTGCTCATGGCTGTAGAGAATATCTTTCCTCCGATACCTTCCGAGCTGATCATGGGATTGAGCGGTGTGAGCGTCGGGGAGGGCAGATTTTCTGCGCCGCTTCTGGTGCTAGTTGGTTCGCTCGGTTCCCTTGCCGGTAATTATTTCTGGTTCATGATCGGGCGCCGATGGGATGAGGAGGACGTTCGCAACTTTGTTCGAAAGCACGGCCGCTGGCTGACGCTTGACGTGAAGAGCGTGAACCGGATTGACGAGATATTCGACAATCATGGCGAATGGGTCGTCTTTTTTGCGCGCTGCGTACCCAATATTCGCACCCTTATTTCGGTTCCGGCAGGACTGTTCGGGATGTCGCACAAGCGTTTCATATTGGCGACCCTGGCCGGTGCATCCGTATGGAATAGCGCGCTGGTCTTTGCCGGCTATCAACTGCAACAGAATGTAGACGAGATCGAAAAATATGTCGGGCCGGTGTCGCTGGGCGTTATCGTGATAGCCATCGTCATCTATATCTGGCGCGTGATTTTCTGGCGACCGAAGGAAGAAGAGCAAGATTAAGAGTTTGACGCGCGCGGATGGGCGTTCTGGTAAACATCCAGCAGGTGCGCGGCATCGACGGCTGTATAGACTTGCGTGCTGCTCAAACTCGCGTGGCCGAGCAATTCCTGAAGACTGCGCAAATCCGCACCGCCAGCGAGCAAGTGGGTGGCAAAGCTGTGGCGCAGGGCATGGGGTGTGGTCTTGTCCGAAAGGCCAAGGTTAGTTCGTGCCTGTTGCACCACCCGCCTGATCAGGTTGGGCGATAACGGGCCACCACGCTTGCCCCGGAATATCGATTCTCCCGGCACCATTACATGCGGACAGAGATCGATATAATGCTCAATCGCTTCACGCACCTCGGCAAGCAGGGGCACGATCCGCGTCTTGCCGCGCTTGCCGGTTATGCGGAGGGTATCAGACAGGGGCAGCGCATCGGCGGTCAGATCCAGCGCTTCGCTGATCCGCAGACCAGAGCCGTAAAGAAGCATTAAAACCGCCCAGTCGCGCGCGCCAATCCAGTCTTCGCTGGCACCTTGGGATATATCCTTTGCCATCGCGATTATGTCGTCCGGTGCAGCAGGACGAGGAACACCGCGAGTGACTTTCGGTCCCTTGATTTTCGGTATCTGGCTGTCATCTGCGCTGATAAATTTCAGAAAGGCACGGATCGCGGACAATTCCCGTGCCGCGCTGTTATTGGACAGATCATCCGCGCGGCGAAAGGCGAGATAAGACCGGATGTCGGCTTGCGTAAGAGCTTTAATTTGCGCGCTATCGACAGTGCCGCCTAAATGCTCCGTCAAGAATGCACAAAACCGCTCTGCCGTGGTGATATAGGCCCGCACCGTATGCTGCGAACGCCGCCGTCCTTCGCGCAAATGGCGGGAAAAATCCTGAATGAGCGCAGTGGTGCTTTCCATCACACAGAATCTAGCAGCGCCTGTGGATAAAGTCCAAATATCTGATGGTCAGAGGTTGTCGGATATTATCTTGGGCAATATCGCATCGAGCAGCGGCATGCCTTTCATAGTAACCATCAGCCGGGCGGCACTAGCCTCCATAAACCCTGCACTGGACAGTTTTTCAACCTCGTGCATATCGATAATGTCCGTGGACGTCAGTCCGGTTTTATTCTCCAGAACCGCAAGATCAACGCCCTCCGCCAACCGCAGTCCCATCATCAATGCTTCCATCGCCCGTGTTTGCGGGGACAGGGCTTGCTCGATTTTCAACCCGTTGCCGTTGCGTTCGACAGCGGAGAGAAAATTCTCCGGCTTTTTGTGCCGCTCGGTTGCGCTGTTCAGCCGTCTGCCATGCGCGCCGGGGCCAATGCCGATATAATCGTCATAGCGCCAATAGCTGAGATTATGGCGACTTTCCTGACCGGGCCTGGCGTGATTGCTGATCTCATACGCGGGCAAACCGGCGGCGCAGGTGAGTTGCTGCGTCAGTTCGAACAGGTCGGCGCAATGATCGTCATCGGCAGGAACCAAAGCGCCCGTGCGCACCAATGTTTCAAAGCGTGTACCCGGCTCAATGGTCAGTTGATAGAGCGATAGGTGCGTTGTGCCAAAGCCCAGCGCAGTTCCCAGTTCCGTCTGCCAGTCAACAAGGGATTGGCCGGGGCGGGCATAGATCAGATCAAAGCTGACGCGGCCAAAGTTTTTCTGTGCTGTGTCCAGGGCGGCAAGGCCTTCTGTCACATCATGCGCCCGGCCCAGAAAATCCAAAGTCTGATCATCAAGAGACTGCAATCCCAATGAAACACGGTTCACCCCAGCGCTTGCCAGATCGGAAAACCGGCTCGCCTCAACCGAAGACGGGTTCGCTTCCAGAGTGATCTCGCATCTTTCTTCCAGGCCCCACAGGGCATCGGCTTCCTCTATCAATTTGGCGACAAGCCGGGGCGGCATGAGCGAGGGTGTTCCGCCGCCAAAAAATATCGAGCTTATCCGCCTGTTTTGAGAGACCTGATGCTCATACCGCATGTCTGCCAGAAGCGCCGCTTGCCACGCATCATGGTCAATCTGTTCGCGCACATGACTGTTAAAGTCACAATAGGGACATTTGGATATGCAAAAGGGCCAATGGATATAAAGCGCAAGCCCTTGCCCATCCGCAGTCTTTGCGGATATTGTAGAGGAGGGGGCGTGAAGCGTCATTATGAACGGTCCGGTTTAATCAAAACAGGCTTTTACCAGTTTGTTGAACGCATCGGCGCGGTGGCTCATCTCGTGCTTGTGCTGTGGGTCCAGTTCCGCGAAAGTTTGCTCAAATCCTTCCGGCTGAAACACCGGATCATAGCCAAAGCCCAATGTGCCACGCGGCGGCCATACCAGATTGCCATTGGCGCGTCCCTCAAATACTTCCGTATGGCCATCGGGCCATGCGAGTGCGAGTGTGCAAATAAAATGGGCGCTGCGGTCAGTATCCGGTCCCAGCTCCGCCAGCTTTCCTTCAACCTTGCCCATGGCCATATACCAGTCACGGCCCGGCCCGCCTTCGAATATGTCCGCCTCTGCCCAGTCGGCAGTATAGACCCCCGGCGCACCGTTCAGAGCAGTCACGCACAGCCCGCTATCATCCGCCAGAGCCACGCAATCGGCGCCTTGCGCACTGGCATGTGCTTTGAGCAGCGCATTTTCCGCAAAGCTTGTTCCGGTTTCTTCCGGTTCGGGCAGGCCCAGTTCTCCGGCTGAAACAGGCTCGATACCAAAAGGAGCGAGCAAGGCGCGGATTTCGCGCACCTTGCCCTGGTTATGGCTGGCAATGACAAGCTTGCCGGGAGAGAGTTTGCGGTGCTGGGTCATTTTTTCTGCTTACGAAACTGCCTTTTCCTGCGCCTCAAAAATCTGGGCGCAACCGATTTTGGCAAGCCGCATCAGACGCATCAGGCCTTCATCATCAAATGTCTGACCTTCGGCTGTTGCCTGCGCTTCTGCAATGTTGCCGTCACTGGTCAATACGAAATTCGCGTCGGCACCGGCGTTGCTGTCTTCATCATAATCGAGATCGAGCACCGGCGTGCCGTCAAAAATACCGCAACTAACCGCTGCAATTTTCTGCTCTATCGGGTCTTCGCTGATCAGTTTTTGATCCAACATAGAATTGACCGCCAGACGCAGCGCAACCCATGCGCCACTGATCGACGCTGTCCGTGTACCGCCATCGGCCTGAAGCACGTCACAGTCCAGTGTGATCTGGTGCTCGCCAAGCTTTTTCAGATCAACGACGGAGCGCAAAGAACGACCAATTAAACGCTGGATTTCCTGCGTTCTGCCGGATTGCTTGCCGCGCGCGGCTTCGCGTGAACCGCGGGTGTGGGTGGCGCGGGGCAGCATTGAATATTCGCCGGTAACCCAGCCTTCGCCCTTGCCGCGCAGCCATGGCGGAATGCGTTCTTCAATGCTGGCCGTGCATAATACGCGTGTGTCACCAAAGCTTATCAGGCAAGACCCTTCTGCATGCTTTGTAAATCCGGTTTCAATAGTAATGGCACGCATTTCGTCTGGCGCACGTCCTGATGGGCGCATAAGTGATTCTCCTGTGGATGGCTTGCGCTACGTCTTAGAACAGGCAGTTAATTCTGCAAGGCTGGAATCAAATGAGAAGTGTGCCTATCTAGCTATCATGACAACCACAGCGATCACCGAAATGACAACCCGAGCGCAGGATATTTTCCGGATCGTGGTGGAATCCTATCTCGACAATGGCGCGCCTGTCGGATCGCGGACCATTTCAAAAGCGCCGGGGCTGGAGCTTTCGCCTGCCTCTATCCGCAATGTCATGCAGGATCTTGAAGAATTCGGTTTGCTCGCTGCCCCGCATACCAGTGCGGGCAGGATTCCTACGGAGCGAGGATTGCGATTGTTTGTCGATGGTATGATGCAAACGGCTCAGCCATCGAAAAAAGAGCGTGAGGCGATTGAATCGCAGATCAGGGACCAAGGCCCTATAGAAGAAGCACTGTCCGCAACCACGGCCATATTGTCCGGACTCTCGGCTTGTGCCGGGCTGGTGATGGTGCCTAAGCGTGAGCCTTTGCTGAAACAGTTCAGTTTTGTGAAACTGTCAGAAGGACAGGGGCTAGCGATCCTTGTCGGGCAAGATGGCGCTGTTGAAAACCGGGTGCTGGAGCTACCTTTCGGTATATCGGAATCCGCGCTGATTGAAGCCGGGAACTATCTTACCGCCCAATTTGGCGGAATGACGCTGGCCGATGCGTTATCGCGGCTTGACGGGGATGTTCAGGCAGGGCGGATGGCGATTGACAAGGCGTCTGAAGATCTGGTGCAGCGCGGCCTTGCTATCTGGTCAAAGGATAACGCCGCACGGCCGGTGCTCATCGTGCGCGGTCAGGCAAATCTGCTGGAAGATAGCGCGCTTGCCGACATTGACAGGATAAGGCAGTTGCTTGACGAACTGGAAGGCAAGCAGGAAATTGCGCGCTTGCTGGATAATGCCAGAGATGCCGATGCGGCGAAAATCTTTATCGGAGCGGAGAATAAATTATTCTCCCTTTCCGGCTCATCTGTGATAGCGGCTCCTTATAAAGATGGCGATGGAAAGGTAGTCGGTGTGGTTGGTGTGATAGGGCCAACCCGCTTGAATTATGCTCGAGTCGTACCCATGGTAGATTTCACAGCACAGACTATATCTAAACTATTGATCAAATAATGAAAAACGAGTGAAGAATAATGAGTGATACAAAGCCCCATACCAATAAGAATGACAAGCTGGACGAAGCCGCAGCAGCGGAGCTGGAAGGTGTGCCGGACGCATTTAAAGATGGTGGACGGGACAATGATGCTGCTTCTGGAGAAGCTTCCCAGGACGAGCGCATCGCAGCCCTTGAAAACGAATTGGCCGAAGCAAAGCAGCAAGTGCTTTATGCCCAGGCCGAAACCCAGAACGTCCGCCGCCGACTTGAGAAAGATGCGCAGGATGCAAGAGCCTATGCCGCGACCGGATTTGCGCGCGATATGCTGAGCGTATCGGACAATCTGCAACGGGCGCTGGCTGCCATTCCGACAGAGATCAAGAATGAAGAAAAGTGGCAAGGCCTGATCGGCGGTATCGAAGCCACGGGTCGCGAACTGGAAACGGTGTTCGAAAAAAACGGTATCAAACGCGTTCCTGCTATGGGCTTGCCGCTTGATCCGAACCACCACCAGGCCATGATCGAAGTGCCAACCGATGCGGAAGAACCCGGCACAGTTGTTCAGGAAATGCAGGCCGGTTATGTGATCAAAGACCGGCTATTGCGCCCGGCGCTGGTTGGCGTGGCTAAAAAGCCGGACTAACGCTCCATAATCCTAAAAAATCATGAACAACCCTAGCACTAATATAGTGCCTAGGGTTGGTATGATAACGGTCAGCGCGCCGACGGCACCATAAGCGTCCTTATGGGTCTCTCCGCAGACGGCGCGGATGGTGGTGACGACATAGCCATTATGCGGCAAGCTATCGAGCGCGCCAGAAGATATGGCGACGACGCGGTGCAGCTCGTCCGGCTGTGCGCCTATATCAAGATAATGCGGTGCGAGCAGGGGCAGGGCGATGGTTTGTCCGCCCGATGCCGATCCGGTCAGGCCAGCAATAACGGTGACAGCGATGGCCGCGCCGATGAGCGGACTACCGGGCAGGTTCTGGACCATTTCCAAAGCTGCCTGAAAAGCGGGGGAAAGCTGGGCAACCGCGCCAAATCCGACTACGGCGCAGGTATTGGTAATGGCCACCACCGCGCTGGTTGCCCCGCGGGAAAAGGCTTCTGGCATGGTTTTCAGCTTCCGATAACCCACAACCAGCGCGACAATGGCTCCGGAACCCAGGGCAGCTACAAGCGCCCATTGTTCGAGCGATTCACCGGGAAGAATGGCTGAGAGCGGCCCCATCGCCTGCGGATATTGGAAAATCAGGAAGATTCCGAGCACGGTAACCAGAGGCAGCAAACATAGTATCGGGGCTGGCAGGCGGCCATAGTCCTGATTGTCGTCATCGGTTTCGCGGCCAACAAATGTTTCCCCGTTGGCGACGGCGCGCTTGACCATCCAGTTCAGCCAGAAATGACCGGAAACGGCCATGATAATTGCAACAAAAAGACTGGCCTCCCAACCGGCATAGGCCGTGGTTCCAAGAAACTCCATCGGGATAAGGTTCTGGATTTCCGGGCTACCCGCCGATGTCATGGTGAAGGTCACAGACCCGAAAGCCAGAGCTGCAGGAATGAAACGGCGCGGCAAATTGGCTTCACGGAACAAGTGGACTGCCAGCGAATAGACAGAGAATGCCACGATAAACACGCTTACCCCGCCATAGGTCAGAACCGCACAGGCTGCGACCACGGCAAGCACCGCATGCTTGATACCGATTTTCTCGACAATCCAGTGAGCGACGCTGGCCGCTGCGCCCGAAGCGCCCATGATTTCACCGAATATCGCGCCAAGCAGGAACATGAAAAACCAGCTTTTGAAAAAGCCTACAAATCCGTCCAGATAGGCGGTGGCGAAATCGGGGGCACCTTCTGCAGCGAGCGGCGGCAACCAAGCCAGCCCGCTGGTCGCGGCCACAATCGCGGCGGCAACCGGCCCGGCGATCAGGATATTCACACCCTTCACGGTCATATAAATGAGCAGCGCCAGTCCGCCGATGAGTCCGATTGTCGATATCATTCTGGTCCCCTTTTTCCTGAACGCCTATTGGCAGAGCAAAGCGGCGCGCCGCAAGGATCAATTTTGACGGGGGTTTGATTTGATCGTTCAATATTAAAGCGAAAGGTCCGGCAAGCTAAAGAGCCGCTTTTGGTGGAATCAGCTTATTCTGCATAATATCAGTCATCGCAGCAGGGGCGCCGTTCATCTGATAAATTCTGTTTGTTCATGAACCAGATCGGGTCTGGTGCGTTATAATGGCTTGAGCGGGGGCAGGTTAATTTCAGGAGAATGGTTATGCGACCCATCGGACACACATTAGCGAAAAAGATTTCAATCCTGTCGGTTACAGCCCTTTCGGCTGTGTCCCTGACTGCCTGTGCGAGCAATTATGCTGCCGAGGGCGCAGCGGCCGGTGCTGCCGCAGGCGGTGTTATTGGCGCGGTTACCGGTGACGGCGATGATGCCCTGACGGGTGCTGCTATTGGCGCAGCGGCTGGTGCAGCCGCGGGCTATTTCGTGGACAAGGATGACCGCTGTGACGGCTATGATGACAGAGGCCGTCTGGATGAAGATTGCCGCGGTTTGCCGGGCTATCCGCGTTAATTGAACGCCTGATTTTCTAAGGCCAACTCCCTCTCCCTTAAATGGGAGAGGGAGTTGGCTGTCTTGAAGACGGTATACAGAAAAACACGTTTCAACAGGTAATAACCAGCTTTCACTAGCGCGTTGCTTCAGGCTCGGCTAACGGGCGCTATGGTTAGCGCAGCGCACCTCGTTACAACACCAAACCCGTGGCGCCTTGAAGCCGGCGCGACGATGCGTCTTGCGTGGCCGTTGATCCTGTCCAACCTCACCATGGCGCTGATCGGTGCGACCGATGTGATGATGATCGGCTGGCTTGGCCCGCGCGAGCTGGCGGCGGCTACGCTTGGGTTTAACCTTGCGATGAGCTGCGCTATTTTCTGCATGGGGCTGATAACCGCATCCGCGCCTTTGATGGCCAGCGAGATTGGCCGCATGGGCCATAGTGTGCGCGATGTTCGCCGGACTTTCCGTCAGGCGATATGGGCAGCGATCACCGTTATCATCCCGTTCTGGCTATTGCTGTGGAACACGGAAAGCCTGTTGCTGGCATTCGGCCAGGAAGCTGATCTGGCGCGCAATGCCGGTCTATATATTTCGGCCTATATGTGGTCGATCCTGCCATTTTTATGCTTCATCATCTTACGCAATTTTGTGTCTGCGCTTGAAGAGCCGATCTGGGCGCTGGTCATCAGTGTGGTCGGGGTGTTGGCCAATTTCCTGTTCAATTATGCTTTGATCTTCGGGAAATTCGGCGTGCCCGCTTTCGGCGTGATTGGCGCAGGCATTGGCAGCGTTATGACCAATGTGCTGATGTTCGGCGGTATGGTTCTGGTCGTTCTGTTGCACAAGCGTTTTCGCCGTTATCACCTGTTCGGGCGCTTTTCCTATAGCGATTGGCCGCGTTACCGCATGATTTGGAAGCTTGGCCTGCCTATTGCCGTGACCATGGGACTGGAAGGCTCTGTCTTTGGAATAGCGGCTTTGCTGATGGGGCTTATCAATGCAGAATCCGTGGCGGCTCATGCGATTGCACTGCAACTGGCATCGCTGACTTTCATGGTGCCAATGGGTATCGCGCAGGCAGCAACGGTTCGCGTTGGCATACAATATGGACGGCGCGACCATGCCGGCATCAAGCGCGCGGGTTGGGTCAGCTTCATTTTGGGCACATCTTTCATGGCGGCGATGGCGGTCGTGCTGGTGCTGGCCCCCGAAGTGCTGATTTCGATTTTCATTGATGCGGAGGCACCAGGCAGCGAAGAAGTCGCGGCTCTGGCAGTCAGCTTTCTGGCAATCGCCGCGATATTCCAGATTGCCGATGGCGCGCAAGTTGTCGCAGCAGGGATGCTGCGCGGATTGCACGACACAACCGTGCCGATGGTTTTCGCGCTGATGGGCTATTGGTTTATCGGCATTGGCGTTGGTGCAGGTCTTGCCTTCTGGCGGGGCTGGGAAGGCATTGGCGTGTGGACCGGACTAGCAACCGGACTAGCCATTGTCGCACTGTTGATGTTGTCGCGGTGGACGATGCGCGAAAAACTGGGATTGCTGCCCCAGACCCGTTAGTCGCAAATCTTCTTTTTCAAGCCAACCGGTTATCCGGCGTATAATCACCAAGCGGGGAAAAAGGCACCAGTCCGGTAAACTGGGCGGGTTGAAATCCGTTTTTCAACTTTGCGCCGTGCTTTAATAGAAAGTCGTGCCGGACAATCTCTGCCTGTTGCTCAATGCCATAGTCCGCAAAGAGTTTACCGGGAACCAGCTTATAATCATAGCGGCAGAACGGATGCCGGGCGAGGGGCAGAAAAACGCCGCTCTGATGCTGCCAGACATGCACCATTTCATGGATGAACAGTCCCTGCAAATTTATGTCCGCATCGCCATAATCATCGCGGAACAATCCGCTGTGGGGGTGAAACCATATATTGCCGTCGGGGGCCATGGTGACGCGGCGCGGGTGAAAGGGCCACCATTTGCGGTTGAATATTCGCACGTTTTGATAGTCGACGGCATCACCGAAAACGGAGCGGCACATGGCTTTTTCTGCATCAGTTAAAGAGCGAGCTGTTCCGCGCATTCCCAACTCGCCTGTTCCGGTTTCTTGCAGATTTGCCAATTATTCAGCGTTATGGGCTTACCCATCTTGGGCGTCTGCGTCTGCCGCGTCATCCGTTTTGGCACCGCCGACTTTATTTATAACGGCATCGAACTGTATCCGGTCGTCATTCGAAAAGATGAAGATCATCCGCAACGTGCCGCGCTGGATAGAGCTGTTGCCAACGCCCCAGATCATCAGATGCTTTCCGCCGGGTTCAAATTTTACGGTTCCACCAGCCGGGATAGCTACTTTTTCCACGGCCTGCATTTTAGATACGCCGTCTTCTTCAACGGTTTCATGCATTTCAAGGCGCATCGAGTCATCGGCTGTGACAGCCACCAATGTCACATCTTCCGGACCGCCACGAACGGTAAAATAACCGGCGGACGGATTGCCATCTACAGGTGAGAGGTTAACCACCGCTTTCTCGACCAAAAGCACATCGCCCTGACCACATGCAGTCAGGAAAAGTGCAGCGATTGTAGCAGAGAATATGGAAAATAATTTTGTCATGGCGGCCCCCGAAACTCCTGATCTTACGGACTGGAAAAGCGTTTTTTTGGTTCTACAGGCTCGACATGGCGCTGCCAAGTCTTGTGCCAAAGAAAATGCCACCTATATCCCTTCTCGAAGCTGTAACGGTGCCAAACTAAAAGGGCCGGGCGGCTATTTTGCTAGTTTTAGAAAATATTTGAAAGTGAATTGAGGGAAAAATGGCTAAAGTAATCGGTATTGATCTGGGCACCACCAACAGCTGCGTTGCGGTTATGGACGGCGGAAAGCCGAAGGTAATTGAAAATTCAGAAGGCGCACGGACAACTCCGTCGGTTGTCGCTTTTGCCAAAGATGGTGAGCGTTTGATCGGTCAGCCAGCCAAACGTCAGGCTGTTACCAATCCGGAAAACACCATTTTTGCCGTAAAGCGTCTCATCGGTCGCCGGTTCGATGATCCGATGACGAAAAAAGATATGGAACTGGTGCCTTATAACATCGTCAAAGGTTCCAACGGTGACGCATGGGTGAAAGCTGGCGGTGAAGAATATTCACCTGCACAGATTTCGGCTTTCACGCTGCAAAAGATGAAAGAAACGGCCGAAAGCTATCTTGGCGAAACAGTGCAGCAGGCAGTTATCACGGTTCCGGCCTATTTTAACGATGCCCAGCGTCAGGCAACCAAAGATGCCGGTAAGATTGCCGGTCTGGAAGTTCTGCGTATCATCAACGAACCGACGGCTGCGGCTCTGGCTTACGGGCTTGAAAAAAGCGAAGGTAACATCATCGCTGTTTATGACCTTGGTGGTGGTACGTTCGATATTTCCATCCTGGAAATTGGCGACGGCGTTTTCGAAGTGAAATCGACCAACGGCGACACGTTCCTTGGCGGTGAAGACTTTGACGCGAAGATTGTTGAATATCTGGCCGAAGATTTCAAAAAAGCGGAAAGCATTGACCTCACCAAGGACAAGCTGGCGCTGCAACGTTTGAAAGAAGCCGCGGAAAAAGCGAAGATCGAATTGTCTTCGGCACAAACCACGGAAGTCAACCTGCCGTTCATTACCGCTGACCAAAATGGCCCGAAGCACTTGGTGAAAACCATCACGCGCTCCGATCTTGAAAAGCTTGTCGGTGATCTGATCCGCCGTACGCTGGAGCCTTGCAAAAAGGCGCTGAAAGATGCTGGCATCAACGCATCGGAAATTGGCGAAGTCGTCATGGTTGGCGGCATGACCCGCATGCCAAAGGTTCGTGAAACCGTTCAGGAATTTTTTGGTAAAGAACCGCATGTCGGTGTGAACCCTGACGAAGTCGTTGCCATGGGCGCGGCTATTCAGGCTGGTGTTTTGCAGGGTGATGTCAAAGACGTATTGCTGCTCGACGTGACGCCATTGTCACTCGGTATCGAAACGCTTGGCGGTGTCTTTACCCGCATGATCGACCGCAACACGACGATCCCGACAAAGAAATCGCAGGTCTATTCAACCGCCGATGACAATCAGGGCGCTGTGACGATCCGCGTGTTCCAGGGCGAGCGTGAAATGGCAGCGGATAACAAGATGCTAGGCCAGTTTGATCTGGTCGGTATTCCGCCAGCACCGCGCGGTGTTCCGCAGATTGACGTGACGTTTGACATTGACGCGAACGGTATCGTCAACGTGTCGGCCAAGGACAAAGGCACCGGCAAGGAACAGCAGATCAAGATCCAGGCTTCTGGTGGACTGTCCGATAGCGATATCGACCAGATGGTTCAGGATGCCGAGAAATTTGCCGAAGAAGACAAGAAGCGTCGTGCAGAGGCTGAAGCCAAAAACAACGCCGAAAGTCTGGTTCACACGACCGAGAAGCAATTGTCCGAGCATGGTGACAAGATTGACGCCGATCTGAAAGGTCAGATTGAAGCAGCAATCGCGGAAACCAAGGAAGCGATTGAAGGCGGCGATCCGGAAGCTATGAAAACCAAGTCCGAAGCTCTGGCTCAGGTTTCTATGCAAATGGGTCAAAAAATCTACGAAGCCGAACAGGCCGCGGGCGGTGATGCTGCGGATGCAGCGGCAGCCGATGCCGCCGCGAGTGCAGATGACGATGTGGTCGACGCGGAATTTTCCGAAGTCGATGACAGCGACGACACGGACTCCAAAGAAAAAGCCGCTGAGTAACGGCAACAATGATTAAGGTTGCGGGGCCTGTCGGAAATCATGTTCTGTCAAAGGGATATGCGGCAGGCCCGGTAACCTGTTTTATTTTGGATTTTTGGCTTTCGGACAGGGCTGGGTAGTAATTAATGGCAACCGAAATGGACTATTATCAAGAGCTTCAGGTTGAACGCGGCTGCGATGGCGCAACGCTGAAATCATCCTATCGCAAACTGGCGATGAAATACCATCCGGACAAAAACCCCGGCAACGCGGATGCGGAAGCGAAGTTCAAGAATATCAACGAAGCCTATGATGTCTTGAAAGACCCGCAAAAACGGGCGGCCTATGATCAATATGGCCATGCGGCCTTTACCAATGGTGGCGGCAATAATGCCGGGCGCGGTGGATTTGGCGGCGCGGCCTTTAATGATATTGGCGATATATTCGAAACGATTTTTGGCGGCGGCGCTGGCGGATTTGGCGGCCAGCAACAACATCGTGGCCCTGCGCGGGGTGCTGACCTGCGCTATGACATGGAAATCTCGCTGGAAGATGCGTTCCATGGCAAGCAAACCGAAATTGAAATTGATGTCTCCGTTGGCTGCGAGGAATGTGACGGTTCCGGCGCAGAAGCGGGCACTGGTGTAAAGACCTGCCCTACCTGTCACGGTCACGGCAAAGTCCGGACACAGCAAGGATTTTTTGTAGTCGAGCGCACCTGCACAAGCTGTCAGGGACGCGGCGAAGTGATCGAAAGCCCGTGCCATGTCTGCCGCGGGGAAGGGCGGGTTGACCGGCCCCAAACGCTCGAAATCGAAATACCGGCTGGCGTCGACACCGGCACACGCATCCGCTTGTCCGGCAAAGGAGAGGCGGGCGCTTATGGCGCTCCCCCCGGCGATCTTTATATTTTCATCCACCTGTCACGCCATGATCTGTTCGAACGTGAAGGGACGACCCTGTTCACGCGCGCGCCGATCAGCTTTACGACTGCTGCGCTGGGCGGAGAGATTGTCATTCCCGGCCTTGATGGCGCAAAGCATGAAATCCGTATTCCCGCCGGTATCCAGTCCGGCAAACAAATCCGTCAACGCGGTGCTGGTATGCCGGTTTTGCGCGGGCGGGGGAATGGTGACATGGTCGTGCAGATCGAAGTCGAAACCCCCACCAAGCTATCGTCCCGGCAAAAAGAATTGCTGCGCGAGTTTCAGGAAACCGAAACCGGCGACGAATGTCCGAACAGCACGGGCTTTTTCTCGAAAATCAAGGAAGCCTTTGGCGGCCTGGCCGATTAGGTTTCAGAAGAATAAGATGGGAAAATAAAGAGGGCAGTTTCTGCAAGGACCAACCAACAGAAACCGCCCTCCCAAATTGTTTAACCGGCCGCCCATTATGGGGATGATTACCGCGGAAGGTCAACAAATCCGGACAGCCAAAGCCGTCTGACTAGATATACGGCTTTTTCTGATCCCGATTAAGGTGTTAGTATATAGGGCTGACTTTGGTCGCCAATTTTTGCTGGTCATCTTTTAGAGCGCAAATAGCTTCTTCCACCTTGATCGCGGAGATCCGGTGACCACTTTGATCCAATAGCAATAAAATCATTTCAAGCTTCGCTATCAGCGCGGGAATACTGGAATCCCTGTTCGTTTCTTGCACCTCACACATCATTATCTAATGCCTTTTCTCGGCAGCATGACTGGCTTTTGGCCTATGCCGCGGTTGCAAACGAAAATCTGAAACAGAAACTTGCTTTTATCGGGGGACTACTCGCATAGTTGAAGCCGCATAATTGAGGATAGTTCAGCCTTCAACAATAATACAGACTGCCAAATGTAAAATATTATATCATAAGTATCAGGCTTGGATGACTTACTTGTCTTGGCGCCGAACTGTTTTGTGATTTGAGCAAATACTTGCACCCTCGAAGAATGCTGGGGACAGGCACTTAATCGCTTCCCTGATCTGCCGTTAACCATTGCGGGACGAGGACAATCCCTAACCGGATGACGCATCTGACATATTGCGCCAGATTGAGGATATGAAGTGAAACTCGATATCAAAAATATACTGGAAACTTATTTCAGCGACAAAAATGGCGATGATGCGTGCCCGGTTTGTATCAAAACAGATGGTGAGCGTTCGCCGCTTTTCGATATTGCCGGTTTCATCCGGCAGCACGGACTTATATTGTCTTCGGCCAATCTTGAATTGGCATGGGAATATATTTGCGGCGGTAAGGCTGCCCTGAAAAGCGAGATACGCGGCCTGTCCTGCGCCGGCCGGCTTGATAATGTGGCGGCGCGGGAACTGCATGACAAATATCTGCGCTCCGACATCGGCATGCAAATCGACAAGATTTTAACCGAAGCGATTGCCCACATTCGCACGACTACGAAATCGATCGATCATGGCGAAAAAGCAACGCTGGAATGGGAAGACAGTCTAATCGAACAGGCCGGTCATATCCGGGCGCGCACAGGCGATCTTGACTTGGATGCGACCGTTCAGAAACTGCTGAGCCTATCGGAGCTGATGATTGAAACGACCAGGGAAAACCGTGCGCAAATCTCTGCGACCAACAAGAAGCTCGAAATTTTGCATGCCGAATTGGAGCAAGCCAGAAATGATGCCGATTTTGATCAGCTGACCAAGCTGCCGAACCGGCGGAAATTTGAACGGACGCTGGATGAGGTGTTGGAAAAACTCATTGGCGATGAGCGGGCACTGGTTCTGGTCTTTATCGACATTGATCACTTCAAGGCGATAAATGACGAATTTGGCCACGATTGTGGAGACCGGGTATTAAGGCTGATCGCTGATGAGCTGTCATCCATGTCGAACAGCAAATGCCACACGTCCCGCTATGGCGGCGAAGAATTTGCGATAATTTTTGAAGATAGCGACATTAACAAAGTCGTCAAAAAAGTGGATAAATGCCGGGAAAACTTATCCCGTCGTCAACTGATTGATCTGGAATCCGGTCGCCCGCTTGGGAAAGTTACTTTTTCCGCCGGTGTAGCCAAATGTCTGAAGTCGGACACAAAGCGCTCAATCCTGCGGAAAGCTGATCTGGCGCTTTACGAAGCGAAGTCCAAAGGGCGTAACAGTGTGCTGAAATATTCCAGTAATCTGTGATTTGGGCGTTACATCCCTTGGATTAGAATAGACCATTATTCGCGAGCTTCGGCGGGCAACTGTATTTCAAATAAAGCTGGATTTCCGCCTGCGCGGGAATGACGGGAGTTCGCCTTTGGCGTTCCTAGCGCTATTGCTTGGCCCAGAAACACGCTTGGGTAGAGCGGGGTGAGCCACTCTACCCAATATATAACGCATACCAGGTGCGCTACGTTCACCAAAGTCTCAACCTGCGGGGGTTGATAAATGACCTTGATCGAAAGGTTAAACCTTCAGCGCTTGTATCCGAATCGGATGAAAAAATATCAACCGGTTTTCAGCCCAACTTGGGTCCATCGGCACCTATTAAGTCCATAATGGTTATAAATTGGATGGGGTGATCAAGACCTCGCATTGCTTTGCGTGTGCTTGGGAAGCCCTTGATAGCTTAAGGCAGTGTGTTATTTGCCAAGGCGACAGGCTTTCCAGCCCATCATTACCTCTACATCTACTCGGTCTTCATCGTGATCGAGATACGCCTGTTCCGGTCATCCATCGGTTCGGCCGGGTTATATGGCTCTGTATCCGCGACGCCTTCGATCCTCGCCATGCGGTTCAGTCCGACACCTTGCCTGACAAGCTCTTGCCTTGTTGCTTCGGCGCGGGCGGAGGATAGCAGCCAGTTATTCATATTCTGCCCGCTGGCATAGGGCAGGCTGTCCGTATGGCCCCGGATAATCAGTTCATTATCCACCGTGTCAATGATTTTGGCGACCTGAGCGATCAACTCGATTGCGCGGGATTGAAGATTGTTGGTCGCAAGCGCAAACATGCTGAAATCCGCTTCGTCGATAATGTCGATCCGCAAACCTTCCTTGGTGTCGGTAAAGCGGACATTGGACAGCAATTTTGCCGTTTGGGGATTCTTCATCAGCTCTTGCTTGACGCGCTTTTCAAATTCCTCGGCGGTCAATGACTTGGGAATGGAATCGCGGCGGCGGTCGATATTTTTCTTTTTCTCTCGCAGCGGATTATTCTTCGGCGTGATGGCTACGGCCTGATTCCCGATCTGGGTTGCCTTGTGAGGATATTTGTCCGGATCGGTGACTGATGAACCGCCAAACATTTTTGTGCCGCCAGCGCTGTCACGCTTCACCTGGGCGATAGTGGGCGCGAAATAGTCGGCTATGCCCTTGCGCTGTTTCTCGTCCGTCGCGCCAAGTAGCCACATCAGCAGGAAAAACGCCATCATCGCGGTAACAAAGTCGGCATAGGCGACCTTCCATGCCCCGCCGTGATGGGTTTCATGGCTATTGGCAATGATCCGCCTTACGATGATCGGCCGAACCGGTTCCGGCGCTTTTTTCTTGGCCATGGTCAGCGTCCTCTTACCGCGTCAAATACATCGGAGAAACTTGGCTGGTTCGCATGCGGCACACTGGTCCGGGCAGCTTCGATTATCAGCGGTTGCGGGTGGCCATGAAGATTGGCGATGATGAGTTGTTTTGCGACATGATAAATGGTCGCATCGCTTTCGATCAAAGCACGTGCGCGGCCGGCCATCGGGCCGACAAAGCCATATGCTAATAATACGCCCAGGAATGTCCCGACCAGTGCAGAGCCAATCATGGCGCCCAGGATTACAGGCGGCTGATCAATAGCACCCATAGTTTTGACGACGCCCAAAACTGCGGCAACGATGCCCAGAGCAGGCAACGCATCGGCCAGGGTTTGAAGGTTGTTGGCAGGGGCAATGGCTTCATGATGATGGGTCTTGATAGACTGGTCCATGACATCTTCGACCGCATAGGGGTCCAATGTGCCCGATGAAACGACAACAAGCCGCAAACTGTCAGCGATCAGGTGGATCAGGGCTTCGTCTTTCAGCAAATTGGGATAAGCACTGAAAATCGGGGATGCTTTAGGATCTTCGATATGCGGTTCCAGCGCAACCGGACCGTCGCTTTTCAGGATCTTGTTCAACTGGGACACCAGCAAGATGCAGTCCATGAAGTCCTGTTTGTGGTACGTCGGGCCTTTGAAAACCTTGCCCACTGCTCCGAGCAGAGCTTTTAGCTGCGCGCCGTTATTACCGATAATCAGCGCGCCGACAGCCGCGCCGCCGATAATTCCCATCTCGATAGGAAGGGCATGAAGAACGACGCCGAGATCACCGCCAGATAGCGCGAAAATCCCGAAAACCATGACCAGCAGAACAACAATACCAATTCCAGCGAACATATACTCATTCCAATTTACAGGCCCGTTTCCATCTGACAGATCCTCGGCCAGCGAGGAAATGGTCATCATATTGGTTAACGGGCGGGGGTCCTTGATATTAAGAGCGTGAGGCGGCTATCAGGATTAACCGATCAGCTTGATTAAAGAGGTGCGGCCCGTCTGGGCATAAAGCTGCTGCGCCGCCTCCAGGTTCACCAACAGGGATTTGAACTGGGCTATCGCTTCGGTCACGTCCGTACCTTCAAGAGCTGTTAGCCGCTCTGTTATATGAAGTTTTGATTCCTGGAGCCGCAATTCCTGCTCATCCAGCCGGTTAGCTTGCACACCCTGACGCCCGATCACGGTGGCGAAATGGTCGCTTATGGACTTGGCATTACCTAACTGGTCAGATCGGTCTGCTGCATTTCCGGTGCGGACTGCATCAATCATATCGGCCATGATGACATCGAGATCCCCGGTCACGCCGCCGCCAAGGTCAATGTCACCGAACACTTCTTGCCGGGTCGGGGCAGGGGTGACCATTACGTCAGCGTCGATCCGCATCTGGATCGGATCGCCGGGATGGAACAGATATCCGCCATAATTGTCTTGCGACAGGCTCAATTTATTGAACTGGTCGCGAAAACTCTCCAACTCCAGCGCGATAATGTCGCGATCGCGCTGTGCCAGGGTTTCGGAATTGGCAAGGATCATCAGCTCGCGGACACGCGCAGCGCCGTTTGACAAGGTGTCGATGGTGGACTCTGCTTGTTGCGATAATATGCGCGCGCGGCCGATATTGCTGGCCCAGCCATCCTCGATAGTGGCTTGTTTGCTAATGGTGGAGATTTCCAGCCAGGCCGAGGGTGCTTCTGACGGACGGTTAAATTTTTTCCCTGTCGCAACAGATTCCTCCGTCCGGGCAATCAATCTCGATAGCTCGGTCTGTTTTTGTATCGCATCCGGCGGTCTTGTTCGGTTGATCGATTGCATTATTTCCCCCTTGGGCGCGCCTGGTCTGGCGCCCGATTAAAAAACGGCGCTAAAAAATGGCCAGAACGGATTGAATAGTCTCCCGCGCGACCTGAATGATACGGGCGGAGGCTTCATAGGCTTGTTGCAAACGGATAAGATCGGCGGCTTCGCGGTCGAGATCGACGGATGATACCCGGTTGCGTGCTTCCCGCGTGGCCCGGTCAAACGCAATGGCCGCGTCGCTTTCGCTGCGAGCGGACAATAGGTTTTGCGCCTGGCTGACGATCATCCCTTCATATTTCTGCTCAGTCCCGCCTGCGGTTCTGAGGTCTACAAAGGCCAGTATATTGCCATTAGCAACGCCGGAGGATGATGCCAGAGCGAGATCATCACCCGCCAGCCCTGTAATCGTCAGGCTGGCCGCTGTGCCTCCATGCGATACGACCGCAGCGCCGGGCGCTCCACCATCGGTCCGGCCATTGGCCTGCCAGCCGTTTAGTTCAGCGGCAAACTGCACCGCAAGAGCATCAAGATCGGTGGACATGCCAGCTATTTTCGATTGCGCGCGGTGCAGCCCGCCCAATGTTCCGCCGGTAGGTGGTGGCTGGATCGCTCCGCCCACTTCCAGGTCAAAAGCGCCGCCCGCATTGGCGACAAAAGTCACAGGGCTGGATGTGTTGAAATCCACCAGGCTAGTGCCGCTGCGTGTAATATCGACCATGCCATTGGCCCCGAAATCAAGCTGGACGTCCAGCTTTTCGGTAACAACGGCCAGTGCTGCATCGCGCTGGTCCAGCAGGGCTATTTGCTGCGATGTGCCCTCTTGGGTGGGGCGTAGTTTCTGGTTGATCGCGGCCAGTTCGGCCAAGGCGCTGTTAAGGCCTGTAGCCTCTTGTGCCGCGGCGCCGTCCATCAGGTTCAGCGTTGCCGACAGATTGGCCGCCGTCTGGTTGAAACGTGCAACCGAGTCTTCAATATCAGCCAGGAACTGGCCTCTGAGCGCAGGTTCAAATGGCACCGCGGACAGTTGCTCTGCGCTACCGAAAAGCTTGGTCAACTGGCTACCGATATCGGACTTGTTATTGGCAAGCGCGATTTCGCCCTGTTCCAGCCATTGAACCATGATTTCGCTTCGCACCCGGTCAGCGCCGGTCTGACGTGTGGCGGATTCCAGGAACTGGTCGCTGGCGCGGGTAATGCCTTTTATCGCCACGCCGCCGGAGCCGGTAAAATTGGTATAGAGCGGATTGGTGCTGCTATGAATCGTTGTATCCCCGATATTGAGCGAGCGGCGCACATAATCGGGGTTTTCGGCATTGGCGATGTTAGAGCCGACCACTTCCAGCGCCCGGCTATTTACCAGCAAAGCGGAGCGGCCGATGTTCAGCATGTCAGACATTATTGTGCCTCCTCACCATATCTTGCGGAAGCATATTGACTGGCTTTGTTGCCGGTCACTCCGGTTTTATCCAGATGACGGCTCAACATGTCGGCAACCCCGAACACACCCTTTTCGCCCATGCTTTTGGCAAGCTGGGCATCCTGCATATCGCGGAACTCTTCCATGCCCTGGCCGTCGAAAATACCTTCGCCCAGGGAAGCTGTCCGCATAGAGCTAAGCATCTGGCGGACGAATATGGCTTCAAAATCCGCGGCCATCGCTTTGACTTGGGCCTTTGCATCCGCTTTCGCTGAGGCCTGGTTTGGCGGTGCGGCTACCGGATTCCCGTTAGGATTAATGAAAGTCATATGATTATCAACTCCGCTTTCAGGGCGCCTGCCTGTTTCAATCCTTCGAGGATCGCTGTTAGATCAGACGGTGAAACACCGATGGAATTAATAGTCTCGACAATTTCCGACAAAGAAGCGCGGGTGCCGATTTCAAATGCGGGTGCGCCATTGTCCTCGACCGAGATGTCGCTATTCTGCTCTGTTTCGGTGCGACCGCGGCTAAACGGAGCGGGCTGAACCACCATCGGATTTTCTTCTACCCGGACAGTTAATTTGCCGTGACTGACCGCTGCCGGACCAAGCCGGACAGCGCCGTTGATGACGACTGTACCAGTGCGGGCATTGACGATGATCCGCGCAGGGGCATCGGCAGGTTTTACTGCCAGATTTTCGATCCTGCCCATCAGCATGACACGTTCCTGCGTGCCGGGAGGGGCGGCTATACGAACGGTGACGGCATCGCTTGCAATGGCGATTTCGCGGCCGACAGCTTCGTTGATTGCGTCTGCAACGCGCAAGGATGTGGTAAGATCGGCTTCGGTCAGGTTAAAGCTGAGAAAAGGCTCGCTTTCAAATCCAGTAGCGACCGTTCGCTCAATAGAAGCACCGCCGGAAATCCGCCCGACAGAAGGAATATTGACCGTCAATCTCGACCCGTCCGCGGACGATATACCAAGACCGCCTACAGCAAGGTTGCCCTGTGCCATCGCGTAAATCTGTTGGTCAGCGCCATATAAAGGCATTAAAATCAGCGTGCCGCCGCGCAGTGATTTTGCTTTACCCAATGCAGAGACAGTAACATCCAGCCGCTGGCCGGGTTTGGCGAAGGCTGGCATTTCGGCAGTAACCATGACGGCCGCTGCATTTTTGGTCGCCGGATTGATGCCGGGAGGCAGCGGCAGGCCAAAGCGGCTGGTCATGCCCCTCACGCCCAAGGTTGCATATTCCAGGCTGTCATCACCGGTTCCTGCAAGACCGACCACGATCCCATAGCCCACCAACTGGTTGGTACGCAGTCCGGCAAACTGCCCGATATCCTTGATCCGTTCAGCCTGGGCCGGCTGCATAGCCAGCGTAAAGCTCATTGCCAGAGCGGCCAGGAGCTGAATGAAGCGGGCTGTTTTCGGGAATAGGGTCATATTGTCTCGCCTGTCCGGGGACTAAAAGGGTGAAAGGATAGAGAAGAAATTTTGCAGCCAACCTTGCTTGCTGGCCGTAGCGATTTCGCCCGTGCCGCCGTAAATGATGCGGGCATCGGCGACCTTGTTGGACGGGATTGTGTTCTCGGATGAAACGTCAATCGCGCGGATGAGGCCGCTAAATTGTGTATGTTCGTCGCCGCGGTTCAGCGATGTCAGCTTCTGCCCGCGCACCAGCATGGTGCCGTTGGCATAGCTTTCGACCACTGTCACGCTGATCCGCCCTTGCAGGGAATTGGACTGGGCAGCTTTCCCGCTACCGCTGAAATTCTGCGATCCGCCGGCTGCTATATCGCTGGGCGAAAATAGCGAGAAAGGCCCGGTTGTAGGTGGTGACAGAGAGAACCCACCGCCGCGATCCTTGGAAGCGCTGTTGGTTTTGGCGGCTTTGGTATTTTCTACCAGCAGGATCGTAATGATATCACCCTTTTGACTGGCGCGCATCCCGCTGGTCAGAGCTGCGTAACCGGAAGCCGCCTGAAATATCGCGCCGTTTGCTTGGGCAGGAGCAGCATCGGGAAGGGCAGGCGCCACCACAGGGGCAAAGCCATGTTCCGGTGCGCTGCCGCCAGAGCCCATGCAGCCCACAAGCATGAAGGGCGCGGCCAGAACCGACAGGGGCATTTTGGAAAGGAGTGATATGTGCATGATGCTAAAGTCTCTCGCTCAAAATAAAGTTCATCAGATTTGCTGATTCACGAATTGCAGCATTTCATCCGTGGCGGAGATCATCTTTGAATTGACCTCATAGGCGCGCTGCGTCTCGATCATGTTGACCAGTTCTTCGACAATATTGACGTTGGAGCCTTCGAGCGCTCCCTGGCGGATCTGGCCCCGCCCTTCCGCGCCCGCTTCGCCTACCAAGGGCATGCCGCTGGCTGCGGTTTCGGTCAGGATATTGTTGCCGACCGAAAGAAGTCCGGCCGGGTTGGTGAAGCTTGCAAGCTCGATACGGCCCAGTTCACTGGGCTCGTTCTGACCCGCCAGCGTCGCTGACACCACACCGTTATTACCGATGGTCAGCGAAGTAGCATCTTGCGGAACCTGAATACCGGGGATGAGGGGGAGGCCATCGCTGGTGACAAGGTTGCCCTCTGCGGTCATGTTGAAATTACCGGCACGGGTGTAACCGATGGTGCCGTCGGGCATTTCCACCTGAAAAAAGCCGGCGCCTTCAATCGCCATATCAAGTGCATTTTCGCTATTCTGCAATGTGCCCTGAGTGTCGATTTTTCCAATCCCGGAGAGTTTTACGCCAGAGCCGAGTTGCAGGCCGCTGGCAAAGCGGTTCTGTGCGTCAGAAGGTGCGCCGGGGGTGACGATATTCTGATAGGCAAGTGTTTCAAAATCCGCACGGTCGCGTTTGAAGGCGGTCGTGTTTACGTTCGCCAGGTTGTTAGCGATAACCCGCATTTTCGTATTCTGCGCGTCCAGTCCGGTGCGCGCGACTTGTAGGGCTGCATTGCTCATCTTATCGTCTCCTTCGTGCGGTTAACGCATTCAATCATCATTGCGGTATGTTCATGACCGCGGCGCTGCTTTCATCCAGCTCCTGGGCTGTCCGCAGCAATTTGGCCTGGGTTTCCCAGGCACGGCTTGTTTCGATCATATCCACCAGAGCGGTGGTCATGTTGACGTTGGATTCTTCCAGCGCGCCGGATACCAGCCGGGCATTTTCATCTACCGGCAGGACACCGTCATCGGCGGCACGAAATAATGTGTCGGCTCCCTTGGAAATGGCACTGCCGGTCATGCTGACCAGTTTGATCTGGTCCAGTTCCTGCGGCAGATTGGGATCACCGCCTTTGGGAACAAAAAAGATGGTCCCGTCTGCGCCGATATCCACCCGTTCCGCGGGTGGCATGGTGATAGGGCCATTCGCTCCCATCACCGGAAAGCCATCCCCGGTGAGCATGGCTCCCGACGCCGCGATTTTTAAATCACCGCGCCGGGAATATGCTTCTGCTCCGTCGGCTGCCTGAACAGCGATCATGGCATCGCCCTCCAGTGCAACGTCCAGAGGACGGCCGGTTTGTGTAATCACACCGGCGTTCATATTGGCTTGCATATCCCGCTCGACCGCCATCGCCCGGCTGTCATGGCCGGGACCGGTCAGATATTTGGCATGGGCCGACACCATATCGGCCTTGAAACCAACCGTATTTGCGTTCGCCATATTATTGGCGATAGCGGTTTGCCGGTTCATCAACGATTTCATCGCGTTGACGCTGGTATATGCAAGTTTATCCATTAGACTTTCCTAGATTATTCTATCCGTCAGGGGTTTAGACCTTCAGGTTGATCATCGTCTGGCTAAGGGTATTGGCAGTCTCGATAGCCTGGGCATTGGCCTGGAAATTACGCTGTGCGGAGATAAGCGAAACCAGCTCCTCGGTAATATCCACGTTGGCCAGTTCCAGAGCGCCGGAACGCACCTGTCCCAAAGGACCATTTGCGGCCTGATTGATCTGCGGCGGACCGGAATCACCGGTTGCCTGCCAATGGGCATCGCCGTTCGGGCGAAGTCCTTCGATCGCGGTAAAGCTGGCCAGAGCCAAAGCACCGAGTTTGATCTGGTTGCCGTTGGTAAAGCTGGCGGTGACGACGCCTTCACCATTGATAGAAATATTCGCAAGCAAAGCGCTTGGATCGCCCGGATCATTTTCCGGCATGATAAAGTCATACATGTCGGCAACATTGGTCGAGGTAGCGATACCATCGGCATCGACGGGCAAAAGTTGTGCCTTGGACCCGGTTGTGTCGATGACTTCATGGTCAACATTGACTATAAACGCGCCGTTACGGGTAAAGGTCAGGCTTTCTTGTGGCGGCTGGCTGCGGACTGCGAAAAATCCATCACCGGCAATCGCCAGATCAAGGGTCTTTTCGGTCGGCTTCAACGTGCCTTGCGTAAATTGCTGCGTGATACCGCTCAGCCGGACACCTTGACCGGCGACGGTCTTGGTCGTCTGGGTCGGTGCAGCCGCGAAGAGGTCACCAAAGATCGCCTGGCTTTTTTTGAAGCCGATCGAGCTTGTATTGGCGACGTTGTTTGAAATGACATTCAAGTCGGTCTGTGCCGCTTTCAGGCCGGTTAGGGATGTAAAGAAAGACATTATTCTTCTCCTGTTTGAAATCTGGGAATATTGCTGCGCTTATCCGATGCGCAGTGCTTCCGATGGCATGACATTGCCAATCGGGGTTACGAGAATGGGCGGACCGTTGCCCTCGGATGTTTTGACGGATGCGACCGGAACCCATGTGGCGAGATTGGACACCGCCCCGCCGTTTACCCGGACTTTCAACCGGCCAAGATCCTGCGGTTCGCCTGCGGCATTCTTGCTTTCGAAATTAAACTGGACTGGCCCTGTTTTCTGTGGGCCAAGTTCGGCAAACATAACGATTTCACCCGCTTCGTTGAGCAGGTCGATTGAGATATTTTCGCTCGGCTGGTCCAGTTCGAACTCGCCGGTATATTCGCCGCTCTTGTTCGCAACCGCATAGTTACCGGGAACCAGAAGCGACTGTCCGATCCATTCCTTTGCATCGGACAAACGGTTGTTGCCCAGCATGGAAGCAATTTCAGACAGTGACTTGTTCATCTCGGAAATGCCCGCAACGCTTGAAAACTGGGCAAGCTGTGCGACCATCGCCTGATTGTCCATCGGGTCAAACGGATCCTGAAACTTAAGCTGTGTTGTCATCAGCCGCAAAAAGGAATCCTGGTCCATATTGCTATCGCCGACTGCACCGGCGGGCTGAGAGAAAGACAGGTCGGAGGTAGCTGATCTTTTAAATTCATAAACCTGTGGATTAATATCCATTACTGGTTCCTTACCGTTTCTAGGATGAGTGATTTTGCGGTCTGCATGACCTGAACGTTATTCTGGTAGTTTCGAGCAGTTTCGAGCATGTCGATCATCTCGGCTGTCTCATCGACCGCAGCTTCCCAGACATAGCCTTCTTCATCGGCAATCGGGTTTGACGGGTCGTGACGCCGTTGCGGTTCAAGATCGGTCTGGACGATACGCTCGACATCGACGGTCGCCAGATTGTCTTCCATGACAGAGCGAAAAACCGGGCGCACGGCGCGGTAGGCTTCGTCTCTCGATGCATAATCCGTGCGGGCATTGGCCAGGTTCGATGCCGTTGCATTCAGCCGCACCATCTGCGCGGACATGGCTCTGCCGGCAACATCAAATACATTCATACCGCTCATCTCTATTCCCCTTTCAAGGCGCGTTGGATCGTGGACACCTGGCCCTGAAGAAAGGAGAGGGTGGTCCGATATTGAATGGCGTTTTCGGCAAACAGGGTCTGTTCGACGGACAGCTCGACAGTATTGCCATCGAGCGAGGGTTGCAGCGGAACGCGGAAACCTGTGTGGTCGCTCATTGCTTTGCTCAGCGATCCGCCGCTCTGCGCCTGTTGCATCGCGCGATCGAAATCGAGGTCCTTCGCCTTGTAACCGGGCGTAGACGCATTCGCGATATTAGAAGCCAGCATGTTTAAACGCTGGGAGCGCAACTGTAGCGCTCCGCCGTTTAACGCAAAAATCTGATCCAAACTCGGCATCGAACGAAATCCTGTCTTAATATTGCGGCCTCGCGACCGTCACATTGATTGAGAAACGCTAAGTCCGGGAAGTTCCGGGATAGCCAATCTCGAGCAGTTCAACGCAAACGACGTGCCAGTTTCTTAACGGGCAGTGAGAAATGGCAGTTTTTGGGGATTTCATGGCCAAGGAAATTAATAACCTGTTCGCAGATGGTCTGGAGCGGCAAGTTTTTGCCGGTGAGCGGAAGAATCTTGCCGCTTTTGCCCGACTTGCGAGCGTGGGGAGGGTAAGCCGGTGGATATGATGTTCGGCAATAGTGATACGCTCGGCAAGTTCGGGCAGCTATTTGATCCTGTGATATTCGGACTAGTGCTTGGCTGCGTGCTGATCCTGGCGTGGGTTCAAAGCGGCAAATCCTCTCTCGCACTGGCTTTTGCAGCGCTGCCCCGTTGCGGAAGGGAGCCGTTTTCCGAAAGCGGGGAAAATGCAACTTTCATGTGCCGTCGTATCGATTTTGTGCTGCGAGAACAGGGGTTTATCGGGCTGGAGCGGTTGCATAGCGAAGATCATTTCATCACCCGCATGATCGGCGAACTGGTAAATGCCAAGGACGCCAAGACTTTCGAGGAATGGGCACGAATGCAGTGTCATATAGCCAAAAAGAAGCAGGACATGGCGGAAAGCTATTGGAATGCGGCTTCTGAAATTGCGCCGGCCATCGGCTTGATCGGTACGATTATCGGCCTGATCCAGCTATTTGCGACCGGCATCGACCCGCTGAAAATGGGTCCGGCGATGAGCTTTACCTTGCTCACCAGCCTCTATGGCATGTTCATTTCGCACATCATCGCTTTCCCCATTCACATGCGGCTAAAAGCGCGGGCGGAGATATTGAACGCCTATCGCGCGGCTGTTGCAGAGCATTTGATCGCGATAGCAAAGCGCGAACTTGTCATCCTGACCCCGGTTCATTTCTCTCCGGCAAAACCGCTGCGGGCGGCGCATTGATAAATGATCGCGGGGCGGACTACCTTATCCTTTCTGGACCTGGCATTGATGCTGCTTAGCGTCTTTGCCTATGCTCATTTTGTGAATATGGCAGGTCCCGATGCCCGCAAAAAACTGGCAGAACAAACCGCGCCCCAGCAGCGCATCCATGCCGTGTTTGAATATAAGATCACTGATTTTTTCGATGATAACAGCGCGATGCTGAGCGAACATGCGCGGGAGGAAATTGCCGGAATTCCGAACATCCGGGAAAAGCAGTTGCTGACCATATATGTGCCCGCAGTAGATCAAATACCGGGCGGTCAAAGACTACGGCAATGGGAAAAAGTAGCGGCGCGTTCTGCCGCTATTGCTGATGCCTTTGAAAAGGCAGGGCAGGACGGGGAGATGATTATCCTCAAAATCCCCGAAAAACTGGTTACTAAAGCCGATGAGAAGCTGAATATAACGCTGACCTTCCTGCCAGCGAAAAGCGATGCTTCGAGTGAATGAAAAACTGTGAGCAGTAAACTGGCACGAAACCTGCTTTGTTTTGGCTAAGTTTATCCGGGCAATTCTTTCCGGACAGAACGCACAGGAACCTGACATGTTATATAAACGCCTTACTCTTCCGATATTCGCCCTTCTTGCAACAGGTGCGGCTTCCCCTTTCGAGGACAGCACCGCTCTTGATCGGCAGGTTGCGACGCATCTCAATGCAAATATCGGTGATGCGGGCGGGGCGCTGGCACCGATCGACACGAAATTGCGATTGAAGCGCTGTCCCGGTGAGGTGCAGCTTTCGGCTACTAATAACAGCGCCGTGATGGTGAGCTGCCCGCATCTGGGCTGGCGGATATTTGTTCCGGTGCGGCGCGGACCGACCGGACATTCTTCCAGTGCAGACCGCTCTGGCGAGTTTGTAGTTTTACGAAACCAGCCCCTGACACTTGTCGTCCGGCGGCCTAGCTTTTCCATAAGCTATGGTGTGGTGGCCCAGAAAAACGGACGGATAGGCGATTATATCCCCGTCCGTTCCAGCCGTGAATCCAAGGAATTAATGGCCCGCGTGTCCGGTTCCGGCGAAGTTGAACTGGTCCAGTAATTATTTTTTCAAAGAGATATTAATTTTTTCACAACGCGCCGTAAATCGTTAGGAACGAGAATATTATCGGTGCCAGTGTAGAAGCACAAACACTGAAGGCTGAAAGTGTGAAGGAGCCATTGAAATGAAACCTGTTGAAAGCTACTCGGCCATCAATACGCGGCTGGATCGCCCGTCGGTTCAAGAAGGCACAGCCAGAAAAGTCGGCGGTCCGGTTGCAAACCAGAATACAGAAAATGCGAAAGCGGAGCCTGCAATAATGACCACGGCTTCCTTGCTCGCCGCTAAAACCCCGCCTTTTGACTCACATAAAGTAGCCGAAGTGCGCCAGAAAATCGCGGCCGGAATATATGATGTGGACACCGCCGCACTGGCGAAAAAGATGCTCGATATGGGTGTGTTCGGAACGGAATCTGATAAATGAAAGCAATAGTGGAATCATTCCGTAACGCACAAGATATGCTGTTTTCTGCCCTGGAAGGCCATGATAGCGACGCTATTTTCCGGGCCAGCACAGGTTTAAGCGAAGCGGCCACCAGGCTCGGTACGATTGAGGCCGGGGATATTGACCATGACCTGAAACCGCTGCTCAGCGAAGCGGACGAACTGATGCAAGCCGCAATCTATCGCCTGCGCTTCTTGCGTGACCATAGCGCTACGCGGCTGCAAATATTGGCCGGATTTAGCGGAAGCCAGACAGCCACATATTCCGTATCTGCACGCGGACGCTAGGCCTCTGGTCACAGCTCTTATTCCAAATCCCCCGTCATTCCCGCGATAGCGGGAATCCAGCTTCATCTTTCGAAAAATATTGGCATCGCCGTCGATGGATTCCTGTCCATGCGCGAGTGACGGGCTATGAGCAAACAGGTCCGCTTTCCCCTGTAATTACTTGGCATGACTATTGCTTCTCCTCTCAACAGGAGACTCTGATATCACCATGTCCAATCTGTCCATTCCCAATTCCAGTCCTGATCCGGCACGGGTTCATACCGGCGGGCGCCGCGATCTGCCGTCCATTATCGCGCAATCGGCGCAGCGGACCGGCGTTGATTTTCAATATCTGATCGCGCAGGCACAGCTGGAAAGCGGGATGCGGGCGGATGCCAAGGCGGGCACGTCCTCGGCAACCGGGCTTTACCAGTTTATCGACCAGACATGGCTTGGACTGGTCAAGGATAAGGGGGATCAATACGGCCTTGGCTGGGCGCAAAATGCTATTTCCAGAAATCCCAACGGGCACTTTAATGTTGCCGATAAAGCTCTGAAATCCAGCATATTGGGGCTTCGCAATGACCCTGCGCTGTCTGCCGCGATGGCTGGTGAATTTGCCCGCGACAATGGCGCGTATCTGGAACAGCAAACCGGCCGCAAGCCGGAGTCCGTTGATCTCTACCTGGCGCATTTTCTAGGGGCCTCTGGAGCGGCAAAGTTCCTCAATAATATGAACAGCAACCCCGGCGGATCTGCTGCATCATCCTTTCCGCAAGCAGCCCGCGCCAATCACAATATATTCTATGACCGCAGCGGTGCTGCGCGAAGTTTTGCGGCCATTCGTGACCGTTTTGAAAGCAAGCTCGCCAATGCCGTGAATATAGTTGGCGGCAATGGCTTGCCATCTGGCGGAAATATTTTGCCGCAACATGCCGGTCAGGGCGCTGGTGCGCCGCGCATGGTTCAACCTGCCGATTACCTGCGGATAGCGCAGGCGCATCTGAATGACAAAACCGGCGACCCTTCCGCCAGTCAAAATCAATCCTCCATATCGAAGCCATTTAGCGAGCCTGCACGCGCCGCCTATCTGATGCTCGCCAGCCTGGGAATGTAACTTATAATGAACCGCGATTATTTTTCCATGGGCCGGATGGCTGAGAACCTGAAATCGGGTTTGCTTCCTATGGCGACGCTTTTGCTCGTCATCTTCATGGTCTTGCCATTGCCGACGATCATGCTGGATATTGGCTTCATCACCAACATCATGATCTCGCTGGCCATCCTGATGGTGGCATTGAATGCTAACAAGCCGCTCGACTTTTCCAGTTTCCCGACGGTGCTGCTGTTCGCAACATTGCTGCGGCTCGGCCTGAACGTCGCATCGACGCGCGTTGTGCTGGTACAGGGGCATGAAGGCGGTGCTTCTGCTGGCTTGATTATCGAAGCCTTCGGCAGCCTTTTGCTTGGCGGTAATTATATCGTCGGTATATTCGTTTTCTCGATTTTGATGATTATCAACCTGATCGTCATTACCAAGGGCGCGGGCCGGGTTTCCGAAGTGTCCGCCCGTTTCACGCTGGATGCCTTGCCAGGTAAGCAGATGGCGATTGATGCCGACCTGAATGCCGGTCTGATCGCGCCGGAAGAAGCCAAAGAACGGCGCGCAGAAGTCGCCACCGAAGCCGATTTTTACGGATCGATGGATGGTGCTTCCAAATTTGTCAAAGGCGATGCGGTCGCGGGTATCCTGATCCTTGCCGTCAACGTGATTGGCGGTATCGTTCTGGGCAGCGCGGTGCATGGCCTTCCGCTTGCCGAAGCGGCGAGCACTTATACCATGCTTGCCATCGGTGATGCGCTGGTCGCCCAGATCCCGGCGCTGGTCCTGTCTATCGCAGCGGCGGCCATCGTCACTCGCGTGACATCAAGCAAGAACCTGCCCGACCAGATTACATCGCAATTCGGGTCCGGTGCTGCATGGGTTCCGGTAGCCGTGATCCTTGCCATATTGGGCGTACTTCCGGGTATGCCACATATGGTCGTGCTTTCCGCAGCCGCGGTCGCTGGCGGCCTGGCTTTCTATCTGATCCGCAAACCGAAGCCGGTGGAAACAGTGGCTGAGACTGTTCCCGAAAAGCTACCCGAACAGATTGACTGGGAAGACGTTTCCGAAAAAGCGCGGCTTGGTATCGAGATTGGTTATGGTCTGGTGTCGATGGTGGAGGACCGCAAGGGCGCTCCTTTGATGAAACGGATCACCGGCATCCGACGTCAGATTTCCAAAGAGCTTGGCTTTGTTGTTCCATTGGTGCGGATCAAGGATGATCTGGAGCTTGAGCCGAATAGCTACCGGATCATGATGGGCGGCATGATATTGGGCGAAGACACTGTCTGGCCCAATGATTTTCTGGCACTCGATGACGGGCATGTCGATGCGGTTATCAAGGGGCGGCCCTGTAAAGACCCGACCTTTGGCATGGATGCGATCTGGATCAGTGCCGACAAGAAATCACAGGCGATTGCCGAAGGCTACACGGTTGTCGATGCGCCTACTGTTGTTGCGACCCATCTCAATGATGTGATCCGCCGGAACGCGGCCCAGTTGTTCAGCATGGACGAAACGCAAAAACTGCTCGACATGCTGAAAGAAACATCACCGCAACTGGTCGATAGCCTCACGCCGCAACCGCTGTCCCTATTTGCGATCACCGCGATTTGCCGCGAGCTTCTGGGAGAGAAAGTGCCGGTCAAGGATTTCCAGAAAATCTGTCTGGCGATGCTGGAAGCCTCCAACCATCATAGCGAAACCGAACAGATTGTGGACGTGATCCGTCAGAAAATCGGCAACCTTATTATCCAGACAATGGTGCCGATCAACCTTCCGCTACCCGTAGTGACGCTGGATGCCGATCTGGAAAGCCTGCTCGTCAAGGCGCTTAAGATCGGGGAGGATGCCAATTATCCCATTGAGCCGCAACTGGCGCAGCAGCTGGTCGAAGCGGTGGATGAAACCGCGCGCAACCTGCCGATGGAATCGCGCAACATCGCGCTCATCACTTCCCCCATTGTCCGGCGTCCGCTGGGCGCATTGCTGAAGAACCGGTTCCCGGACCTGACGGTGCTTTCCTATCAGGAACTGCCGGAAGACAAGTCTATTGAAGTATTGGCAAAAATCGGGGTTCCGCAATCGCGGCCCGAGCCAGCGCGTGTCGAAGCGCATCAGACATTATAATCGAGTGGAATGGCCCAATGTTACAAACGAAAAACAGAGTCTCTCAAGCTTATGGTGCGATGCAGGTCGACGAGACGAATATGGTCAAGGAGCATCAGGGTCTGGTAACCAGAATTGCCTGGCAGATTAAGGCATTCTCGCCCGACCATGTTGAGCTTGAGGATCTGATCCAGGTCGGCCTTGTGACGATGGTGGAGGCCGCCGCCAAATATATTGACCAGGGGCACAGCTTCAGCACCTATTTATATGTCCGCGTCCGCGGAGCGATGATCGACTATCTCCGCTCAAGCTGCAACCTGCGCAGAAGCGCGGTGGAGTGGAACAAAAACCTGCGCCGGGTTAGCGAACAACTGGCTCAGGAAAACGGCTATGAACCGAGCGAGGTCGAGCTTGCGAACGCTATGGGCATGGATCAGGCGGAGTTTCGCAAAAATGCCGATCGCGCCATTGATGTTCATGTTGATTCACTTGATGAAGTCTATTGCGATTCCAGTAGCTGGTTCACCAATGAAGAGGATGACCAGCACGAAACGCTGGAAAAGAAAGAGATGGTCCGGCTGCTCGCGGAAAATCTGAAGAAGCTGACCGAACGGGAACAGCTTGTCCTCAACTGTTATTTTATCGAGGAAATGCAGCTTGATGAAATCGGGGCAGTTCTGGACGTATCGTCCGTGCGTATCTGCCAGATCAAAAAACGCGCTCTGGAAAAATTGCAGGCCGCGATGGGATCAAACCAGTAATTTATTACGCATCATCCTCACCAAAGAAAAAGCCTCCTCCCTTTCGGGAAGAGGCTCTTCATATCGGTAATGACCCGTCTTAGCGGAGCAGGCTCAACACCGATTGCTGTGACTGGTTAGCCTGCGCGAGCATAGCGGTAGAAGCCTGGCTCAGGATCTGGTTTTTCGCCAGTTCAGTGGTTTCAGCCGAGAAATCGACATCCATGATGCGCGAACGCGATTCCATGGTGTTGGCTACGCGGTCGGACAGGTTGGAGATCGTGGCTTCCAAACGGTTCTGTGATGCACCCAGATTTGCCTGACCCGTGGTCACTGTATCCAGAGCGGTATCCAGAGCAGTCAACGCAGCTGTTGCACCAGCTTCGGTGCTGATATCCAGCGCATCAACGCCAAGTGTCGCGGCACTGACATCTTCCAGTGTAATGACTACGGTCTGGTTTGCGCTGCTGCCGGTCTGGATGTTGATTGTCGCGTTGGTGCCGTCAAGCAATGACACTTCGTTGAAAGTCGTCCGTGTTGCAACATCACCAACCTGGGCGATCAAAGCGGTAACTTCGGTCTGAAGGTTTTCCCGGTCGCTGTCGGAAAGCGTGCCGTTGGCAGACTGAACAGACAGCTCACGCATACGCTGCAACATGGTTGTGATTTCGTTCATGCCGCCTTCTGCGGTCTGGGCGAGAGAAATACCGTCATTTGCATTGCGGATCGCCATGTTCAGGCCGCGCACTTCCGAGGTCATACGGGTTGCGATGGCGTTACCGGCGGCATCATCCGCTGCGGAGTTGATACGGCTACCGGTCGAGAGGCGCTCGATCGAACGTGCAAGACCCATTTCAGCCTGGTTAGAAGCATAGCTGGTACGCAGGGCCGTTACGTTAGTTCCTATTACAGTCATAGTGACATCCTTTTCACAAATACATGGTCGTTTGTAGTGGGTCACTTCGTCCCTTGAAGCGGCCTCATTGGAGTTAACGGCGGGCCTGAAAATAATTAATCAAAAAAATGTCGGTTCTCCGACAGGGACCGAAAATGACTGTCCGGTTTCCGACATTCCTGTCGGGAAACCGACAGCTCATCGTTAAAATATGGCGCGTTTCAGCCAGTTTGCGAAACTGGCATGCGGATTGCGATGTGTCGGACGGACGTGGGAGCGCAGAGTATCGATCCCGTGTTCCGAATGAAACGTGAGGGAAAAAGATGGTCAACAATACATTAAAATCTAGCCTGGTCTCTAGGTTCCCAGAGTTTGTTGATATGCTGGCGAGTGTTGAACCCCTCCACTCCGAAGCATCATCGCCAAAAGACCCCGTCGTCATCTATCGCGACGGGCCATTTCGTTTTGTTCCGGCTACCCTCAGCCAACCCCCGCGCATTGAATTTGGCGAGGCCGACAAGTTATTTGGTCTGTCGTGCATCATCGAATCCATGCGTGGGGGCAGGGGGCCTGCTTTTGCAGACCCCAAGTCCATAGCCCTTTATAAATATGCTGCCCGCGTGGCGCGTAGCGACGCCAATGTCATGATTACCGGCCAGACCGGCACAGGCAAGGAAGGCGTGGCGCGCTATATTCACGAGAATAGCGCGCGTGCTGATAAACAGCTTGTCACCGTAAACTGTGCGGCGATCACCGAAACGATGATTGAATCTATCCTGTTCGGTCACAAGAAAGGTGCCTTTACCGGAGCCTATGCCAGCGCCATTGGCCTGTTCAAGGAAGCGGACGGTGGCACGATATTCCTCGACGAGATTACCGAGATGCCTCTGGAGAGCCAGTCAAAGCTGCTCCGCGTGCTGCAAGAAGGTGAAATCCTCCCCGTCGGTGCAACGCGCCATGAAAAAATCGATGTTCGCATCATTTGCGCTGCCAACCGCAACTTTGCCGAAGAAGTCAAAGCCGGCACATTTCGTGAAGACCTTTACTGGCGTTTGAATGTCATGCCGGTTGAGCTGGAGCCACTTGCTTCCCGCCCCGCCGATATTGTCGCCATCTCCGCTTTCATGATGATGGACTTCCAGAAAGGGCAGGATAAATTTGTCTCTTTGTCGCAATGCTGCATCGAGCGGTTAAAAGCGCATCACTGGCCAGGTAACGTTCGCGAGCTTGCCAATGTGCTCCAGCGTGCTCTCGTCATGTGTGATGGCGATCGTATCGAAGCCAGGGACCTTATGTTCTCTGGCGAAAGCCTGTCCTCCGGTCCGAAGCAGGATGTGGTTCAACCTGGCAGCTCGGCACGGTTCCTGCGCGGACGCGACCTGCAGTCCATTTCCAAGAGCGTTGAATATGACGCGATCACCAAAACCCTTGAACAAACCAACGGCAACCGCCGCGAAGCTGCCAAAGAACTTGGCATTTCGGAACGCACGTTACGCTATCGGATGGCCGATATGCGTGCGCTCGCGGCGTGAGCAGGAGATAGATTATGTCTTCCGTTAATATGAACAGCCTGATGGCGGCGCGCAATGCGATCCTGAACCAGAATAATGCGCTGCAGGATATTGCTAGCAAATCGGCAAATCTGTCCGGCATTGGTCAGGGGCCGCAAACCGGCAAGACTTCCGGCATAGGTGGCGTAGAAAGTTCTGGCGCTCCCGGCGGGGCATTTGCCGCGCAGCTCACCGACGCCATTCAGGAAGTGAACAGGCTTCAGGTCACAGCGAAAGACAATATGACAGCCTATCAGATGGGTGAAACCAATGATGTCGCGGCGGTCATGCTGTCCAAACATAAAGCCTCGATCGGCTTTGAATCCACCTTGCAGGCACGGAACAAGCTTCTGTCCGCCTACAAGGACATCATGAACATGCCGGTATAATATGGCCCAGGAAGCAACCATAAACCAGAATCTCGTGCCGCTCACCGGGGCGGGTGCAAATGCGCCCGGAGCAGGCGGTATATTGGGTTCGATCAAATCCTTCACTCAGCAGCCCGCCATTGCGCGGGCAATGCCGCTGATCATTCTTTCCGCCGTGGTCATTGCGGCTCTGTCCGCGTGGCTGGTCCTGCGTGAACCGGACCAGCGTGACTTGTTCCGCGGATTGCCCGACGGTGATAAATCAGCAGTGATGCAGGCGCTTCAAAGCGCGAACATCCCTTATGAGGTCGATCATTCGACAGGCACTCTGATGGTCGCGGAAGCGGATTACCACACCGCCAAGATCGAACTGGCAGGGCAGGGGCTTCCGCGTTCTGCCCCCAGCAGCGACAGCATAATATCAAGCATGCCAATGGGCGCGAGCCGTGCGGTTGAATCGGAAAAACTGAAGCTTTCACGCGAAATGGATCTGGCGCGCTCAATCGAGGCGCTGGATAATGTCTTGTCTGCAAGAGTGCATCTCGCCGTTGAACAGCCCAGCATTTTCCTGCGCGAACGGAATGAACCGGCAGCGTCTGTCATTTTACAACTGACCGGCTCCACCCAACTGGACGAGAAGCAAACACAGGCCATATTAAACCTGGTCGCAAGCTCTGTGCCCGGCCTCTCCACCGAGAATATTTCGGTCGTCGATCAGGACGGCAGACTGCTTTCGCGCCGCGAAGACGATGGCGCGCGCATCAATGACACGCAGTTAAAGATTAAAGCGGCTATAGAAGACCGCTATCGCCAGTCTCTGGCAAGCCTGTTGACGCCGATAGTCGGTGCCGGAAATTTTGTTGCCGAAGTCACCGCCGATGTGAACTTTGACGAGAAACAGGCGACCAGCGAAACCTATCCCACCGACGGTTCGGTCCTGCGCTCTGAACAGGGTATGCGCTCAGAAGAACCGGCAGGTGGTCCGCAACCGGGCGGAATACCGGGCGCTTTGTCCAACCGCCCACCCGCTGCTGCGGAGTTTGAGGATCAGGCCGAAGGGCTTGAAGAACAAGGAAATGTCCAGACCGACGCGACAAAAACCAGCGAAGAATATAAGCGCAATTTTGAACTGGCCCGCGAAATAGCGGTTATCAACCAGGCAACGGGGCAGGTTTCGCGCCTGTCGGTTGCAGTGGCGATTGATGACAAAGTGTTGAAAAACGCCAAGTCACCCAAAGAGATCCAGGAAATCGAAAATCTTATCAAGGGCTCGGTTGGATTTAACGCAGAACGCGGTGACCAGATTGCGGTTTCGGCACGGCAATTTCGCCCGGTGACTGAAAAAGCTGTCGAAGAACCATGGTATGAAACCCCCTGGTTCGGAATAGTGAGCCGCAATCTGACCGCGCTTGTCGTCGCCTTGCTCATCATCTTTGTCATCGCCCGGCCGATACTGAAAAAGTGGCTGAACGCTGAAAAGAGCCGGAAAACCGATATGGTGGCTGGCAGTCTTATGACCGGCGGAGAGCTGAAATCGCTCAATGGCGGCTTGCTTGGTGAAGGCGCACAGGACGGCGAGGGGCAGGATGACACTGCTGCACCGGCGCGGCTGGATGAAGCACCTGTCACGATCGACATGATCCAGGCAGCGCCCAGTTACCAGGAACGAGCTTTGCTGACCCAGAATTTTGTCAGGCAGAATCCAGACCATGCTGCGCTGGTGGTGAAAGAACTTTTGAAAGAAGCGGACACGCTGGAGGATGCTAATGGCTGAGGCGGCGATGAAAGACGGTAAGAACGTCAACGAAAATGACCAGCAACTCGAATTGATGACCGGCAAGCAAACCGCCGCGATCCTGATGCTGCTATTCGATGATGAAGAAGCCGCGAAAATACTCGAACGGCTTGAACCAGAAGAAGCGGAAATGCTGGGCGAGGCGATGTTCAGCGTTGCCGATGTCGATGCTGTGCAAATTGAAGGGTCGCTGAACCGCTTTTTGCAGTTGGTCAAAACCCAGACGACTTTGGCTTATAAGTCCGACGAGAAAGTAGGGCGGGTTTTCCGGCAAGCGCTTGGCACCCCACGAGCGGAAAATATGATGAACCGCTTTGCGCCCAAACGGCCAAGCAATATCGCGAGCTTGCTGAAATGGATTTCGGCCAGGGATATTGCCGAGCTGGTACAAAACGAACCGCCGCAAATTGCTGCCGTCCTGATTTCTTTTATGACACCGGAAGCGGCGGCAGAGATGTTACAGCTTGTGCGGCCTGAATTGCAGGAAGAGCTGATTTACCGGGTCGCGACCCTGGCACCGGTGAGCGCCCACGCGCTGGCCCAGATCCATGCGTTGCTCGAAGATAACGGACCGTCAGCGGAAGAGATTATCCCGCCCATGGAAATTGGCGGTGTGATGGAGAGCGCCTCTATCGTGAACAACCTGCCGAAGCAGATGAGCCAGATGGTCCTCAAAGGACTGGCCAAGCGCAACCGGCAGATCGGCCGCCAGATCGAGGATGAAATGTTCGTCTTCGCCGACCTGATGAACCTGTCGAGCAAAGATATCGGCACCGTCGTCCGCAAGGTTGATAATGCCATACTGGTTCCCGCCTTGCGCGGCGCACCAAGCGCATTGAAAGCGAAAATCTTCGCTGCCATGTCTCAGCGCGCTGCCGAAACTATACAGGATGAAATGGACGAAACTCCGCCGCAGCCCATGGAAGCGGTCATCAGCGCACAAAGAGGCGTTATCGAGATTGCCAAGATAATGATCGACAATGGCGAAATCAGCATGACGACTGGCGGTGCCGATTATGTCTGACCTCTATATCGAGCAAAATCTTCACGAGACGTTCCCGGATGAGAGGGCCGATAGCGCCCATGCCGATGTTGCACCGCTCTGGCGTATGCCGGTGGAGCAGAAAGAGTTTTCCGCATGGTTCGGAAATCTGTCGGCGGATGCAGGCTCACATTCCGGGCACCAGTTCCAAAGTTTTGATAAACCTGCCGCTGCCCCTGAACCCACCATGCCAACGCCCGATCTGGAGCCGGATATTTTTGAAGTGGCTTATCGCAAAGGCTGGGAAGACGGGCAAGCAGCATTGGCCGAAGAAAGAGCCGCTGACGGTCAGGCCGCGTTGGTGCTGGCCGATGCTATACGCCATGTGAACGACCTTTATTCCACGGGCAGCTTTTCGCTAATCCTCAATGCGATTGAATCGCTTTTCCGCCGCTGTTCCGAACTTGCTATGCCTGATCCGCTCTTGTTGCAGGCCTGGGCAGTGCAACTGGCCGACAGGATTGATCAGGACCAGAAGGGCGCGAGCCTGATCCTGCATCCCGATGATCTGAAACTGATCGACCGGGATTTGTGCAAAGTCCCGTTGCGCGCCGATCCGTCCATGCTTCGCGGCAATCTGAAACTAAGCCACGCCGGCGGCTGGATCGAAAGAGGGTCCGAAACCGTGCTGGAAGAATTGCGTGCCCTGATCGACGAATTCAGCAGCGAGCAACCCGATGATGCCGGGCAGCAGCCATGACGGAAGCGACAAATGGTTTCGTCTCCGACCCTGTGAGCGGCAAAGGCATACAGGGTCTTTTGGCGCGTATTGAACATATCAGTAACGAGCCGCGCCATGTCGGCAAACTTTCCGCGCATGATAATGGCATGCTGGAGGTCACTGGCTTTCCCTATCCTCTGGGTTATTCCGGCCGGGTGATTGCCACCGACGGGCGGGAGATCACCGCCGAAGTGGTGGGCTTCAAAGGTTCACGCACACTCATGATTCCGATGGTGCAGGATGCGCCGCTAAGAAGCGGAAGTCCGGTGCTGCCTTATGCAAAATCGAACGAAGCCGCTGTCGGAGACGCACTTTTTGGCAGGATCATTGGCCCGATGGGGGAACCGATTGACGGCAAAGGCCCGATATTGACGACCGACACCGTGCCGCTATCCGGACTGGAAGGCAATGTCATGCGCCGCGCCAGCGTGTCCAAGCCGATTGATATGGGCATCAGGGCAATCAACGGATTGCTGACCTTTGGTCAGGGGCAGCGGGTTGCGATCATCGCCGGTTCCGGGGTGGGTAAATCCATGCTGATTAACCAGATACTCGACGGCGTGGTCGCCGATGTCGTCGTCGTAGGCCTGATCGGTGAGCGCGGGCGAGAGGTAAATGATTTCGTCAACCGCCGCAACGCAAAGAAAGATGCCGTGCCGACGATAACGGTTGCTGTCCCAGCGGACCATTCGCCCTCTTCGCGGTTAAAGGCCGCTCACCGCGCAACGGCCATTGCAGAATATTTCCGCTCGCAGGGAAAATCGGTTGTGCTGGTGATCGACAGCCTGACCCGCGTCGCCCATGCCCAGCGCGAGATCGGACTGGCAGCGGGAGAGCCACCGACAATGAAGGGCTATCCGCCCTCCGCCTTGTCGCTGATTCCGCGCCTGATCGAAAGAGCAGGGAATGACAGTCAGACCGGCGGTTCGATCACAGCCATTTACACTGTGCTTGCGGATGGCGATGATCTTGACGATCCGGTGGTCGATAATGCCCGCGCGATTGCCGACGGGCATATCATATTGTCGCGCTCTCTGGCCGAGCAGGGCATTTTCCCGGCTATTGATGTCGGAAAATCGATCAGCCGCGTCGCGGTCGATATTATTGATGAAGATCATCATGCTGCCCAGACGCATTTCCGGCGGCTTTGGTCGATTTACGAGTCAAACCGCGATCTTGTTTTGATGGGTGCTTACCAGGCGGGGAGCGATCCGAGCATTGACGAGGCTTTGGCCCAGTGGCCGGTCATGGTAAATTACCTGCGCCAAAAGCCCCGTGAGCTTATCAATTTCCGGCAAAGCATCAGCGATCTATTCGGTCTGTTTCAGACATGAAACGCAAGGTGAAAGGGCTGCAACGCATTTTGAAGGTGCGGGACACGCAAAAGAAGCTGAAGGAGCTCGCGCTGGCCAAGGCGCATAATCACTGCGCGGTTCTGGAGCATAACAAAAGCCGGATCAAAAAGCTTCACACGGAGACTTTGAGCAATGTCGAGGCGGTGGACGCTGACATGTTGTCCGCCCGGATGGAGCTTTCAGGAAGGCTGGTCGATGCGGAACGGTCGATAGAGGCATCGATAGAAACGGCACGGCAAGATTTTGCCCATGCAGAGCGGCAAAATCTTGCCGCCCGGACGACCTATGAAAGCACCGAGAAGCTGTTCCATTCCAGTCTTAAAAAGGCTCGCCGAGCAGAAATATTCAAGACGGATATCAGGCATAACATATTGTATAATATAGGTAATAATAAAAGGAAGGATTGCCGCGATGATTGGTAAGATATTGTCGGAGGCTTCCCACTCCATAATTGGCATGCTTTCTGCAAAGCCTGCGGATATGGAAACACGCACCGCCAATAACGAGTTCAGCTCCCTTCTGCTTTCCGGTGAAAACCGGACGCGCCCCGCGTCCGGCAATGCCGCTGCGGCACTGAAAAGCGGTGCGTTGAAGGATGGCGTGAAAGATGGTCTGAAGGATCACAGCGCCAAGCCCGATGTCGAGCAGTTTCTGAACCAGCTGATCGGTAGTGACGATGTGTCGCTTGCACCTCTCGGCGAAGTCAATCCCGCGAAATCCATCGGGCTGACGCTTTCAGCACAAAAAACAACCACTGAAAATGGTGCCGTCGGGAATGTGGAGGTTGAAGCTACGCCATCTCCTGTTCCCGTTCCAGCGCACAGCACACAGATAGTTTCGGCGCTGCAACCTCTGGCAAGCCAATATGCCAATACAGTTGACGAAACGCAGACCAAAGCCACGATGATAGTAGGTTCACCTAAGCGGGGTTCAGAACAGCCCGATGCCAAGGTGGATGCAAAGCAGGTTCCAAACCTGCCTACACAGACGAAAACTCTGGCAACTCCCGCTTTTGATGCTGGTAAGAAGGCTCCGGTGCTT
>JADMKQ010000006.1 GCA_015478735.1 Sphingorhabdus sp. | reverse complement strand
AAAACAATAAACTAGGCCCCAATTTTGATTCAATCAAAATTGAACGGGGTCTAGGACTAACGGAACGCGTATATAAGTGGTGTTTTTAGCGAGGCTGATTAGGAAACAGCCTCAGCCAAGACCGTCAGGCCCTTTTCATTCACTTCAGCAAATCCGCCCTGGACAGTGATGACTTCTGGCTCTGCGCCTTCGCTGGCATAGATCGATAGCTCTGCGTCACGGATGGTGGACATAAATGGAGCGTGGCCAGCCAGCACGCCAAAGTCGCCTTCTGCGCCGGGCACAACAACCATGTAAACATCATCCGACCGGACGAGCTTTTCTGGTGTCACGAGTTCGAAATGTAGGTTCGCCATCTAAATGTCTCCGCCCCCTCCCTTTCAAGGAAAAAGGGTAGGGTGATGAGGAAAGCTGGTGCGATACCAGCTTGTCCGAATATGATGGGCCGAACTATATCCGTTCGGCCCCAGCCTCTATCCCCTCCCCGCAAGGAGAGGGGGTTATAGTTAAGCCGCTTCCGCTGCCAGTTTCTTGCCTTTTTCAATCGCTTCATCAATGCCGCCAACCATGTAGAAAGCATTTTCAGGAAGGTGGTCATATTCACCATCCACAACCGCTTTGAACGATTTAATGGTGTCAGCCAGATCAACAAACTTGCCGGGGATGCCGGTAAAGACTTCTGCAACGTGGAACGGCTGAGACAGGAATTTCTGAATCTTACGTGCACGGGCAACAATCAGCTTATCTTCTTCGGAAAGCTCATCCATGCCGAGAATAGCAATAATGTCTTGCAGTGATTTATATTTCTGCAGGGTTTCCTGAACAGCACGAGCCGTATCATAATGTTCCTGACCCACAACGCGTGGTTCCAGAACACGAGATGTTGAATCGAGCGGGTCAACAGCAGGATAGATACCCAGTTCAGAAATCGCACGGTTCAAAACGGTGGTTGCGTCCAAGTGGGCAAACGAGGTTGCCGGTGCAGGATCGGTCAAGTCATCGGCAGGAACATAAATGGCCTGAACCGATGTAATCGAACCTTTATTGGTCGAGGTAATACGTTCTTGCAGAGCGCCCATGTCGGTGGACAGGGTTGGCTGATAGCCCACAGCAGAAGGGATACGACCCAGAAGTGCGGACACTTCCGAACCAGCCTGCGTAAAGCGGAAGATGTTATCAACGAAGAACAGAACGTCCTGGCCTTCCTGGTCACGGAAATATTCCGCAATGGTCAGTCCAGACAGAGCAACACGGGCACGCGCTCCTGGAGGCTCGTTCATCTGGCCGTAAACGAGGGCCACTTTTGAACCTTCGGAGGTTGCGTTGCCGTCTGCATCCTTGGCGATAACATTCGCGTCAAGGAATTCGTGGTAAAGGTCGTTACCTTCACGGGTACGTTCACCCACGCCAGCGAACACGGAGGTACCGCCATGGCCTTTGGCAATGTTGTTGATCAGCTCCTGAATAAGAACGGTCTTGCCAACGCCGGCGCCGCCGAACAGGCCGATCTTGCCGCCCTTTGCGTAGGGTGCGAGCAAATCGACAACCTTAATGCCGGTGACAAGGATTTCACTGTCTGTGGACTGGTCAATGAAAAGCGGCGCTTCTGCGTGAATAGGGGCAGATGATTTCGCACCAATCGGGCCAAGTTCGTCAATCGGCTCACCAATCACGTTCATGATACGGCCGAGCGTTTCAGGACCAACAGGCATCATAATCTGCGCGCCGGTGTCAGTGACTTCCTGACCGCGTGTCAAACCTTCGGTCGCATCCATGGCGATGGTGCGGACCGTGTTTTCGCCAAGATGCTGGGCAACTTCAAGCACAAGCCGGTTGCCGTTATTGTCTGTTTCCAGAGCCGACAAAATTGCCGGTATGTCTGTATCAAAGGTCACGTCGACGACAGCGCCGATAACCTGTGAAATGCGGCCTACATTGTTGGTTTTTGCCATTATATTCGTCCTTTAGCCTTCATTCTTTTATCCTTCGCAAAAGCGAAGGATCAGTCTGCAACAGGTCCCCGCAATGGCGGGAACACAGATATTAAAGCGCCTCTGCGCCAGCGATAATTTCAATCAATTCAGTCGTAATTGCGGCCTGACGGCTGCGGTTATATTCGATGGTCAGGCTGTCGATAAGGTCCCCGGCGTTGCGGGTCGCGTTATCCATCGCAGTCATCGACGCGCCTTGTTCCGACGCCATGTTTTCCAGCAAGGCACCGAAAATCTGGGTGGTCAGATTGCGGGGCAGCAACTCATTGAGAATTTCCTGCTCGTCCGGCTCATATTCAACCGCAGCATCGGATGCTTCGCCCGAAGTGTCGAGAGCAACCGGAATGATCTGCTGGGCAGTTGGTTCCTGAAGCAGCGCGGATTTGAATTTCGAGTAAAAGAGGTGGGCCACGTCAAACTTGCCTTCTTCAACCATTGCGGTCAAATCTTCGGCAATAGCCTTGGCTTCGTCAAAACCCGGTGTTTTCGCTTCGGTCGTGTCGAAATGCTTTGATATCTGGTTAGGATATATCCGCTTGATGACAGGAATACCTTTGCGGCCGATCATATAGAAAAGGACAGTTTTGCCTTCTCCGAGCAGCTTCTCGGCCTTTAAGCGCGCTTCCTTGACGATATTGGCGTTAAACGCACCGCACAGACCGCGGTCTGAGGTAGCGACGACCAGAAGGTGGACCTGGTCTTTGCCGGTGCCAGCCAGCAGCTTGGGTGAGTTTTCATCCACCGTAACCTTGCTGGCAAGACTCGCCATGACCTTCGCCATTTCCGAGGCATAAGGACGAGCGGCCTCTGCTGCCATTTGCGCACGACGCAACTTGGCAGCGGCCACCATCTTTTTGGCCTTGGTGATCTTCTGGGTCGATTTGACCGACCCGATCCTGTCTTTCAGTTCTTTAAGACTGGCCATAGCTAGTCACTTACTCCAAAATCCGTTTCGTCGTCCGTTATCCCGAAGCAGGTTCAGGATAACGAATTGCGAGGTTAGGCGAAACTTTTTCCAAATGCTGTCAAGGCATCTTCCAGCTTCGCTTTGGTGTCGTCTGCCAAGTCACCGCTTTCACGGATCGTTTTCAGAATGTCTGCGTGCTGGCTACGCATGTGAGCCAGCATGGCTTCTTCGTAGCGCACAACGTCGGTCACCGCGACGGGGTCGAGATGGCCATTGGTGCCCGCATAGATAGAAGCGGTCTGCTCTTCAAACGGCAGCGGAGAGAATTGCGCCTGTTTCAAAAGCTGGGTCAAACGCTCACCACGAGCCAGCAATTTTTGCGTGGACGCATCAAGGTCGGAACCAAATTGCGCGAACGCTGCCATCTCGCGATATTGTGCAAGGTCCAGCTTGATCGAGCCGGAAACCTTTTTCATCGCCTTGGTCTGCGCGGCAGAACCCACGCGAGACACGGACAGACCCACGTTAATCGCAGGGCGAATGCCCTGGTTGAACAGGTCGGTTTCGAGGAAGATCTGACCGTCGGTAATCGAAATCACGTTGGTCGGAATATAGGCGGAAACGTCACCAGCCTGCGTTTCGATGATCGGCAGAGCGGTCAGTGAACCGGAGCCATTGTCTTCGTTCATTTTCGCTGCACGTTCCAGCAAACGGCTATGCAGATAGAAAACGTCACCGGGATAGGCTTCACGTCCTGGTGGACGACGCAGAAGCAGGGACATCTGGCGATAAGCCACAGCCTGCTTGGAAAGATCGTCATAAACGATACAGGCGTGCATGCCGTTATCGCGGAAATATTCACCCATGGTCACACCGGTATAAGGTGCGAGATATTGCAGCGGAGCAGGCTCGGAAGCGGTTGCAGCTACAACGATCGAATATTCCATCGCGCCGTTTTCTTCGAGCTGACGCACGATCTGTGCAACCGTCGAACGCTTCTGGCCGACAGCAACATAGATGCAGTAGAGCTTCTTGCTCTCGTCATCACCGGCGTTGACTGATTTCTGGTTGATGAACGTGTCGATGGCGACGGCGGTTTTACCCGTCTGACGGTCACCAATGATAAGTTCGCGCTGGCCACGGCCAACAGGAACAAGAGCGTCAAGCGCCTTCAGGCCGGTTTGAACAGGCTCGTGCACCGATTTACGCGGGATAATGCCCGGCGCTTTCACTTCAACGCGGCTACGTTTGTCGGTGTTGATCGGGCCTTTGCCGTCAATAGGATTGCCAAGACCGTCAACAACGCGGCCAAGCAGTTCTTTACCGATAGGAACGTCCACAATGGTTCCGGTCCGCTTAACGACATCGCCTTCTTTAATGTCAGAGTCAGAGCCGAAAATCACGACACCGACGTTATCGGCTTCGAGGTTCAGCGCCATGCCCTGAATACCGTTGGAGAATTCAACCATCTCACCGGCTTGCACCTGGTCCAGACCGTGGATACGGGCGATGCCGTCGCCAACAGCCAGAACGGTTCCGATTTCGGAAACCTCGGCTTCATTGCCAAAATTGGCGATCTGGTCTTTGATGACCTTTGAAATTTCTGCGGCGCGAATATCCATTATTCTCTTCCTTTAGTCCTTTATGGCCTGAGCCATTAGCCTTTCATGGCTTGGGAAAGCGTGTTCAAACGGGTTTTAATTGAGTTGTCGATCATCTGGCTGCCAATTTTGACGACCAGACCGCCCAGGATGGACGGATCAACAAGGGTGGAAACCGATACATCGTTCCCCACACGTTTTTTAAGCTGCGCTTTGAGCGCATCAATTTGTGCAGCATCCAGCGGATGGGCGGAGGTTACTTCCGCCGTAACTTCACCGCGATGATTGGCAGCGAGCGTTGAGAAGGCGCGAATGAGAGCCGGGATCTGGTCAAGACGGCGATTGGCCGCAAGCACGCCAAGCGTATTGGTGGTCAGACCATCCAGCTTCATTTTCTTTGCGAGAGCGGCGATTGCTGTACCGGCCGCCGCGCGGGACAAAACCGGGCTGCTGATCAGCGCCTTCAGTTCGTCCGATTCGTTCACGGCCTTGCCGAGTGAAGCGAGGCTTGCTTCGACCTTGTCGATGGCTTTGTTTTCGGTGGCCAAGGCGAACAGAGCAGTGGCGTAACGCCCTGCTAAACTCGCTCTAATGCCGCTGGAATTCTCCACGCGCCTGCTAACTCCTTCGTTACTTCGTACGTATTCATTGACCTGAAAACCGGGTCAAAAAACTGCTAAGTGATCATGACTCCTGACAGGTGAAATACTGTGCATCTCGCCTTAGGTTGGGCGGCGTCTAGCAACCATTTTGCTGCGACGCAAGATGGCTTTGGGAATGATTTTTATCATGCTGGTTGTGACATGTTTTGCAACTGCGATTGGCGTTCGTGCAGAGGACGTCGGCAGGGGCTAACAATATGCTGAAACGCTGCCGGATATAAATTTGCTTTGATCGCAAGATACGGGATGCGGGCGGCGAAAAAGGCTGTCACAAGTAAAACCATGGAAAAGGACAAAACCATGATCGATGAAAAAATGGCCTGGCAAGCCGTGATCAGGCGCGACCGGTCATTCGACGGAAAGTTCGTTACGGGTGTACTGACTACCGGAATCTATTGCCGCCCTTCATGCGCCGCACGGCATCCGAAGCGGGGAAATATTCGATTTTTCGCTACGCCGGAACAAGCTGAGGCCGCGGGACTGCGTGCTTGTCTTCGCTGTATGCCAAAGGATGTCGCGCGTGATGATGCGGCAGTAAAAGCAGTAATCAATGCCATCCGTATAGCCGAAGCCGCGCCGAAACTGGATGATCTGGGTAGACTGACAAACTATTCGCCAACCCATTTGCAGCGTATTTTCAAACGCGAAACCGGATTGTCACCCGCTGCCTATAGCCGGGCTTTACGTTCCGAACGGATGAAAGATGCGCTTGAAGCAGGTGCTTCTGTGACAGATGCTATTTACGATGCAGGCTATGGTTCCGCATCACGATTTTATGAGGAAAAGAAAATGGGCATGAAAGCCAGTGCCTGGAAAAATGGTGGGGCAGGAGTCGCAATTCACTGGGCCAATGTCAAAACATCGCTCGGTCCGATGATGGTCGCAGCGACCGACAAGGGAGTTTGTTGTCTTTCCTTCAACGAAGGCGAGCAAGAGTTACGCAAACGCTTCCCCAAAGCTGACTTGCAGCAGGGCAATATAGCGTTCGGGAAACTGCTGGATGACGTTGTCAGTCAGGTTGAGCAGCCCAACCGGCCGCATAATATCCCGCTGGATGTGCAAGGCACGGCGTTTCAGGAAGCGGTCTGGCAAGAGCTTCAAAAAATACCGCATGGCGAAACACGCAGCTATGCCGAGATCGCCGCCGCGATTGGCAAACCCAAAGCCGTTCGCGCAGTGGGGAGTGCCAATGGCGCGAATAATGTGGCGGTGCTGATTCCCTGTCACCGCGTGGTTCGCAGCGATGGCACGATGGGCGGCTATGCTTATGGGCTGGATATAAAAGAGCGGTTGCTGAAGAAGGAATCTGGAAACTGACGGTCCTGCCGGTCTGGTGTTTTCTTAGCGTCACGGCTTCCGACATTACTCGGTCATTCCCGCGAAGGCGGGAATCTCTAAAGGTAAAAAGCTGGATTCCCGCCTGCGCGGGAAAGACTGTTGGTAAGTGGCTGATTATAGGCTTGTCCCCGGTAAGGGCCGAGCAATTACCGATATTCGGGATTGGGATGATTATAACGAACCCCGTCATCCCACGCGTCGCGCGAATTGCCATATTCGGGAATACCACCCGCCTGGTTTAATAAATTGGCCATGTGCATCAGGTTCCACGCCAGGAATGTCGCATTGCGCTGTGTAAACTCGCTGTCAAAGCCGACACGGCTGCCGTCATCCTGTTTATCTCCATAAGAAGGGCCGGGACCGATTTCACCAATCCACCCGGCGTCCGCCTGCGGCGGTATGGTATAGCCAATATGGGACAGGGAATAGAGCGTGCTCATCGCGCAATGTTTCACACCATCCTCATTGCCTGTGACAATACAGCCGCCGGCCTTGCCGTAGAAAATATACTGACCTTTATCATTAGTCTCGCCGGAATGGGCATAAAGCCGTTCAATGATCTTGCGGCATTCCGATGATACTTCGCCAAGCCAGATCGGGGTTCCGATAACCAGAATATCACTGGCCATTACCGTTTTGGAAATGTCAGGCCATGCGTCCTCGTCAAAACCTTCTTTGGTCATGTCGGGATAAACGCCGGGCGCTATGGCATGATCGACGCTGCGATAGGATTGTACCGTCACGCCCGCATCTTCCATGATTTTTTGCACCACATCCATCAGACATTCGGTGTGGCTGAATGATGGCGAGGGCTTTAGCGTGCAGTTGATGAAAACGGCTTTTAATCCGGAATAGTCAGGTGCGTTCGGGGCTTCTTTTGCATCGGTCATCAGAATTCCTTTGCGATATTAGATGAGCATTTACCTGTAACTCTGAAACTACTTCCTTCACTCTAAATCTATCTTTCAAATGCCAGTCCGGCAGGGACCAGTCAACAGGAGCCAACCTGTCCGATTACTGGGCTTACTTCACAGATAGCTAATGAAGCCCTGAACTATTGCTTCAGTTTTTCACATTCATAAACCAGCCGCTCGTTGGTTTGCGGCGGCAGTTCGCTGCGGATCGATCGCACCATCTCGGCAATCTCCGCCAGTGCCTGCTTATCAGTGGTGCAACTGCTGTTGGTATATTGCTGACGAATGTCACGGGCGCGGGACATGGCGGCCAGCCCCAGAAGATAACGCTCGGTCGTGAATTCTGCTTTTGCCGGGTCAAAGCTACTGATGGTAACAGTCTGTTCCTGGTTGGGCACGAAAATCCGCGACCATTTGGAGCCGTCATGGCCATATTGGGTGCGGCCATTGACGCAGCCATTCTGGTTCCATTCCAGATCGAGAGAGTCGACTTCGGACACGGTGATCCGGCTGCGATCAAGGTTGAGGTCACATTGATATTGTCCGTTGGCAGCGATGCTTGACCCGCTAGATTCCCCTTCCTCTTGGGGGAATTCTTTTTTGAGTTCCGCGGCGACGCGATCATCAATTTCACTAAAACCGGGCCGCGTCAGGAAAACGAGAATTGCACCGACCAGTAATAAGGCTGCGCCGCCCGCTGTTCCGATGGCCGGGGTGCGCTTGTCCTTAAGCAACAAATAGCCAGCGCCGCCAATAGCGGCCAGTGATAGCACCAGCATCAACGCTGCGACAGCAAGATGGTTTTCTCGCTCGGTGATAATATCTTCGTTGATAGAACGACGCAGCTTAGCTTCGGTTTGCTGGAACTTAGCCGCTTTGGCTTTTTCTGCTGCCTCCATCTTTGCTCTTGCGGCGGCTTCACGTTGTTCTTCCTGAAGGCTGATATCGGCGGCAGAGCGGCAAGGGGTGGCGGTTAATGATGGTTTGACCCCTGCTTTGCGAAGGAAAGACAGGATCTCGCGGCTG
>JADMKQ010000005.1 GCA_015478735.1 Sphingorhabdus sp. | reverse complement strand
GGCAGCGCCGCCCATTCCGCCGAACATGGACGCCAGCCCTTTCAGGCCGCCCATCTTCTTGATCTTCTTCATCGCCTTGGACATTTCCTGATGCATTTTCAGAAGCTTGTTAACCTCTTGCACCGTCGTGCCAGACCCCTTGGCTACACGCACTTTGCGTTTCGCGTTCAACAGGCCGGGGCGCACGCGCTCTTCCTTGGTCATCGAACCGATAATCGCATCCATCCGGACCAGAACCTTGTCATCCATCGCGCCGCCAGCCATCGCAGCCTTGGCCTTTTTCATGCCCGGCATCATCGAGGCGAGCGCGCCCAGACCGCCCATTTTGGTCATCTGGCGAAGCTGGGAGCGTAGATCGTTCAGATCAAACTCGCCCTTGGCCATTTTCGCGGCCAGCGCTTCGGACTCTTCCTTGTCGACCGTTGCTGCGGCTTTCTCGACCAGGCTGACAACATCGCCCATACCAAGGATACGGCCCGCAACACGTTCGGGGTGGAATTCTTCCAGCGCGTCAATCTTTTCACCGACACCGACAAACTTGATCGGCTTGCCCGTGACAGCGCGCATCGACAATGCCGCACCCCCGCGTGCATCGCCGTCCATACGGGTAAGGACAACACCGCTCAGGTCCACCTGTCCAGAGAAGCTGGACGCAACATTCACCGCGTCCTGACCGGTCAGGGCATCGACAACGAGCAGCGTTTCCTGTGGCCTGGAGATATCGGAAACCGCCCGCATCTCGTCCATCAATTGCTGGTCAACGTGCAAGCGGCCCGCCGTGTCGAGCATCAGGACATCAAAGCCCTGCAATTTTGCTGCCTGCAACGCGCGCTTCGCGATTTCAACCGGCTGCTGGCCTTGCACGATCGGCAAAGTCACGGCGTTGATCTGCTCGCCAAGGACAGCCAGTTGTTCCTGCGCCGCCGGACGATTGACGTCGAGCGAGGCCATCATGACCTTCTTGTTCTCTTTGTCTTTCAGCCGCTTGGCGATTTTGGCTGTGGTCGTCGTTTTACCGGAGCCTTGCAGACCGACCATCATGATGACGGCTGGCGGCGTTACAGCAAGATTAAGCTCGCTGACTTCGGAACCGAGCATGTCGGCCAGTCCGTCATTGACAATCTTGACGACTTGCTGGCCGGGAGTAATGGATTTCAGAACCGAGTGGCCAACGGCCTTTTCGGTAATTTTCTCAACGAAATCGCGCACAACAGGAAGCGCAACGTCGGCCTCCAGAAGCGCAATCCGCACTTCGCGCATGGCTGCGCGAACATCTTCTTCTTTCAGGGCGCCGCGGCCACGAAGCTTGTCAAAGACGCCGCCGAGCCGGTCGCTTAATTTATCGAACATAGCGTCTTCCTTTCTATCAAACTTCAACTCTACCAGCGGCACAAATCAGCCCAAAACCACTCAACGCAAAAAACGCCGGTGGGCGAAACCTCGCTAACCGACGTGTGAGTTTTTGAACTCAAAAATGAAACCACAGCACGATATGCCGTTATTTGGAAACGCGCTTAGCTGATTTCTAGCAGACCTGCAACCCCGCAAATCTACTAAATATTTATGCAATCTTAACCTGAAATTGAGAATGTTTAAGCAATAAGAGCGACGGGTTAACATGCCTGACCAATTTAGGACATCTTGTGAAAATCGTAAAGAACATAAGGACAGATAAGAGCAGCGCTGCTTCAGTCGGCAATGACCGCCTGTCTGCCTTGATTGTTATTTTTGCGATTTTGATGTTCGTTGGCACCGCAGGAACCATTGTATCCGAAGCCATTGCCGCCCTCTCCGGCAAAGGCAGTGGTAGCGACAGGATGCTGGTATCGGCCTTCCTGCTGAACATAGCACTGATATTGTTCGGGTGGCGGCGTTACCGCGATTTGGCGGCCGAAATTGAAGTGCGGACGGAAGCAGAAGAACGCGCGCACCAACTCGCCATCACCGATCCGCTGACCGGCTGCCTGAACTGCCGGACATTGAACGACAAAGCATCAACCATGATTGCGGTTGCCCAGGGCAAGAATAAAAGCGTCGCTTTCCTGATGCTCGATCTCGACAAGTTCAAATATATTAACGACCTTCACGGGCACAGTGCCGGTGACGCCGTTTTGAAAGAGGTTGTGGATCGCATTGCGCGCAGCCTGCCGCCCCATAATATATTCGCGCGGTTGGGCGGAGATGAATTTGCCTGCATCTTCATCTTTGATCCTGATCGCCCCGAAATGGTGGATCGGGTTGCGGAAGACCTGATCGACAATATTGGCGCGCCGGTGGTGAATGATGGCAACCACATGGAAGTCACTACATCTATAGGGATCGCAATTTTCGATGCCGGACGCCCTGGCGTCAATACACTGATCCGCCGCGCAGATATCGCGATGTATAGTGCCAAGAAACAAGGCCGGAACCGCTATTGCTGGTTCGATATCGCTATGGAGAAAGAGCTTCATAGCCGCAGCATGATTGAAACAGGCATGCGTCAGGGTCTTCCCGCTGGCGAGTTTGTTCCTTGTTACGAGCAGCAGGTTGATCTAACCACGGGCAATCTCACCGGATTTGAGGTGCAGTCGCGCTGGAACTCCCCGACTCAGGGCTCTGTCTCCCCCGAGATATTCATTCCGATTGCCGAAGATAACGGCATAATCGGGGACATCACCCTGAATGTGATGCGGCAAGCCTTTGAAGATGCCAAATCCTGGAATCCTGCACTGACGCTCTCGTTCAATATTTCCCGTGTGCAGTTCCAGGATCGCTGGCTCGCACAGAAAATAGTCAAGCTGCTGGTGGAAACAGGGTTTCCGCCCAACCGGCTGGAAATAGAAATTGCCGAAGGCACATTGCTGGAAGATATTATTCTCGCGCAGTCGATACTCGGCAGCCTCACCAATCAGGGTATTCGCATTGCTCTGGGCGGCTTTGGAGTCGGTTACAGTTCACTGGCTCATTTGCACGCGCTGCCATTTGGCCGGATCAAGCTTAACCGCAGCCATGTCACGTCCATATTGGAAAATCCGGGAAGCGCGGAAATTGTGAACGCTATTACCAAAATGGGAAAAAGCCTGGGTATTCCGATTACAGCGGCCGGCATTGAAAATGGCGCGATCGAAGACAAGCTGCGTAAAATCGGCTGTGTGACGGGGCAAGGCTGGCATTACGGTCAACCGCTTTCCAACCATCAGATAAATGAGGTTCTTGCCGAGCAGTCCTTGCTGGTTACGAAGCCGGAAAACAGCGCACAAGAAGCCGGTCCGGACGATCTCAAAACAGAGCGGAAAGCCGGGTAATCGGGTCCAATCGGGTTTTAATCCCCCTGCCCGCACAGCAATTCCTTCTGAAATGCTGGACTTGCCAAGCCTGCATCCCTAAATCGCCAACATGACACAAGGGCAATTTCACAAGATGCACGGGCTGGGCAATGACTTTGTCATTATTGACGTGCGTGCGCCCGGCACGTCCGAAGCACTCGACATGTCTGCGGCCAAGGCCTCGGCCATAGCGAACCGGCATCACGGTATCGGCTGTGACCAGCTCATCATTTTAAGGCCATCCGACAAAGCCGATGTCCGGATGCAAATCTATAATTCGGACGGCGGTGAAGTAGAGGCTTGCGGCAATGCGACGCGCTGCGTGGTGAAATTGCTGGGCGAGAGCACGTCCATCGAAACCGGCGGCGGCATGATCTCTGGCCATGTGACGGACAATGGCGCGATTGTCGATATGGGTGAGCCGCGCTTTGACTGGGATGCGATCCCCCTCGCCTATGCTATGGACACGCTGCACATGCCAGTGGGCTGGGAAGATTTGCAGGATCCGGCTGCCGTCAATGTCGGCAACCCGCATGTTATATTCTTTGTCAGCGATAGCGATGCTGTCGAACTCGACCGGCTGGGACCGATGATTGAGGTTGACCCCCTGTTCCCGCAGCGCGTCAATGTGAATGTCGCCCATGTGAAAGACGGCGATATATATTTGCGTGTCTGGGAGCGTGGAGCCGGATTGACCCGTGCCTGCGGAACCGGAGCCTGTGCAACCGCAGTCGCCGCGATGCAGCGCGGGTTAGTGCAAAGTCCTGTCAACGTGCATCTACCCGGCGGAACTTTGGTTCTGTCCTGGCAAAAAGGCAGCTCCATCATGATGCAGGGGCCGACCACTTATGTCTTTAGCGGCGAGGCGAACTGGGACGATTTCGGATGAGCGGACCCGATATTATCAGCATGGGGTGCCGCCTGAATATCGCCGAAAGCGAAGCCATCCGCCAGACCATCAAGGCATCGCGGATCAATGCGGATCAACTGGTCATCGTCAATAGCTGCGCCGTAACCAACGAAGCCATGCGCCAGACCCGTCAGGCCATCCGCCGTGCCAAGAGAGACAATCCGGATAAGACCGTGGTCGTCACCGGATGCGCGGCTCAGGTGGACCCCGATATGTTCGCTAACATGCCCGAAACATCCGGCGTGATCGGTAATTTCGACAAATATGATGCTGACAATTTCAAATTCGGGCTGGACAGCAACAAACCGGATATCCGCGTGTCCGACATCATGCAGATCCGGGAAACCGCGCCCCACATGGTCAGCGCCTTTACCGAACGCTCCCGCGCTTTTGTCGAGATACAAAATGGCTGCGACCATCGCTGCACCTTTTGCATCATCCCCTATGGCCGCGGCAACAGCCGGTCGGTTCCGGCGGGGCAAGTCGTGGATCAGGTGAAGGCACTGGTTGATAAGGGCTTTAACGAGGTGGTGCTTACCGGCGTCGATGTCACCAGCTATGGCCCCGATTTACCGGGAAGCCCCAGCCTTGGCCAGCTTGTCGAACGTGTTCTCAAACATGTGCCCAACCTGAAACGGCTGCGGCTGTCTTCGGTTGATGGCGTAGAGATTGACGAGCGTCTGTTCGACATATTGACCGGTGAAAACCGGATGATGCCGCATGTGCATTTGTCTTTGCAGTCCGGCGACAACATGATCCTGAAACGCATGAAGCGGCGCCACAGCCGCGAGCAGGCGATAGAACTGGTCGCGCGGCTAAAGGAAAGGCGCCCCGAAATTGCCATTGGTGCCGATATTATCGCCGGATTTCCGACCGAGACAGATGATATGTTTGCTGGCAGCCTGGATATTATAGACCAGTGCGACATCATTCATGGGCATATCTTCCCTTATTCTCCGCGAAAAGGCACGCCAGCGGAAAAAATGCCTCGGGTTGACGGTGCGACTATCAAAGAACGCGCCCGGATTTTGCGGCAAAGGGTGAGCGAAAGGGCACAGGCTTGGCGCAACAGTCTTGTCGGAACCAGGCAAAATGTTCTTTGCGAATTAAACGGCAAGGCAGGATATGCGGAGAATTTTGCCCATATAAGTTTTGAGCAAACAGAACAAAGCGGGCATGAAGGCGGGATTATCCCTGTAGAAGTCATCTCGTCCGATGGCATGAACCTGATCGGAAGAAAGATATAATGAGCGAGAAACCGGGTTGGAGGGACCGCCTGTTTGGTGGACTTAGCAAAACATCAGGCCGATTGACCGAAAACCTGACCGGGCTTGTCACCAAGGCAAAGCTCGACGAGGAAACTCTGGATGACATCGAGGATGCCCTCATCATGTCGGACCTTGGTCCGGCAACGGCGGCCTCTATCCGTCAGAAACTTTCTAACGAGCGGTTTGAAAAGGGCCTTAGCGAACATGCGGTTCGTGAAATTATCCAGTCGGAAATCGCGGCTATATTGGAACCGGTAGCGATCCCGTTGGAAATCGACGCATTCCCGCGCCCGCAAGTTATCTTGGTTATCGGCGTTAATGGCTCCGGAAAAACAACGACCATCGCCAAACTGGCACATCTGTTTCTGGAGCAGGATTACGGCGTCATGCTCGCCGCCGGAGATACGTTCCGCGCTGCTGCGATCGGACAGCTTAAAGTATGGGCTGAACGACTCGGCGTTCCGATCATCAGCGGCAAAGAGGGCGGCGACAGCGCCAGTATCGTCTATGAAGGCGTCAAACAGGCGACAGCGACCGGCATTGACGTGTTGATTGTCGATACCGCAGGCCGATTGCAGAACCGCACCGAGTTGATGGACGAACTCGACAAGATCCGCAGGGTTTTGGGCAGGCTCAATCCCGAAGCGCCGCATAATGTGGTCCTCGTGCTGGACGCTACAACCGGACAGAATGCCCTGTCACAGATCGAGGTTTTCAAGGAAGTGGCAAAAGTCACCGGCCTTATCATGACCAAACTGGACGGCACGGCGCGCGGCGGCGTTCTTGTCGCAGCCGCTAAACAGTTCGCACTGCCAATACATGCTATTGGAGTCGGCGAAACCATGGAAGATTTGCGCCCATTTGATGCCAATGATCTGGCCGCAGCGATAGCAGGAATAGAAGAATGAGCGACGATGTCATTACCGTAGAACCGAAAAAGGAAAACAAGGGTCTGGGCTTCGCGCTTGATTTCGGGCCGCTCCTGATCTTTTTCCTAGTGTATAAATTTGTCGGGATCATCCCCGGAACCGCCGCTTTCATGGCTGCAATTTTGGTGGCAGTCATCATATCGAAATGGAAAATCGGCAAAATATCGCCGATGCTATGGCTCTCTGCGGTGCTGGTCATGGGCTTTGGCGCGCTGACTATTTATTTCAATGACCCCAGCTTCATCCAGATCAAACCGACCATCATCTATACTGGTTTCGCCGTCATATTGGGCGTCGGATTATTGCGCGGTAAGGCGATGCTGAAATATCTGTTACAGGCCGCTTACGAAGGACTTTCCGATGAAGGCTGGTTGAAACTGTCGCGCAACTGGGCGATTTTCTTTGTCTTCATGGCCATCCTGAACGAAGCGATGCGCATGACCATGAGTTTTGACCTGTGGCTGACGCTGAAAGTATGGGGAGTCACCATCTTGTCCTTCATATTCGCCATTGCCAATGTTCCGATGCTGATGCGGCACGGTCTGGATATAGGGCAGAATGAGAAGGCGGAAGAAACGGCGTCCAAATAAAAACCGCGCCCGTTTCGCAAGGGGCGCGGTCTTCAATATATTGTAGCTTATCTTAGCCCTGGTCAGCGCGGCTTACGCCTTCACCGTCGAGGTTGGATGCAACAAATTCCCAGTTGATGGCATTGTCGAGCAGAGCCGAAACATAATCCGGACGAGCATTCTGGTAATCCAGATAATAAGCATGTTCCCATACGTCGATGGTGAGCAGCGGCTTCATGTCGTGAGCAACCGGACTATCAGCATCATGCAGCGATGTGATTTCCAGCTTGTCACCGTTCAGCACCAGCCATGCCCAACCGCTAGCAAAATGGCCAACAGCTTCGGCTTTGAACTTTTCCTTGAACTCTTCGACCGAACCGAAATCGGCTTCGATGCGGCTTTTCAGATTAGCAGGGATTTCCTGCTTTTCAGGGCTGAGGCAGAGCCAGTAAAAGCTGTGGTTCCATACCTGAGCAGAGTTATTGAACAGGCCGCCTTCCGATGATTTGATAATTTCAGACAATTTCTTGCCCGCTTTATCCGTGCCTTCAACTGCCTCGTTGGTTTTGGTTACATAAGCCTGATGATGCTTGCCATGATGGTAGTTGAATGTAGCTTCTGAGATCAGGTCTCCAAAAGCGGTTTTTGAATATGGCAATTCGGGGAGTGTAAAGGACATCGGAATTTTCTCCGTAGTTAGAGTGACTTTCAGAAAGCTCATATGATAGCAAAGCAACTCAGTATCAACTGTCATTACGACCATATGAGGGCGAATATACTTTGAAGCGTTATAGACGGGCGAACGAGTCCGTTCAAGCTACGCCCATATATAGCTGCGAATATAAGGCCCAGAAACTATCCCAGCAGATCATGCCGCTTCAGGGCATGGCGCAACTGGTCATAGGTAAGGTTCAGCGCTTTGGCTGTTTGGCGCTGGTTATAGCGTGATTTGGCAAGAGCGGCCTCGAGGATGCGCTTTTCATAGGCCTCGACCGCTTCTTTCATGTCATCGACCGCCGCAAAGGTAAGTTCTGGAGTGGAAGGAGCGGCGGGCGTGGCTTCTACATTTTCGAATTCCTGTCTCTTTTCAGCGCGCTGGGATGGAGCAGATGGAGTCCCTTGCGGCTTCCACGGGGATTCGAAGGGATCGAACACGATGTGATCGACCGGCCTGGTATAATCGCTCCACTGATAGACAGCGCGTTCGACGACATTGCGTAGCTCGCGGACATTGCCCGGCCATTTGTGGCGCGCCAGCGCTTCGGATGCGAGTTGGCCAAAGCCGGGCCAGAATTCCCATTCCAGTTCGGCGGCCATTCTGCGCCCGAAATAGTCGGCCAGCACAGGCACGTCCCCTTCCCGGTAACGCAGCGGCGGCAGGGTTACGACCTCGAAACTCAAGCGGTCGAGCAAGTCGGCGCGGAACTTTCCTTCTTCGGCCATTTGGGGAAGGTCGGCATTGGTCGCAGCGACTATCCGCACGTCTACGCGCCTTGGCCGT
>JADMKQ010000004.1 GCA_015478735.1 Sphingorhabdus sp. | reverse complement strand
CTGATTTGTATGCAACTTCTGTTTCAAGACGAAATCCGCCGAAATCATAACCGACAATACCGCCGAAATCATAACCGGTGTCATGGTCTACTTTAGACGCATCGTCAAAATCACCGATATCAGACTCAATGTCTTCAACCAGCATCGCGCCGCCTTCTACGCCCACATACCACTGGCCATCACGGGCCAGAGCAGGTGTAGCGAGAGCCGTAGAGGCAAGCGCCAATCCTATGGCAAGCTTCCGCATTTATATTCCCCTTCTCATTTAGGTTCTGAATTCACAGCGCTTTTCTACCCCGTGACCCTTGCCAGTGCAAGCAGACAAATAGCTGAACTGTTGCGAAAATGTCGCCATTTTCGTGATTTAGACGAAAAAATCACCGCTTTTGTGCGAAAAATCAGATAAATTGCCAATGAAATCAAGATCAAATCGGGTTTTCGGGAAGGATTCGGACTGTTCTTAGCAGGTCGAGAATCGAATCAATAGCTGATCGAGCCTCTGAATCCACAACAGCCCCGCCCGTTGGTCCGGATATTTGCGCCATGATTTGCCAGCCCGTGCCATCATATATAGCCGAGCCCGTTTCACTCGGGTCGCCGCTTAATATAATAATTTTCATTGTTTCCTGTGGCTTGATGAAGTGCCAGCCACCTGTGGACCAGCCTGCAATCTCACCGGCCTTGCCGCTCCACGCGGAAACAGGGGAGGTGCCGACCAACCAGCAATCGCCCTCCGCCGGCTGCAACAGGTCCGGGTCATCGGCCACGCCCTGCACAATCGGATGCATTAAAAAATCAAGTAAGAGCAAGGCGTCGTTATGAAATAATTCCTTATGCGCCTGCCCGACTGCCAGTAAAGGAAGGCCAAAGCGCGGGGTTTGCAGAGTTGTCATAAGATGATCCTTTTACATCCTGTTTCATATTATTGCCTGTTTCATATTATTGCCCGTTTCATATTATTGCCCGTTTCATATTATTGCGATGTGATGCAGCGGGTCGGAGATATTGTGCTGGCCGACTTGATGGATCGTCACCGGCAAGTCCGACATGCCCAGATCGCGGTAAGCCTGCACAGCCGCTGCGGGGACGACGAGCAACGGTACGGCAGGTTCGGCAATGGTCTGCCCGTCAATCAGGACGCGGTATTTTTCCGACTCTTCGGCAAGCGGAATTTCGACATGGTCCGGCCATAGCAGCCCTGCCCGCGAGCGGCGTGTCCAGCCGATTTCCAGATCGCCGTTCAGGAGCAACCGGGCGCGCGGATGGACAGGCGACCAGGGCTTCATCGCCCGGCCCGGTGCATTGATGGAGCGGGCTACAGGAAGCGCGTCCCCCCTTCCCAGCGCCGACAGCGTGACAGGCTGAAACGGGGTGTAATGGCGCGCGTCAATTTCCGTCAGGTCGCCGCCTTTCAGCAGGACAAAATCCTCACCCGCCACATGCCCGTCCATCTCTGCTTCGGTCCCTGCCAGACCTCTTAAAAAACCGGACAAGACGTAACGTCTGTCGCCAATCGGCACAGCGTAACCAAATTGCACTATCTCCCGCCCGATCGCGGCAATATTAGCGCCCGCCAATAGCTGCGCGTGGTCGGCATCATAAAGCGTCATGCTGCCATTATGCAGTTGCACCACAAGCTTGTTTTGCCGGTCGATAATATGCCGCCCGCTGTTCCCCAGCGCATCAGGTGCAGTGCCAATGATAGCGGACGCCGCTATCTGCCCGATAAACTCGCTGGTCACGCCGTCGGCCTGAGTCACAAATAATTGTGCGTTCCGCCAGCCCGCTTCCCCAGCCGCCGCGGCATAGAGCCTGGGGCTATCCGAAATCTCGCCCGGCGCGCCCAGTGCAAAGGGCAGATCGACCAGCGCCAACCGCGTCTCCCCGGCCAGCGCGTCCGGTTCCTTCACCGGGCGGCCATTATCCGCTGCGCCCCCGGCGTCCGGCAAGACGCTGCCAGCTTTCGACAGCATCAAAGCGATACTGCCCCGGCTCATCTCCCAGTTTCGCACCCGCCATATATCGCCGCTCTCATCCCACTGGACCAGCGCACCCGGCGTTACGGGCATCGCACTACGCCGGACATGCAGCCGGGCCGTGCTGCGCTCCTGATAGAGCGTCCATAATTTGGCCTGAGCGATATTCTTGGCCTGTGACGCGCTGATCGCGGCGGGAAAGTCCTGATGGGCAATCACCCGGCTCTGCCCCGGACGAAACGCATTTTGCATGCCGGATTGATAATCGCGCCCCGGATCATAATAGCGCAGCGCCTGTTGCCGCGCGATTTTGGTTTCTGGCAGGGTCTGCGATTCCGGACGATCGATGCTGCGGCCATTCTGGCTGGACAGAATATCGTCGTGCAGGGAAATTACAGTCGCTTCCGGATCAAACTGGCGCGGCTTGGCATGGAGAACGCCATCCACAGCGGGAAAGGATAAAGAAAAACTGTCGCTAATCGCCGCCAGTGCGTCCCGGCGGTCCGCGCCAGAAGCGGCGAAACCGTGAAGCAGTTCGTTGGCAGACGCGGTAATCGCACCGCCAGAAATATCGCTGATAATCGTGCCAAGGCTCACCGCGCCGTCATCCGCTATCACCTCGAACGTCAGCGACGGGATACGGTTGCCATAGTCGGTCAGGTCCATATCCTCGAACACCGCCAGCGCCAGACCGCGATAGGCAGGCGTTTCCCCCGCTCCTTCCGCACTGGCGATCAGGCCATCGACACTCTGGTCCTCATCACCGGTGTAGAAACGGAACGTGACCGGAGTCTTGAAGTCCCCTGCGCTGCCCCGGAAAAGCTTGCCATCCGCCCATATCCGGCCGATATTCTTCACATTCCGACTGGATAGTGCCACGGCCAGACAGGCGGAATAGCTATAGGTCGTGCTGCTCGGACGGCCCTTACCACCGCCGCTCGACTGGCGCGTTTCTTTAAGGTCGGTTGCCCAGACCACCGTCCCTGCCACGCGCATTTTGCCATAAAGCCGCGGGATTTGCGATCCGTAACTGGATGTTTGCACCGCCAGTTCCTGTAAGCGCGGGCCTTCGCGGCCCTTGGGCTTGAACAGGATATTCTGATCGACCTGCTGCCCCAGCATCGCGCCCAGAGCGCCGCCAATCGGACCGCCAAAAGCGGTGCCAACAGCCGTCAAAACCAAGGTCGCCATTTAGCTCTCCATTCTAAAGATTTTAGTTATCGGCCACGGCGCCGGGCCGGGCGTGAAGACGACCTGACCCAGACCGGCATGGGCATGGACAAAGCCGCCTTCCGCCCGCACCATCAGATGCCATTGCACCGGACTAGGCCGCGCCAGCACGATATCGCCCTCGCGCAGTGGCCTATCATTGGGCAGGCACACAAAGCCCGCCTGCTCCATCACCGCCGCGATCTGCGCGATACTGCCGCCGCGAACCGAATAGCCGGTCGGGACTTCGCAAGGGACATCCGCCGCAGCCAGGCACTGCGCGGCAAGGCCAATGCAATCCAGTCCATGATCGGCGCTTCGCCCGTGCAGCCGGAAATCGCTGCCGCAAAGTTGCATCGCCATTTCAGCGATGGTTTCTGCCTGATTGGAACTCATTTCTCATGCTCCCGGATAGCGGGTGAGCAGGTCATTGCCCGGCAAATGCGGCTCCCCGCGAAAATTGATGCTGTTGGCAAAACGGTCGCGGCAGGTGGCAAAATTCTTGTCACAGCCAGCGGTCAAAAGCGCCTTGTCGCCAATGGAAACGGGCCGGACGGGCTGATCCGCCAACCGGATGCTATTGCCCGCGCCGCTGAGTATCGCGAAGCCCAGCCCGCAATTTTCGCCGCTTAACCAGCGCAGCTCGCCATAGCTATAGTCAGCGCCCTGCCCCGCAAGCCCCGCAAATTCCAGATGCGGGTCTGCAATCCCGCTCACCGCCATTTCGGCCCGGTGCATGGCAAGACTGACCTTGCAAGCCCGATCCCCGAACCGCGCGCGGCATGTGGGCGAAGTGAGCGGCGCAATCGCTTCGTCCAGAAACGACGTGCTGCCCAGCATTTCTACCCGAAACGCATCGCCGCTGCGGGTAATCTCGCCAAATTCGCCGCTAACCAGATGGAGCGGCTCGGCATCCGGATCTTCCCAGTTGACCAGCGCCATGTGCAGCCGCGCGCCGTTCCACCGGCCCGCGATCAAATCCGTCTCGGCAATCGCCGCGCTGGTCATCACGCCTTCCAGATCGACGCTGTCCACGTCGAGAGAGTCGGACAGCGCGATGGTGGACGGCACCATGCCCGGCGCAGCGCGATAGCGCAGATTGTCAATCACCAGATCGCGGTCATGCGAGACAAAGCCCAATGTCACACCATCTGCCCGTTCCAGCCGCCACGCATAGCAACTGGTCGTCAGCGGCCCGTCCAACCACGCGGCGCTCATGGCGTGTCCCGCACTTCGATAAGGGGAACCTCGGCAATGTCACCGGCCAGAAATGTGCTCGCGCTCAGATCGAGGCGGTCGCTGGCAAAACGGACGGGAACGTCAAACAGGAAACCGGCGGTTATCTGGCTGTTCTCTGCGGGCGGCGTGTCGAAGATTATCTGCCCCAGTGGTCCCAGCATCCAACCTGCTGCCACCACGCCATCGACGGCGACAAGGACGGAGGACGGCACCGGCCGGGTAATCAGCCGCTTCTGCGCCTCGCCCTCGGCATCGCCATAGGTTTTGACCAAAGGAAAGCGGGTTTTCTCGCCATCACCCGTTCCGATAATCTGGTCCAGCGCTGTCGGAGGAACATCTATATTATCGGCCATGTCATTGCTGCTATGGTCATAGGGATCGGTGAAGCGAAACGCCTTTGCCGCCCCGCGCCTTGCCCGGAAAAAGGCGATTAGCGTGCGGAGTTCCGCTTCCGACCGCACACCCGGCCCGGCATCAAATTGCAGCCGCGCATCGGCCCAGTCGCTATTGCGCTTCTCATGGCCCGACAAAGTGGTGACAATATCGGTCGAAAATTGCGGTGAAACCATGGCACCCGCACCAATGGCAATCGGGAATTGCACGTCGTCAAAAGCGTCCATTGCATCCTCCTGTTCCTGAAAATAGGTAAAGCCGTCCCGCGCCACCTGCGGCAGTGCCCAGATGAAAATTTCCGGCGTAGCGCGCGCCTGTGCCGCGGCAATCGCATCGACCATATTGGCCCAGATAAAGCGCGCATCGGCGGTTAAGACAAAACCGGCAAAATAATGCTGTGCCTCCGCCGGATAGCCCAGCCGCTGCGTCGCCAACTCTATGCCGCGCCGGGTCGCGGACAGGTTGCCCGCAATCACCCAGTCATAATCCTCAAGCTGCAAAATATCGAAAGCGGGACTGGCCCACCCGACCGGCAGGTTGGCGCGCTTTGCCTCTGGCGCTGTCTCGTCCAATATGCTCGGCAAATAGGCGAGGAGCAGCGTTTCGACTGGTGCCCCCAATGCTTCGGCCTTTACCGCCGCAACCAGATCCGCCGTGGATGCCGCCAGCATCGCCCCCGCCTGATCCAGCATCGCATTTTGCACCTCGGTCTTTGGCCCCTTCATGTCCGCTATGCTGACCAGAGCGCCGCCAAAAGCCGCCTGCGCCGCCGCGTCATACAGGCAGATGCGCCCGTCCGGCATAGTCCACCACCACGGCTCGCCCACCTGGAACTTTATCGCCGCCCCGGCATCGCGGGCAATCGCGGTAAAGGCCCGCGCCACGGCCTGCAAATATCCCATCGCCGCTGGCTGTGCCGGGGATAGCAGGGTCGATGGCGGATCCCATCCGGTCAGCGCCGGATCGCCATTTTCCGCCCGCTGTTTCCACGCGTTCCAGCAATGCGCGTCAAAAAGCTCGTAGGAAAGCGAGAAAATGACCGTGAAATCCATCGCCTTTGCCCGTGTCACCAGATCGCGGTGCCAGGTGGTGCAGGGCTGGTTGATCGCGGCGAAATCCTCCCCGGCTGCGGCGCGGACAGGCTGGCATAGAGGCCCGCTCCACTTGTTTCGAGGCGGAAATAATGGCTCATCCCGACATAATGGTTGATCGCCCCGCGATAGCCGAGCGCACGGATGGAGCGCAGCAATCGCTCCGGCGTCTGGTTGAAGCTGTCATCATAGCCGCTCGCCATGGACAGGCCATTTTCCGGCACCATGACATCCCCGATTTCCAGCACAGCACCGCCGCCATCGGCTTTAATCCCGCTCATCTCTACCCAGCCGATACGGGGCGCGGGATAGCGGGTTCCGACCTCGTCATAGCCCGGCGGCATGATGGAGATGAACATCCGGTCAATATCATGCGGATAGACCCGCTCCGCCTCGCCGGGCAGCATGAAGCCGCCGTCCAGGCTGGAAAAATCAAGCCGGATCTGCGCGTCGGTCGGCGTCCCGCTGGCATAGTTCCACAGCCGGACATACCAGTTTTTCGCATTGCCCAGCGCATCGCGCCCCTCGATCGTCAGGGTCGGTCCATTGACCTGATCCAGCGCCATGATCCCCGACGAGCGCCAGCGAAATTTCAGACTGAGCCGCGCGTAATTGGCGCATGTTTCATAAGCCAGCAGCGGGTGATCGAGCGTGTCTTCCGTTTCCCAGATCAGCCCCGCCAGATCATCGCTATTATAGAAAACCGCATCGACGCGCAGCGCATCTGCCGCTGTCGTCACCACCGAAGCCATAGCCGGACGCGGGAAATTGACGGTCCAGAAGCGTGGATCGAACCGCTGGATAAAGTCCGTTTGCTGCGCTGTTCGTTTGCTCGCCAACCAGAAACCCATTATCTACCCCTCCCGATAGGCCAGTGCGCTACGCACCGCGCGGGCAACCTGCCTGCTGGAGCGGCGCACCTGATCGGGCGCGCTGGCGTGGCCATTGTCCGATATATTGATGGTGAGGCGAATGTCGGGCGATGCGGACGCTCCGCCACTCCGCTCGATCCGCCCGGATGATGCGGGCACGAAAAGCTCCGGCCCCTGCTCGCCCACCCTATAGGCGCGCCCGCCGGTCACCGGCCCACCCGTCGCCCGCCCCGGTGCGCCCAGCGCCGCGTTCAAAAGCGATGTGCCGAGGCCAAGCAAGCCTCCGCCTGTGCTGCCTCCACCCGCGCCGCCAAACAGACTGCCCAGACCGCTGTTAATCGCCGCCTCCGCAATCTCCGCCATGACGGACAGTGCTGTGCCTTTCAGATCCTGCAAATCCAGCGAACCCCGCCGGATAGCGCGGCCCAGACTGGTTTCCAGCGCAGACCCGGCGCGCTCCATCCCGCTCGCCAGCGGGCCATCAAGCTGCCCCTTCATATCCGCCACATCTTTCGCAAAAGCGGCCGTATCCGCGCGCACGGAAATGACCAGCCGTTCAATTTCTTCATCCATTTTCAAGGGTGTCTTTCAGTTTTTCCATTTCGGATTTGTTGAGCGGCGCAGCGCCTTGGCTTGCGGGGGAAAGAGCCAAAAGAATGGCGGCCAGTTCCGCAGGCGTAGCGTTCCAATACTGGTCCGGCGTCCACCCGGTCGCGGCGGGGATGAGGCCGGCGAGATGCGCGGCACTGGCCCGGAAATCATGCCCCATATCATCACCGCCCCTGCAATATCTGTTTGAGCAGGATTTTCAGCGCAGGCGTCACTCCCGCCAGCCCCGCCGCCATCATCGCCTCGCCAAACTCCGCGCGCGTCAGATCATCGGGACGCTCGCGGATCACATGCCAGAAAAGCGCCGCCATTTCGGACAGCAACAGCCGCCCGTTTGCCGCTCGCTCGACCAGGTCGAAAAGCGAGCCCAGCTCCTCCTCCGCCGCGACCAAAGCGGCAAAACTGGGCCGCAAGACCAGCCGCCGCCCGTCCAGCACCAGTTCCGCCTCGCCCCTTAAAGCATTGCCCCGATCAGACATTGATCACCGCGCCAGAGCTTTCGAGGCTGAGCGTATAAGTCCGCTCGCCGTTATAATCGCCGCTATAATCCAGCCGCGTGACCAGGAAATTGCCGCGCATCCTATCGCCGCTTTCAAAGCTCAGCTCATAAGCGTCAATCTCCCCCGCGAGCGCGTGATTTTTAATCCGTAACTCCGCCGCCGATCCGGTAAACACACCCGCCCCCGACACGGAGACAGAACGCACCCCAGCGCCCGACAAAAGCTCTCGCCAGCCGCCGCTGTCCTTGTTGGTAATCGCCACCGGCGCGCCGTTCACCGACATCTGCGTCGTGCGCAGGCCCGCAATGGTGGAATAGCCCACCGGATCGCCGCCATCGCCAATTTTCAAAAGAAAAGAATTGCCGTTTTCTGCTGCCATGGTTGTTGTTCCTTTGCTGTGTGGTTGTGTGTGATTTTTGTTGTTGTGTTTTGGTCTTGGGAACGGTTTCTTTTTGGACCTCAAGCGCCGGGCGCGGGCATCCGCCCGCTTGGCTTTCCTCGCATAAGCTCGGGCGCGCGGTCGCGCTTGCCTCCGCTTCGCGTCGGTTCGGCGCGACCTTGGAGCAACGTTAATGACACACACCAGACCGACGCGAAGCGGAGGCAAGGCCGACCGGCCGCCGCGCCTTATGGCGCGTAGCCAAGGGCGCGGATG
>JADMKQ010000003.1 GCA_015478735.1 Sphingorhabdus sp. | reverse complement strand
TTGCACATCATATCCACAGTCACCGGGATCGTGGACGGCAAGCCATAAATCACCTGGGCAAGGGAATCACCAACGAGCAGCATATCGCAGTGCGCGTCCAGCAACTGCGCCATCCGCGCGGTATAGGCTGTCAGCATCACCACGGGCTCTGCCGTCACGCCATCGACCTTGCGGCGCTGGATTTTGGGGACCGAGAGCCGCTTCATCGGCTGCGGCGTCGGGTTGGCACGGCTTGTTGACGTATCGAGTGTGTAAGTCGTGGACATAGATATTCTAATAGCCTCCAGGTAACATTAAAACCAGACTAACATGAAATCACCATTTTCCAGACGCAAAATCAAATATTTATTAGCCGGCGCAATCCCGCCGCGCCGTGGTGCGTCATTTGTCCGAATATTGCCGGGCAGCGGAAACGGCTTCGCGCGGATTATCGCTGAAAAAACCATCAATCCCGGTAGCCAGAAACGCGCCGATCTCCGCTTTCATATCTCCGGTGTCAGATGCTGAACCGCCCTTCTGGAAATCCTTGGGCAAAAAGGCATTTTCCGCCCGGAATGTCCAGGGATGCACGGCCAGACCAGCCTTGTGCGCCGCGGCAACCAGACCGGTTGGCTCGCCCAGATAGCCGAGCAGCGAGCGCGCGATGACCAGATCCTTGGCCGGTCCGATGCCATCTGCATAGCTTGCGATTTCTGCCAGCCCGTCTGCTGTCAGCATATCCGCATAATCAAGGTCCGGCATATCTGCTGGCCCGCCCCGCTCGGAAACAAGCTGCACCAGCCGGATGTCGGTTATCTTGTCGAGTGCGCGTAAATTGCCGACTTCAAATGACTGGATGAAAACGGGGTCGGCCGCGCCTGCAAAGCCATATTTTGCAAGCAGTTCCAGCATTGGCTTTTCATGCGACAGACCGATTGAGGCGAAATAGGACGGGTGCTTGGTTTCGGGATACACGCCCACGCGCTTGCCGGTCTTTTCCTCATGCGCCTTGATGAGTTGCAGCACTTCTTCAAAGGTCGGGATTTCAAACTTCCCGTCATCGGCTGTATTCGCGGCCCTTATGTCTGGCAGCCGTTCCTTGGCGCGCAGGGTTTTTAATTCGGCGAGCGTGAAATCCTCGGTAAACCAGCCGCTATGGTCCGATCCGTCAATGGCCTTGGTCGTTTTGCGGTCCGCAAATTCCGGCTTGTCCGCGACATTTGTCGTCTCGCTAATCTCATTCTCATGGCGAGCGACCAGAACCCCGTCTTTTGTCAGGACCAGATCAGGCTCGATAAAATCAGCGCCCAGATCAATCCCGCGCTGATAGGCTTCCAGCGTATGTTCGATAACATTGCCGCTCGCGCCGCGATGCGCGATGATGATGGGCGGCTCTCCGGTTAATGTCGGCATCGATTGTGCTGGTCCATCATTAGCGCGGCTTTGCATGTTGCAGGCGGTTGTTCCCGTCACAAGAAACAGGATCAGGAAAAACCGCTGCATCACATCCCTTCCCTAACCGCCAGCTATCTATCCGTTGCGCGCGGTTAGTCCGACCGCTTCATAATCTGCGGCCTTGAAACCGACGACCAGTTCGTCACCATGCTCCAGAACCGGGCGCTTAATCATGCTGGGATTTTCCTGCATCAGCATGATCGCGGTGTCTTCGCTAACATTTTCCTTCACCATGTCCGGCAGCTTTTTGAACGTCGTGCCGCGCTTGTTCAACAGCGGTTCCCAGCCGACCTGCATCACCCACTCTTCCAGCTTGTCCTTGGTAATGCCGGATTTCTTATAGTCATGGAAAGCGTAATTAATGCCGTTTTTCTCCATCCAGTTGCGCGCTTTCTTGATCGTGTCGCAATTGGAGATGCCATACATTTTCGTTTCGTTACTCATTGTCTTCATCCTAGTTTTGAATATGCAGCAAACCAGAGACACATGCCACTGTGCGGACATAGGTCACATAAACCTCCGGAATGTGCAGATTGTCTTTCCGACTGAATAGGCCAGATATGCTCAGGTTGCAAAGCCTATTGATGCTTCCTGGCTTAGTCATGTCGAGCATGTGTCGGGGCGGCGAAGCTAATCCACGCGCCCCACGTCATTCCGCCGGAAAGCGATCAGATATCCACAATGATCTTGCCAAAATGCGCACCCGATTCCTGATGCCGGAATGCATCGGCCAAATCAGCCAGCGGGAAATGCTTGTCGAGAACCGGCTTGATGCCATTGACCTCGATGGCCGCAATCATGTCGAGCTGATGCGCACGGCTGCCCACGGTGAGGCCCTGTACCCGCAGGTTTTTGCCCATTAACAGTCCGGTCTGCACTGGTCCGGCAAAGCCGGTCAGCACACCGATCAGCGCAATATGACCGCCGATGCGCGTTGCCATCATCGACTGGTCGAGCGTTCCGGGGCCGCCAATTTCCACCACGCAATCGACGCCTGCCCCGCCGGTCAGTTCCAGCACCTTCGGTCCCCAGGCTTCCACCTCTTTATAATTGATCAGATGGTCTGCGCCCAAATCATTGAGCCGAGCCAGTTTTTCATCCGAAGATGATGTCGCGATGACCTTCGCCCCAGCCGCCTTGGCAAATTGCAGGGCAAATATCGACACGCCGCCAGTCCCTTGCACCAGCACGGTATCGCCGGGCTTCACGCAGCCATCAACGAAGAGCGCGCGCCAGGCCGTAAGCCCTGCGCAGGTCAGCGTCGCCGCCTCTGCCGCGCTATATCCCTTGGGCGCATGGGTCCAGGAAGTCGTCTGCCCCACCGCCTGCTCACAAGCATAGCCGTCAATTCCGTCACCGGGCACTCGCTGAAAGCCGCTCTCTGGTGGCCCGCCATCAAGCCAGTCGGGGAAGAAGGTCGAGACAACCGTGTCGCCGACCTTAAATTCTGTCACGCCCTCACCAACCGCCGTCACTTCGCCCGCACCATCCGACATCGGAATACGATTCTCGGCGGTCGGAATCATGCCTTTCACCACCGCATAATCATGATAGTTGAGCGAAGACGCCCGCAGCCGAACCGCAATTTCACCCGGACCGGGCGCCGCAGGATCAGGGAGATCAACAAGTTTAAGATTATCAAGCGATGCAGGCGCGTGAAGTTGAATGGCTTTCATGGGATTCTCCTGTTTTGTCAGCTATGACTATCTTTTCACTCGCCATCCTGAACCGGTTTCAGGATCTCTGCAAGACAGGCGAAGAACAAGAGATGGATGCGTGGCTGCTTAATTTAGCAGAATCACTCCCACTCGATTATCAACAGATAGAATTTTACCTTAAAAATCAGTGTATTAAAAATAAGCACCCAAGCAATGCCATAAAAAATACCATACCCAATACTTGTTCTTCAAAAGTGCTGGAAGCAGCCCCTTCTCAGCGGCCGAGACTGAAACCCTCGCCAGCAGCTTGGCTCAACTCATCTCGGCACTTGAACGCTGAGACGCACATAGCAGCATTCGTGAATGTCGTACTTTCAAAGTCCGCAAAAAAGCCCCCAGTTATGAACTGCGGGCTTCGTGGGGTTGATGCTGTCAGCTGTGCCCCAGCACCCTAGCGGATCAGTTGTTCGTACAGCGTCCCGTGTTCCAGCACTTTGCCTTCGCCGTCCATGACCCGCATCGCATCTGCCGAGACCTCGTCGATAACCACGACCTCGCCATCGACGAAGCCGATTTCGATCTTCATGTCGATCAGGCCGAGGCCCTTGTCAGCCAGGTCTGACTCGACGATACGGCACACCTGACGGGTGAGATCCTTGGCCTGATCGAGGTGCTGTTGGCTAAGGAGGCCGAGGGCAACGATGGTGTCGTCGTTGATGAGCGGATCACCGCGTTCGTCGTCCTTGATGGTGATCTCGACGAGGTAGTCGAGATCACCCGTAGTTTCACCGATGTAATTTTGGTAACGGCGCTGGAAACTTCCCCAGGGCCGAGTGCGGCAGATGAATTCGAGGCCACCCTTGCCGCTGATATCCTTGCCCAGGGGCTCGGCACGACGGACTTCCATGCTGGCCTGCTCGAGGTCGAGACGCACCAGATGGGTAGGGATGCCAGCGGCATGGAGACACTTGAAGAAATGCTCGGTCATGGCGAGAGACTTTCGGCCTTTGCCTTCGACCTGACCGATGACGGCGTTGGCACCCGGGTCGATGACGCCATCTTCCCCCCCGGTGACGTCGTCCTTGAAGACGAGGAGGATGTTGTCATTCGCCAGGGCGTACAGGTCTTTTGTCTTGCCGGAATAGATCTTTTCGCTGCTGTTCATCGGTTTACTCGCTGGTAGTTCCACTATCCCCTTCGGGCGCAAAGACGGGGCACCGGAGCGCCCCGCTGCTGCAACTCACTCCCACTCGATCGTCCCCGGCGGCTTGCTGGTATAATCGTAGACCACGCGGTTTATGCCCTTTACCTCGTTGACGATCCGGGTCGAAACGCGGGTCAGGAAGCCTGCGTCGAAAGGATAAACGTCAGCGGTCATGCCGTCGGTGCTGGTTACTGCGCGCAGGCCGCAGACGCTGTCATAGGTTCTCTGGTCGCCCATCACGCCGACTGTTTTGACGGGGAGCAGGACTGCAAAGGCCTGCCAGATCGCGTCATATAATCCGGCATTTCTGATTTCTTCCAGATAGATAGCGTCGGCTTTGCGCAAAATGTCGCAGCGTTCCTTGGTCACTTCTCCGGGGATGCGAATCGCAAGGCCGGGGCCGGGGAACGGATGGCGGCCAACGAATATTTCGGGCAGACCAAGCTCGCGGCCAAGTTCGCGGACTTCATCCTTGAACAGTTCGCGCAAAGGTTCGACCAGCTTCATGTTCATGCGTTCGGGAAGACCGCCGACGTTATGATGCGATTTGATTGTGACACTCGGACCGCCGGTAAAGCTGACGCTTTCGATCACATCGGGATAGAGCGTGCCTTGTGCGAGGAAATCCGCGCCGCCGACTTTTTTGGCTTCAATTTCAAAGACATCAATGAAGGTCTTGCCAATGAATTTGCGCTTCTTTTCGGGGTCCGTCTCGCCCTTCAGGCCGTTCAGGAATAAAGTCTCGACATTGAGATGCACCAGCGGGATATTATAATGCCCCTTGAACAGGCTCACCACCTGATCCGCCTCACCCATCCGCATCAAGCCGTGATCGACAAAGACGCAGGTGAGCTGATCGCCGATCGCTTCGTGGATCAGCACCGCGGCAACAGCGCTATCGACGCCGCCGGACAGGCCGCAAATGACTTTGCCATCCCCTACCTGCTCGCGAATTTCCTTGATCTTGGCTTCCTTGAACTCTGCCATGGTCCAGTCACCGGAACACCCACAGACGTGGCGCACGAAATTGGCGACAAGGCGGCCACCATCGGGCGTGTGCACAACTTCGGGATGGAATTGCATGCCGTAGAAGCGCTTTTCATCATCTGCGATAATCGCAAAAGGTGCGCCTTCGGTCGTTGCGACGATGCGGAAGCCGGGGGCAAATTCTGTTACCTTGTCGCCGTGGCTCATCCACACCTGATGCTTTTCGCCGACTTTCCACAGGCCGTCGAACAGGACGCAGCTTTCGGAAATCTCGATAAACGCGCGGCCAAATTCACCGCTCTCGCCGCCTTCGACCTGACCGCCCAGTTGCGTGGTCAACACCTGCTGGCCATAGCAAATGCCAAGCACGGGAATACCGGCATCCAGAAACGCCTGCGGGATGCGCGGGCTGCCTTCTTCGGTGACGCTGGCGGGGCCGCCGGAAAGGATGATTCCCTTGGGCTTCAGACGCTCAAACGCCTCCTCGGCATTGTTGAACGGGGCGATCTCTGAATAGACCCCCGCTTCACGGACGCGCCGGGCGATAAGCTGCGTGACCTGAGAGCCAAAATCAACGATCAGGATGGTTTCTTCATGAGCTATAGACATGGCTATGCGCTTAATCTCGCGCGCGGAAAGAGTCTATAGCCTGCGTTCATGCGCGGGCGGTTATTTTGGATTTTGCGCCTCGGCCAGCTCCCGCAATTCGGTTTTCAGGATCTTGCCGATATGGCTGCGCGGCAATTCATCAACCAGATGCAGTTCGGACAGGCGCTGTGTCTTGCCAAGCTGGGCATTGGTCGCCTCTCTCAGCGCTTCCAGATCAAGCGATGCGCCTGCTTCTACCACGACAAAGCCGACAGGCGTTTCGCCCCATTGCCGTGAAGCTATACCGACCACCGCCGCATCGGCAACATCGGGCTGCGCCATCAATGCTTCTTCGAGGTCGCGGGGATAGATGTTGAAGCCGCCGGAAATAATCATGTCTTTTGACCGGCCCATCAGGGTGATGAAGCCATCCTCATCCACCTTGCCAATGTCGCCCATGCGTTGCCAGCGGTCGCCATTTTCATCATACCAGCTTGCTTCCTCGGTTTTTTCCGGCTGGTTCTGGTAACCGCTCATCATCGTTTGTGACCGCCCGACCAGCTCGCCTATTTCACCGCGTGGCAAACGGTTCAGATCTTCGTCCACGGTAATCACTTCACTGCCGCCCCAGGCAATGCCGACCGTGTGCAATTTGTCCGGATGGGCATGGGCGAGCAGGATGCAGACCACGCCGCCTTCGGTCATCGAGTAAACCTCGATCAATCCGCCGGGCATGCGTTTTATGACTTCGGCCTTTAGTTCGGCAGAAAACGGCGCGCTGGTGCAATATTTATGGGTGAAGCTGCTCAGATCATAGTCGTCAAAGCCCTCGAAATCCATCAGCCGCTGATATTGCACGGGGACCAGCATGGTATGGGACACGCGGTTTTCCTGAGCCAGTTCCAGCCAGCGCTGGCAATCAAATTTCCGCATAAGGATGGCCGTGCCGCCATAAGCCATGGTCGGCAGGAAAACAGCCAGCGTCGTGTTGGAATAGAGCGGGGTTGATAACAGCGACACCTGACCCGGTTTGCCATAGCCGGTGCCTTCGCCGACGGAGATTTGATACCAGCGCATCTGGCGGCTGTGGACAATGCCCTTGGGCGTGCCTGTCGTGCCGCTGGAATAGATGATGTTGAACGGATCTTTGGGACCAGCGCCCAGATCTTCCGGGATGGCGCCTTCTTCCGCCATCCAGTCATACATCAACGGAGCGTCTTCCTGTGCCACATCCAGCATGACATGCTTGAGCGGCGGCAGGTCAATACCGCTGTCGAAAAGCTCCGCACGTTTCGCGCTATCGACAAAGAGATGCATCGCGCCGCTGTCGGCCATCATATTTGCAAGCTGCTTCGGCGTCGCGGAGGTAGTGAGCGGCGCCGCGCAGCCACCAGCCACGATCGCGGCAAGATAGGCAATGGCATAGCGGACTGTCGTTGTGCCGAGGATCGAAACCGCCTGCCCTTTTTTCAAGCCATCTGCCTGAAGCTGCGCCGCGACCCGGTTGACCAGATCGGCTGTCTGCGCCCAGCTCAGTTTTTCCTCACTATCATCGAGCGCAATCCGCTCCGGCTGGTTCTCGGCATGGGCGTTGATAAGCTCGGCCATTTGTCCGAAAGGCTGTTCCAGATAGGTGACAGGATTTAATGCCATAGAAATATTTCCCCTTGTTAGGCCCATGATAGGAGTGAGCGGCTAAACGGCGTTAACCCGCTACCAGTTTCACAAAAGCGCTCTCGACCCAGCCGCTTTTGCACGGGCCATCATAATTGCGCTTGGAGCGGACGGGCGTGGATACACCGCAATCTATTGCTTCCTCACCCTCTGCTGGCGCGGGGCTATAGACGACGCCCATCCATTGCTGGTCAAGGCTGCGGCTACATATATGGAGGAATTGTCCGGCTTGCAGACTGTCCTTGCTTTCCGCGCTGGCAAAGGGCGCGATCAATACAGCCAGTTCTTCATTGCCGCGCAGATTGGCCACCCTGCCCGCGCCCTGGCAGGCTTCAAAGCGGGGACCACCCTCACCGATGCGGACCGGCCGTTCACCCGGACTGGCGCCCTCCCTTTCCACACGGCCAGTCGGATTTCCGGCATCCGTCTGGCTCTGCTCCAGGTCATCGCTGACTTTCGTGGTTTCGGAACAGGCGCTGGCGGCCAGGCAAATCAACAGGGCGGAGCAAAGCTTTCTCATCATGGATAGAGCCTAGCCCAAGAATCGCCCTGATGGAAAGATTTGAATGGCAACTGGCTCAAAGAACAATCTGCGTCTGGGTCACGACCGCAACCAATGTCCCGTCTTCCAGCGTGATCCGCGTTTGCCAGACCGATTGTCTTTTGCCGACTTTTAACGGGGTGGATTCGCCGTAAACTGTCTGCCCTGCCGGTGCACCGTTCAGAAAGTTGGTCTTGCTTTCGGATGTCGTCGTTCCGCCTGATCCTTCCGGCAGGTTCACAAAGCCCCCGAATGCACCCAGAACATCGGCAAAGGTCATCACCGCACCGCCATGGATAGATAGCGCACCGCCCGCCTGCGCCGCCGTGCATATCTCTGGCCGCACCAGCATTTCGCCAGTGATTTTCTCTTTGGTCATTTCGGTAATTGTAATGCCCATCGTCTTGGCAAAAGGCACAATATCGGCAGGGTTTGTCATATGGCATGTTCCTCCTCTAACAGGGGTCTAGTGCATCATTTCAGCGACGAATAGCGCTAGTGGAAAGACCCCCCGGTCAATCTATGATAACTGACTGTAAAATATGCAATTTATTATCTGCTTTTCAAACAAAATCCTTGGGTTTCGGGGCTCAAACGGCTAAGAGGATTAGATGAGTGAAAACATAGAAAATGGCACCCCGGAAGGCGTGAAAAACCCTTCCGATAATCGCAATCAAAACGACTATGGCGCGGATTCAATCAAGGTCCTGAAAGGGCTTGATGCCGTGCGTAAACGGCCGGGCATGTATATCGGCGACACCGACGATGGATCGGGCCTGCACCACATGGTGTTCGAGGTTTCAGACAACGCGATTGACGAGGCGCTGGCCGGACATTGCGACCTTATCCAGATCACGCTGAACGCGGATGGCAGTGTCTCTGTCGAAGATAATGGCCGCGGTATTCCCACGGGTATGCACACGGAAGAAGGCGTCAGCGCAGCCGAAGTCATCATGACCCAGCTTCACGCGGGCGGCAAATTCGAAAATACGTCCGACGACAATGCTTATAAGGTGTCCGGCGGTCTTCACGGCGTGGGCGTGTCGGTTGTGAACGCTCTGTCCGAATGGCTGGAACTGGACATCTGGCGCGAAGGCAAGGCACATAACATGCGTTTTGAATTCGGTAACACCGTGCGCTCGCTGGAAGTGACTGGCGATTCTAACGGGAAGAAGGGCACCCGCGTTACATTTTTCCCTTCACCTGCGACGTTCAAGATTACCGAATTTGATTTCGAGAAGCTGGAGCACCGCTACCGCGAACTGGCGTTCCTCAATTCGGGCGTCCACATCCTGCTGCGCGATGAACGGGGCGAGGACACCAAGGAAGTCGACCTGTTTTACGAGGGCGGAATTGCGGCATTTGTGCGCTATCTTGACCGTAACAAGACTCCTATTGTTCCTGATCCCATCGCCATTCACGGGGACCGCGACAATGTTACCATTGATGTCGCTCTGGAATGGAATGACAGCTATTATGAAAACGTGCTGTGCTTCACCAACAACATTCCGCAGCGCGATGGCGGCACCCACCTGGCGGCGTTCCGTTCGGCGCTGACCCGCACGCTCAACAATTATGCCGAAAGCTCTGGCGCGCTCAAGAAAGAGAAGGTCAAGCTGACCGGCGATGATATGCGCGAAGGTCTGACCGCCATTGTGTCCGTCAAACTGCCCGACCCGAAATTCAGTTCGCAGACCAAGGACAAGCTGGTTTCATCCGAAGTGCGGCAACCGCTCGAAAGCCTGATGGCCGACAAGCTGGCCGAATGGCTGGAAGAAAATCCGCAAAACGCTTCCATGGTCGTGCAGAAAGTAATCGACGCTGCGGCGGCGCGTGAAGCGGCGAAAAAGGCGCGGGAATTGACGCGGCGCAAAGGGGCGATGGATATTGCTTCCCTGCCCGGCAAGCTGGCCGATTGCCAGGAGCGCGATCCGACAAAATCCGAACTGTTCCTGGTGGAAGGTGACTCCGCTGGCGGCTCCGCTAAACAGGGGCGCGACCGGCATTATCAGGCGATCCTGCCGCTCAAGGGTAAAATCCTGAACGTCGAGCGTGCGCGCTTTGACCGGATGCTGTCGTCCAAGGAAGTCGGCACGCTGATCCAGGCGATGGGCACGGGTATTGGCCGCGAGGATTTTAACCTGGAAAAACTGCGCTACCACAAAATCATCATCATGACCGATGCTGACGTTGACGGCGCGCATATCCGCACCTTGCTGCTGACATTTTTCTATCGTCAAATGCCGGAAATCATCGAGAACGGGCATCTTTATATCGCACAGCCACCGCTCTACAAGGTCGGCAAGGGCAAGAGCGAGGTCTATCTGAAAGATGACAGCGCGCTGGAACAATATCTGGTCGATGCCGGTTTGCAGAACATGATCCTGCAAACCAACGAAGGCGCACGTTCGGGTGAAGATTTACGCACGCTGGTCGAGCATGCCCGGCGTATGCGTTCGCTCATGACTTATGTTCCGCGCCGTTATGACAGCACGATTGTCGAGGCCATGGCCCTGACCGGCGCGCTTAACCCCGAATATGGCCCCACGGACAGGCAGGCTGCGGTCGCGGCTGCTGCTGCGTGGATGGATGCCGTGGACGAAGACGGCCGCTGGTCCGGCAGTGTTTCCGAAGAAGGTGGTTACCTGTTTGAGCGCGTATGGCGCGGCGTTACCGATCACCATATCATCGAAGCGAAATTCCTTGAATCCGCAGAAGCGCGCAAGCTGCATAGCCTGTCCTCCGAACAGAGCGCGACCTATGCCAGCGGCAGCCGTCTGGTAAAATCCGCGTCAGGGGACGTGGAAGATGCGGAAGAGGATGCACTGGTTGGTGCTCAAGGCACATTAATCACCCGGCCATCCGAACTGCTCGACGCCATATTTGCGGCGGGTCGCAAGGGATTGTCTTTCCAGCGTTACAAAGGACTGGGCGAGATGAATGCGGAACAGCTTTGGGAAACCACGCTGGACCCCGAAGTGCGCTCGCTGTTGCAGGTGACGGTTGAACAAGCCGACGTTACCGACGAAATATTCACCAAGCTGATGGGCGACGTTGTCGAACCACGGCGTGAATTTATCGTCGATAACGCGCTGAACGTCGCCAATCTGGACGTTTAAAGGGTATAAGGCCTGTGATTATGTGGAGCTGAAGTTCATTTCATAATGCTCCACATAATCAAACCCCGTCATTCCCGCGCAGGCGGGAATGATGGTAAGGTTTAGTATCTTTGCGGCTAATCTAGAGTGATTTCGAGTGAAATGGAACATTTCACGGCTCGGAAATCACGGTAAAACAATAAACCAGGCCCCAATTTTGATTCAATCAAAATTGAACGGGGTCTAGTCGGCAATATCCAGATCAACTGCATCGGCCAGAAAGCCGTAAATATCGGAATATTCCTCGATCAGCTTGTCCGTGGGCTTGCCGCTGCCATGCCCTGCCCGCGTTTCGATGCGGATCAGGTGCGGCTTGTCACCGGTATCAAGCGCTTGTAGCCGCGCGGTATATTTGAAGCTGTGGCCGGGAACAACGCGATCATCCGTGTCGGCGGTTGAAACGATAAGCGCTGGGTAATCCGTGCCATCCTTTATGTTGTGATAAGGCGAATATTTCCGCAAAACGTGGAAATCCGCTTCCTTTTCCGGATAGCCATAATCATCAACCCAGTAACGCCCGGCGGTAAACCGGTCGAAACGCAGCATATCCATAACACCCACGGCAGCATGGCCGGCGGTGAACAGGTCCGGGCGCTGGTTCACTACGGCGCCAACAAGCAAGCCGCCATTGGAGCGCCCTTCAATCGCAAGGCCGTCTTCCGGCGTAATGCCCTGCTCGACCAGATATTCGCCCGCAGCGATAAAGTCATCAAACACATTCTGCTTGTTATTCAGACGTCCGCCGTCGTGCCATTCCTTACCATATTCGCCGCCGCCGCGCAGATTGGCAGACGCATAGACTCCGCCCGCTTCGATCCACGCCATTTTCGGAGCGCTATATTCCGGCAGCAGCGAGATATTGAACCCGCCATAGCCATAAAGCAGGGTCGGCGCGCCTTTGCTGAGATCAATATCCTTCCTGTGGACAAGGAACATCGGAATTTTCGTGCCATCCTTGCTTTCGTAAAAGCGCTGCGACACCGCGATATTTTCGGGATCGAACGGAATATCCGGCTTAGCCCAGACCTTTGGAGCGCCAGCATCGTCAAAACGGTAGATTGTGGAGGGGCGGTTAAAGCTGGTGAAAGCAAAAAATGCCTCGCTGTCCTTGGCCGAGCCATTAAGGCCGCCTACCTGCCCCAATCCGGGCAGATCAACGACGCCTTTGGGTGTGCCGTCCAGCGCAAATAGCTCCAGTCTGCTTTTTGCGTCATCAATATAGTCCACCGCCAATGTCTCACCGACCAATATGGCGGTGTCGATCGTGGCGACATGTTCGGGAACAATCTCTTCCCATTCAGGCATTTCCGCGCTGACATCCGTCTTCATGATCCGCCGCCGCGGTGCATCTTTATCAGTCGCGAAATAAAGCGTGTCGCCAATACCATCGATCAAGGTCCAGTTATTCTCCAGGCCCTTGACCAGTGTGCGTGCTTCAAGCTCAGGCGCATCGACCTTGACCAGCGTGATTTCATAACGCTCATCTGTGCCGGAGGATGAACTGATAACCACCCATGCGCTGTCCGATGTCAGCTCCGCTACATGGTTGAGGTCCGGCCTATCGGGTGTTTCGTAAACTTTCATATCCTGATCCTGCGGCTTTCCGATCAGGTGCAGGTAGATGGTCTGGTCCTTGTTCAGCGATTGAAACGCCTCTCCTTCTTGGGGAGCCGGGAAACGGGAATAGAGGAAACCGTAATTGTTCGGCATCCACGCCAGATTGCTGAACTTCACCCATTCAACCGTATCTTCCAGTATCTTGCCGGTCGCAACTTCGATCACTTTCACGGTTCTCCAGTCAGAGCCGCCATCCTGAATAGCATATACGAGCAAGCTGCCGTCGTCCGAAGGCTTCCACTCCGCAAGCGCCGTTGCACCATCGTCCGACCACTTGGCCGGATCGATCAAAACGCGCTCTTCCCCGTCTTCGCCTTCACGAACATAGAGAACAGCCTGATTCTGGCCGCCGCTCTTGCGCTGGTAGAAATAATTTCCGCCAGCCTCGACCGGAACGCCCAGCGCATCATAGTCAAACAGCTTTGTCATCGACGCCGCCAAAGCCTCTCGCCCGTCCAGCGTTTCAAGATAGGCGTTTGTTACCTTGTTCTGGGCCTTCACCCATGCCGCTACATCGGCATCCTCACGCACGTCATTTTCCAGCCAGCGGTAAGGGTCAGCGACTTTCTCGCCAAATTGTTCTTCCACTACGTCAACAGTCTTGGTTTCGGGATAGGTCAAAGCATCGTCTTTCATTGATGCATCGGTCTGGGCCAATGCAGAGATAGGGGAGATTGCGGTGCTACTGGCCAATGCCAAAGCAAATAAAGTGGTGAGACGCATGAAGGATTTCCCGAAGACTGAGGATATAAACAAAAAAGAGGCCGCAAGCTTATCGCTTGCAGCCCCTGTTTTCAAATGAAACTGTCTTTAGAAAATTCGGACTTATGCGTCTTCGAATTCTTCTTCAGCATTCTGGTCCGGACCGCTGTCCTGACCCTTGGCTTCTGTGTCGCGGTCAACCAGCTCGATAATCGCCATTGGCGCAGCATCGGATGCACGGAAACCGGCACGGATGATCCGCGTATAGCCACCGTTACGGTCGCTGTAGCGTTCAGCCAGAGTTTCAAAAAGTTTCTTTTCCTGCACTTCGTCCATCAAGCGTGAGTGGACGAGACGACGATTGGACAGGCCGCCCTTTTTCGCCAGGGTAATCAGCTTTTCAACATAAGGCCGCATTTCTTTGGCTTTAGGAAGAGTGGTCTGGATCTGCTCATGCTTGATCAATGCCGCTGCCAGGTTTTTCAACAATGCCTGACGGTGGGCACCGGTCCGCTGCATACGGCGGCCCTTCATTCTATGACGCATATTCTATACTCCGTTCGTATTGGGGCCGTATGAGGTACCCCGATGCAGGCCGGTTTAAGGGTCGGCCCAGCTTCCCGTTTAAGCCGGTTATTTGATTAACCGAGCAATTCCTGTTCGAGCTTCTTGGCCATTTCTTCGATATTTTCAGGTGGCCAACCGGGAATATCCATTCCCAGACGCAGTCCCATGCTGGACAGCACTTCCTTGATCTCGTTCAAGGATTTGCGGCCAAAGTTCGGGGTGCGAAGCATTTCGGCTTCGGTTTTCTGAACCAGATCGCCAATATAGATGATATTGTCGTTCTTGAGGCAGTTTGCTGAACGTACCGAAAGTTCCAGCTCGTCGACCTTTTTGAGGAGGTAACGGTTGAGCTGGTTGGCGTCGCTTTCCTGCTGGCTCTGTGCAGATGCCATGCCGATGGGTGATGACACGCTTTCCAGAGCTTCTTCGAAATGCACGAACAGCTGCAACTGGTCCTGAAGAATACGGGCTGCATAAGCAATCGCATCTTCCGGTGTCACGGTGCCGTCTGTTTCGATGTTCAGGTTCAGCTTGTCAAAGTCAAGCTCCTGACCAACGCGGGCATTGTCGATTTTGTAAGAAACCTGACGGATTGGCGAATAAAGCGAATCAACCGGGATCAGGCCGATGGGAGCATCTACCGGACGATTGGCAACCGCTGGAACATAGCCCTTGCCGGAGTTAACCGTCAGCTCCATGTTGAACGATGCGCCTTCGTCAAGATGGCAGATGACCAGATCAGGGTTCATCACTTCAATGTCGCCGGAAACAGCAATGTCACCCGCCTTTACTTCGGCAGGGCCAGTTGCGGACAGTTGGAGACGCTTGGCATCGTCGCCTTCCATTTTCAGCGCAATCTGCTTGACGTTCAGAACGATGTCGGTGACATCTTCACGAACACCGGGAAGCGACGAGAATTCATGCAGCGCGTTTTCGATCTTGATCGATGTAACTGCAGCGCCCTGAAGCGATGACAGCAAAACGCGGCGGAGCGCGTTACCAATCGTCAAACCAAAGCCGCGCTCAAGAGGTTCAGCTACGAAAGTAGCTTTGCGCTTGGGATCACCACCAGATTTTATATCGAGAACATTGGGCTTCTTCAGTTCTTGCCAGTTCTTCATATTGACAGTCATGGACTTCCCCTAGTGAGTTCAAAGAGTGGGTTGGACCGTTACCACTCCGAATTACCAAAAATTGGGAACTACCGGCCGGATAGCTCCCATGAACAAAGTGGTTAAACTCTGCGACGCTTGGACGGACGTACACCATTATGCGGGATCGGCGTTACATCGCGGATCGAGGTAATGGTAAAGCCAACAGCCTGAAGTGCCCGCAGCGCAGACTCACGTCCAGAACCAGGGCCTTTCACTTCCACTTCCAGGGTGCGGACACCATGTTCAGCCGCTTTTTTACCAGCGTCTTCTGCTGCCACCTGCGCCGCGTACGGCGTAGATTTACGAGAGCCTTTGAAGCCCATCATGCCTGCGGAGGACCAGCTGATCGCATTGCCCTGAGCATCGGTGATGGTAACCATCGTGTTGTTAAATGTGGCGTTGACGTGCGCTACGCCTGCCGAAATATTTTTGCGCGCGCTTTTCTTTAAGCGCTGCGGTTCGCGTGCCATGTTATCAATTCCTACCTAATATCCTGTGTTAAGCTGCCCGGTTGGTCTTGTGACCTGAGCAACCTTCCGGTGGCGAAACAAGAAAAGCCGGCCCAATAAGGACCAACTTCCAATCTTATTTCTTCTTACCGGCAATTGCCTTGGGCTTGCCTTTACGGGTGCGCGCATTGGTATGCGTGCGCTGTCCACGAACAGGAAGTCCTTTACGGTGACGAAGACCGCGATAGCAGGCCAGATCCATCAGACGCTTGATGTTCATCGCGGTTTCACGCCGCAAATCACCTTCAACCGTCAATTCTGCGTCAATGGTTTCCCGAATTTGCAAAATTTCCTGATCGGTAAGGTCCTGAACCCGGCGGGCCGGATCAATTTTCAGTTTTTCGACAATGCCAGCCGCTTTAGTGCGTCCGATACCGTGAATATAGGTAAGCGAGATAATTACGCGCTTGTTTGTTGGGATATTTACCCCGGCAATACGTGCCAATATTTTTCTCCTGCTCCACAGAGGCCGAGTCGCTGGCCTCTATCTCATCGCTAAGTGGTTAAAAACACATCCGAAACGCACAAAACCAGCGCGCACCACAAGAGGTACTGCCGGTTCAATACTGCTTCGAATGAAGTCCATGTAAAACCCATGAGGCCGGGAGTCAAGCGCGCGCTCGGCACAAACGGGTATAACTCGAACAAAGGGTGTGCCCTCACCCCTTCCCCTTGGTCTTTGTCTTTCCGGGGCTGGCATTAGCTTCGATAAACTGGATAATCTGCCCGGCAATATCCTTGCCCGTGGCGTTTTCAATGCCTTCCAGTCCCGGCGAGCTGTTCACTTCCATAATCACAGGACCGTGATTGGAGCGCAATATATCGACGCCCGCCACGTTAAGCCCCATGACCTTGGCAGCGCGCACAGCGGTGGAGCGTTCCTCCGGCGTGATTTTGACCATGGTTGCAGTCCCGCCGCGGTGCAGATTAGACCGGAAATCACCTTCCGCGCCCGTCCGCTTCATCGCCGCGACCACTTTGCCGCCCACGACAAATATCCGGATATCACTGGAACCTGCTTCCTTGATGAACTCCTGGACCAGGATGTTCACGTTCAAGCCGCGAAAAGCCTCGATAACCGACTTGGCACTATTAGAAGTTTCGCCCAGCACAACGCCGATGCCCTGCGTTCCTTCCAGCAGCTTGATAACCGCAGGCGCGCCGCCGATAATTTTCAGAACTTCATCGGTCTGTTTCGGGTCATGGGCAAAAGCGGTGACCGGCAGGCCAAGGCCATGCTTGGCGAATATCTGCATCGAGCGCAATTTATCGCGCGAGCGGCCAACGGCAACGCTTTCATTCAGCGGCCACACGCCCATCATCTCGAACTGCCGCAGAACCGCCAGGCCATAATGGGTAATCGAAGCGCCGATACGCGGTATCACGGCATCAAAGCCCTTCAGCGTCTCTCCATTATAAAGGATCGACGGCCGATGCGATGTTATGTTCATCGTGCAGCGAAGCGTGTTCAGGATTTGCAGCTGATGCCCGCGCTCTTCCGCTGCCTCTAACAGACGCCTGTGGGAATATAGCTTCGGATTGCGTGCGAGCATGGCGATTTTCATAATTACCCTTTCGCAATAGTTTGGATGGCGGGTTGTCCCAGCATCCAGCGTTTGGCGCTATTGACCAGAAAGCCCCGTTTCAGCGCCCGCCGTCCGATAAGCACCGGAAATGCCATAGATTGCCGGTTAGCCAATGTCATATGGCCAACCCATGTAAGCGGTCCGAGTTGCATAATTGTTTCTATAACATATCTTTGTTGAGAGCGACCGTTGGAACTTTTGATCAGGCGCCTTGCCATGACCTTCGCTTCACAACGTATCGCGGGAAATTCCGGTGACTTGGGGATCGTGAACCTGACCCATTGCTCACCATCACGCTCGAACGGTTTTATCCTGACAGCATGGAGTGACGATGTTGCCGCCCCGCTGTCGATCTTCGCGTGAATATTCTCGATACCCAGTTCCGGCAAGCTAACAAGTTCGCACCAACCTATTTCACAAGGTTCTTTCAGCTTTTTCCGTAAACGTGGCAGTTTTTTGGGGTTGTTGTTGGCCATCGCCCAATATGTGGTCGATGGTTACAGGATAGGCAAGATTATTATCATGCCCTCCCCGCCTGTTACGAGAGTCAGGCGTTACACAACCCCGTAAGCAAGCATCGCATCGGCCACTTTCTTGAAGCCGGCGATATTTGCACCCTTCGCATAATCGACATAGCCATCACCCTGGTCGCCATATTCGACGCATTGGCTATGGATGCCCTTCATCAATTCGGTCAACATCGTGCCAAGCCGTTCGTGGTTCCAGCTAACGCGCTCTGCATTCTGGCTCATTTCCAGGCCAGATACCGCGACGCCGCCAGCATTGGCCGCTTTGCCCGGGCCATACATGATCCTGGCATCGTGGAAGACATGGACACCTTCCAGTGTCGTCGGCATATTCGCGCCTTCTGATACAGCGATCACGCCGTTGGATACCAGTGTTTTGGCTTCAACTTCATTCAGTTCGTTTTGCGTCGCACAGGGCATGGCGAGATCGCAAGGAACACCCCAGGGACGAAGTCCCTCATGGTAGGTGGCGCCTTTGAACTCGTTGGCATATTCCGACATGCGTCCGCGCCGCTTGATTTTATGATCTTTGACCCAGTCGATTTTCTCTTGCGTAAAGCCTTCAGGGTCATGAACAAATCCGCCGCTGTCGGACAAGGTCAACACTTTGCCGCCCTGTTTCAGAATCTGCTCAGCAGCATGGGTTGCAACATTGCCGGACCCGGAGATAACAACGGTTTTGCCTTCAATGCTGTTATTCTTGTGGTTCAGCATATCCTGAAGGAAGTAAACAGCGCCGTAGCCGGTGGCCTCGGGACGAAGTTCGCTGCCGCCATATTCGCGGCCTTTACCCGTCAGTACTCCTTCCCAGCGATTGGTGATCCGCTTATACTGACCGAACATATAACCGATTTCACGGCTGCCCACGCCAATATCACCCGCAGGGACATCGGTGTCAGGGCCAATATGACGGTAAAGCTCCGTCATATAGGATTGGCAAAAGCGCATGACTTCGGCATCGGATTTTCCCTTGGGATCGAAATCCGCCCCGCCCTTTGCTCCGCCCATAGGCAAGCCGGTCAACGAGTTTTTGAACGTCTGTTCAAAGGCCAGGAATTTCAGGATACTTTCGGTAACATTGGGGTGAAACCGGATGCCGCCTTTATAGGGACCGATGGCATTGTTACTCTGGACCCGCCAGCCACGCTGGACACGGATGCGGTGGGTGTCATCTTCCCAGCACACACGAAAGGAAACCACACGATCAGGTTCTGCCATACGGCGCAGGATCTGCGCGGTATGATATTGTTCCTTATCATCGATAAATTCGTAAATATCCTCGGCGACTTCCTGCACCGCCTGAATAAATTCGGTCTGACCGGGATTGCGAGTTCTCACGCCTTCCATGAATGCAGCGAAATCTACATGATCGGAAACGGCCATCGTCTTATACCCCCTAGAGTGTTTACCTGCGTGCTACCCGTCGGCTGCAACGCTTGAGACTCGCGGGCCGACTATGTGTTCCTATTAGAAGCATTCCAACAGATACGCAAAGCACTGAACTTCTAACTTATTTGATAAGATGTTTTAACTTTTCCGGACTTGACAAGCCCGGTCTATCACGTGGCCAGAGCGGCTGCGATAGCTTTGCTAACCTCATCCATGCTGCCCATGCCGTCAACCTTTGTCACGATGCCGCGTTCTTCATAAATTGGCAGGATAGGCTGAGTTTTCGCGCGATACTCGCTCATGCGTGTCCGGACGGTTTCTTCATTATCATCCGGGCGGCGTTTAAAATCACTGGCGCCGCAGACATCACAAACATTGTCCTTGGCAGGCTTTTTGAAAGTGTCGTGATAGCCTTCCCCGCAATTTCCGCAGGTAAAGCGGCCGGTGATCCGTTCGACCAGCGCGTCTTCATCAACGACCAGTTCGATAACATGGTCCAGCTTGCGGCCGCGCGCAGCCAATATCTCGTCCAGCGAGACAGCCTGAGCGGCAGTGCGCGGATATCCGTCGAAGATTACGCCTTGTTCGGGGCCAAGATCGTCGAGCTTTTCACCAATGATACCGGAAACCACTTCATCAGGGACCAGCTCACCAGCTTCCATCAATGCTTTGGCTTTCAGGCCAACTTCGGTGCCGGCCTTGACCGCAGCGCGCAGCATGTCGCCGGTTGAAAGCTGAACCATGCCATATTTGTCTTCAAGCAGTGCGGCCTGGGTGCCTTTACCAGCGCCCGGTGGTCCCAGAAGGATGATATCCATATCTCATTGTCCCCTATAACCTATGAAAATGTTGCAAAACCGGTTCTAGCGTTTACGCCGTCCACCCTTCAGTTTCGCCTTCTTAAGCAGATCGCCATATTGCAAGGCCAGCAAATGGCTTTGAATCTGGGTCACTGTATCCACGGTTACGTTCACGATAATCAGCAAGCTGGTGCCGCCGAGGAAAAACAGTGGCAGATTGGTTTGTGCCATCACATATTCCGGCAACACACAAACCAGCGCCAGATAGGCTGCACCAACGACCGTGATACGGGTCAGGACATAATCCAGATAGTCGGCAGTGTTTTTGCCCGGACGGATACCCGGAACAAACCCGCCATTTTTCTTAAGATTGTCAGCCGTTTCTTCGGGGTTGAAGACAACCGCCGTGTAGAAGAAACAGAAGAAGATAATACCGGCAGCATAAAGCCCCATATAAAGCGGCTGGCCGTGTGCAAGATACTGGTTCAGCGCGATGATAAAATCACCCATTACGCTTTCACCAGCAGTCGTGTTGCCTGCGAACTGGCTGACAGTCAGCGGCATCAAAAGCAATGACGATGCAAAGATGGGCGGGATCACACCAGCGGTGTTTACCTTTAGCGGCAAGTGGCTGCGGTCCGCCTGCATCACGCCATTTTGCGTGGCGCGCTTGGGATATTGGATCAGCACGCGTCTTTGCGCCCGTTCCATGAAACATATGAACAGGACCAGGCCAATGACCATGGCGAGCAACCCGATGATGGTGATAGCGCCGATCGAACCGGTCCGGCTACCTTCCATCAGGTTGCCGACGAACGTTGGCATCTGTGCGACAATACCGGCCATGATGATGAGGGAGATACCGTTGCCGATACCGCGGCTGGTAATCTGTTCACCCAGCCACATCAGGAACAACGTGCCGCCTACCAGACTGATAACCGCACCAACGCGGAACCCCATGCCGGGATTAACCACGGCTTGCAGGCCAGATTGAGACGCAAAGCTTTCAAGGCCGACAGCGATGAAATAGCCCTGGACCGCGGTCAGACCGACCGTGCCATAGCGTGTATATTGGTTGAGTTTTTTGCGGCCCGCCTCGCCATCTTTCTTGATCGCGGCCAGTGTCGGCGACAATGCTGCAGCCAGCTGGACCACGATAGATGCGGTAATATAAGGCATAACGCCGAGCGCGATTAGGCTCATCCGCTCCAGCGAACCGCCGGAAAATGTATTGAAAATATCAAGAACGCCGCCGCGCGTCTGATCGTAAAGATCTGCGAGCACAACAGGGTCAACACCTGGCAGCGGAACAAAGCTTAATAGGCGAAAAATCACCAAAGCGCCCAAAGTGAACCAAATCCGTTTGCGAAGCTCGGTTGCTTCTCCGAATTTTGCCAGGTTCAAATTTGCTCCAACCTGATCGGCTTTTGATGCCATACTAGACTTCCCTGCCACACTATACCGTCAAAACATAACGGCTATTAAATCCTGAACCCACCGCACAGATGCAGTGGGTTGCCCTTTAGCAAGTCCTGTACCCTTGCTACGAAAACGATTCCCGCTCAGGCGGAAATATAACTGCCTTCATATCGGTTGTTGGAGAGCCAAAGACAAGAGGCAGAAAAAAAAGAGGTTCTGGCGTGCAGAACCCCTTTCAAGAATCAAGCTTTGTTCTTGGCTCTGTTAGCCGCTTTTTTCTCTTTCGCAGGCTTGGAAGCAACTGCTTTTTTCTCGTTTTTCGGGCGGTGTGCAGCTGGACCAGAAAGAATTTCTACTTTGCCGCCAGCTTTTTCAACAGCTTCGATAGCTGCTTTGGATGCACCAGCAACCGCAATCGTGATTTTCGCCTTGATTTCACCCTTGGCGAGCAAACGAACACCATCTTTACCGCCGCGTGTCAGACCAGCTTCATTCAAAGCTGCCTGGTCGAGCGTGCCGTCATTGGCAAGACGTTTGCTGTCGATGAATTTCTGGATCATGCCCAGGTTGACTTCGGCATAGTCGGTTCCGAACGGGTTGTTGAAACCACGCTTTGGAAGCCGCATGTGAAGGGGCATCTGACCGCCTTCAAAGCCTTTAATAGCTACACCGGAACGGGATTTCTGACCTTTTTGGCCACGCCCACCGGTTTTGCCTTTGCCGGAACCAATGCCACGGCCGATACGGGTCCGCAATTTGCGTGCGCCGTCATTATCTCTAATATCGTTTAATTTCATGTCTTGTACTCGCTTTCGCTTTTATTCGCACGGTTGTTTCAGGGGTTTAGCCTTCGACAACCTCTACCAGATGTTGCACTTTACGGATCATGCCACGCACTTCCGGTGTGTCTTCCAATTCGCTGACACGGTGCATCTTGTTGAGACCCAGTCCGACCAGCGTCTTGCGCTGTTCTTCGGGGCGACGGATTGGCGAACCAATCTGTTTGATTTTCACTTTAGCCATTATGCCTTACTCCGTAACTGATGCAGCTTCGGCCTGAGCCTCTGCTTCAGAAGCACCGCCGCGACCGAGCAGATCAGCAACTTTCTTGCCTCGCCGCTGCGATACAGACTTGGGGCTGGTCTGTTCACCAAGCGCCACAAAGGTCGCCCGGATCATGTTATAGGGGTTGGACGTTCCGTTAGACTTGGTCACCACGTCGGCAACACCAAGGCTTTCGAAAACAGCACGCATAGGACCACCAGCCATGATACCGGTACCCGGAGGTGCCGAACGCAAGGTCACATTACCTGCGCCAAACTGGCCTTTGCCATCATGATGCAAGGTGCGGCCTTCACGCAATGGAACGCGAACCATTTTCTTTTTCGCAGCAGCCGTTGCTTTGGTAATGGCTTCAGGCACTTCGCGTGCTTTACCTTTACCGAAACCGGCGCGGCCTTTGCCATCGCCAACAACAACCAAAGCAGCAAAACCAAAGCGCTTACCGCCTTTAACGGTTTTGGAAACGCGGTTGATGTGAACCAGTTTCTCGATCAGTTCTTCGCCCTGATCCTGATCCCGGTCACGACCTCCGCGGCCACGGCCACGTCCGCCATCACGCCCACCGCCGCGATTGTCACGTCCGCCGCGATTTCCGCCGCGTGATTGACGCTCGTTACCACCGGTTTTGTTTTCAGGTGCTACAGCAGCTTCAGGCTGATTGCCTTCGCCGGTTGTACCGGGCTGTGCTGCACCTTCTGGTGTTTTGTTTTCATCAGCCATCTTAAAACTCCAATCCGCCTTCGCGGGCCGCATCGGCCAAAGCCTTCACACGTCCGTGATACAGGAAACCGCCGCGATCAAAAATTACTTCCTTGATGCCAGCTTTTTTCGCTGCTTCCGCAACGCGCTTGCCAACATCGGCTGCCGCTGCGCTATCGGCACCGGTTTTCACTTTGGACGCTTTGTCGATCGTCGAAGCAGAGGCCAGTGTTTTGCCCGCTGCATCGTCAATGACCTGCGCGTAAATGTGACGGCCCGTGCGATGCACAGACAAACGAGGCTTTGTCAGGCCGCGTTTACGCAATTTGGTGCGAACACGTTGCTGACGCCGTTTGAATAAAGAAAGATTAGCCATGGCTTATTTCTTCTTCCCTTCTTTGCGGAAAATATATTCGCCGCGATATTTAATGCCCTTGCCTTTATAAGGCTCCGGTTTCCGCCAGCGCCGAATTTCGGCAGCTACCTGACCAACCTGCTGTCTATCAATACCCGAGATCTCGATCGTGGTCTGATCCGGTGTTTTGATCGTGATGCCTTCCGGAATGTCGAAATCGACATCATGGCTGAAACCGAGTTGCAGGTTCAGGACTTTGCCCTTCACCGCAGCACGATAACCAACACCGTTGATTTCGAGCACCTGGGTGAAGCCTTCGGTCACACCGTCAACAAGGTTCTGGACCAACGTGCGCTGCATACCCCAAAAGGCGCGTGCGCGGGTGGTTTTATTTGCTGGCTTAACCTGCAAACCATCGTCGCTCAGATCATAGGTCAGATCGTCAACCATAGGGGTCGAAAGCTCGCCCTTTGGTCCTTTGACCTTAACCAGGCCATCTTCCATGGTGGCGGTAACGCCAGCAGGAATGCTCACTGTTTTCTTTCCGATACGTGACATGATCAGAATACCTCTGCGAGTACTTCGCCGCCAACATTCTGGCTGCGCGCTTCTGCGTCAGACAGAACACCTTTTGGCGTAGAAACAATTGTGATGCCCAGACCATTACGCACAGTCGGCAGCTCTTGCGAACCGCTATAGACACGACGACCAGGCTTTGAAACGCGGGCTACGTGGCGGATTGCCGGCTCGCCTTCAAAATATTTCAGCTCAATACGAAGACCGGGGTGCTTGTTGACCTCTTCTTCGCTGTAGCCACGAATATAACCTTCGCGCTGGAGAACTTCTAGAACAGCGCCGCGTAATTTGGAAGCAGGTGAAACCACACTGTCCTTACGAGCTTGCTGTCCGTTACGGATACGGGTGAGCATGTCACCCAAGGGATCGGTAAAAGCCATATTATCTTCCCTTTACCAGCTGGATTTCGTTACGCCGGGGATAAGACCTTTGTTGGCCATATCACGCAGCTCAATGCGGCAGAGACGGAACTTGCGGTAATATCCGCGCGGACGCCCTGTGGTTTCGCAGCGGTTACGCACGCGGGTAGGATTACCGTTGCGCGGAATTTCCGCCATTTTTAGACGCGCAATCAACCGCTCTGTCTCGTCAAGAGACTGGTCGTTGGCCATCGCCTTTAACTTCGCATAGCGGCCGGCATATTTCTTAACCAGCTTTTTGCGACGTTCGTTTTTATTAATGGAACTCAGTTTCGCCATGACTTAAGTTCTCTTCCTTTCTTGCGTGCCCCCAGAAAACAGGGGGACTAATAAAGTTAGGGGCGGGTTTACGCCGCGGCTTTCTCTTCTTCTTCTTCCTTCGGGAACGGGAAGCCGAACAATTTCAGAAGCTCACGTGCTTCGTCGTCTGTTCTTGCGCTTGTCGTCACGATGATGTCCATGCCGCGCACCACGTCGATGTCGTCATAGGCAATCTCAGGAAAAATAATCTGCTCTTTAATGCCCATGGCAAAATTGCCGCGGCCATCAAAACTTTTCGGGTTCAGTCCGCGAAAGTCACGAATACGGGGCATAGCCACCGTGACCAGGCGGTCAAGAAATTCGTACATACGCTGACGGCGCAAGGTAACCTTACAACCGATTGGCATGCCTTCACGCAGCTTGAACGTCGCGATAGACGTTTTCGCTTTGGTGATGACAGGCTTCTGACCAGCGATCAGTTCCATTTCTTTTGCAGCCGTGGTGACCTTTTTCTTGTCCTGGCTACCTTCGCCCACACCCATGTTGATCACGATCTTTTCGATACGTGGAACTTCCATGTGGTTCGAATAGTTGAACTTTTCCCGCATCGCTTTGACGATTTCATCGTCATATTTTTTGCGCATACGAGGCAAATATTTATCAGCCATCGACTTTCTCCCCGGATTTCACGGCCACACGGACCATTTTACCGTCTTTCTCTTCAAAGCGAACCCGTGTCGGTTTGCCATCTTTAGGATCGGCCAGGGCAACCTTGCTGATGTGCATAGGTGCTTCACGGCGTTCCAGACCACCTTGCGGATTGGCCTGTGTCGGTTTGCGGTGACGAACAGCAACATTGGCACCAGCGACGATTAGTTTACCGTCCTTTGGCATCACTTTGGTTACTTCACCGGATTTGCCCTTGTCCTTGCCGGACAGAACAACAACGGTGTCACCCTTTTTAATCTTAGCATTAGCCATGATTATAGCACCTCCGGCGCAAGACTGATGATTTTCATGTGCTTCTTGGCACGCAGTTCACGAACCACTGGGCCAAAGATACGGGTGCCGATTGGCTCCTTCGCATTGTTGACCAGCACAGCGGCGTTCGTATCGAAGCGGATAACCGAACCGTCTTTGCGGCGGATATCTTTACGAGTGCGAACGATAACGGCCCGGTGAACATCACCTTTCTTGACCTTACCGCGCGGCGCAGCTTCTTTAATCGACACAACAATAATGTCGCCAACGCCAGCGAACCGGCGCTTGGAACCGCCCAGCACCTTGATACACTGCACGCGTTTGGCTCCGCTATTATCAGCGACCTCCAAGTTCGATTGCATCTGGATCATGGATCCAATTCCTTCTTCATTCCGCCCCGGACAAACGGAGCACAGTTAAACTTCGCTAGCTTCAGCTTTCGGCTTTGACTTCGCCTTCGTCTGCAGCAGTAATTTCGGCAACCTTTGGTGTTGCAGGACCGGCAGCAGCGCCAACCCGTTCCAGCACCTTCCAAGTTTTCAGCTTGGAGATCGGTTTCGTTTCCTCGATACGCACGGTTTCGCCGGTGCGGATCTCGTTATTTTCATCATGCGCATGATATTTCTTCGAGCGCCGCATAATCTTTCCGTAAAGCGGATGTTTGATTTTGCGTTCGACTTTGACGACAACTGTCTTGTCGCCTTTGTCTGACACTACCGTGCCGGTGAGAATAGATTTTGGCATATCGGTTCCTTACGCCTTTTCTGAGACAGCGGCCTGCGCACGCTCGCCCTGTAGTGTTTTGATCTTCGCAATCGTGCGGCGCACTTCACGCATCCGGCTAGGCTTTTCAAGCTGGTTGGTTGCGGCCTGGAAGCGCAGGTTAAATGCCTCGCGCTTCAGTTCGCCCAGATCGCTTTCAAGCTGATCGTCGGTTTTGGTCCGCAAATCCTGTATCTTGCTCATGTCCTTAACCTTCCAAATGTGTGGTGTCGCCAAGGCGGGCCACAACTTTTGTCTTAATAGGAAGCTTCATCGCTGCACGCTCGAAAGCAACCGCTGCAATTGGGCCGGGAACACCGTCAAGTTCAAACATGATACGGCCTGGCTTTACGCGAGCCGCCCAGAATTCAACAGAACCCTTACCTTTACCCTGACGGACTTCGGCAGGCTTCTTTGAAACCGGCACGTCCGGGAAAATACGGATCCACAAACGACCTTGCCGTTTGATGTGGCGTGTGATCGCACGGCGAGCCGCTTCGATCTGACGAGCCGTAATCCGCTCTGGCTCCATGGCTTTCAGGCCATAAGTGCCGAAGTTCAGCGTCGTGCCGCCCTTTGCGCTTCCTTTAATCCGGCCCTTGTGAGCCTTCCGGAATTTTGTTTTTCTTGGTTGCAGCATGATGCTCTACCTATTCCCTAATCTATCAACGTGGCAATTAACGAGAGGGTCGAACACCGGAAGTTTGCGCTTCCACCATCAACCGATCCTGAGCCATCGGGTCGTGACCCAATATCTCGCCTTTGAAAATCCAGACCTTGATACCGATAATGCCATAAGCAGTCAGTGCTTCATGCTCGGCATAGTCGATATTGGCGCGCAGCGTATGAAGCGGCACGCGGCCTTCACGGTACCATTCAACGCGAGCAATTTCTGCTCCGCCCAAACGGCCACCACAAACAATTTTAATACCTTCAGCGCCCAGACGCAGAGCCGACTGAACAGCACGCTTCATAGCGCGGCGGAAAGCAACACGGCGGATGAGCTGGTCACCAATGCCCTGTGCCACCAACTGTGCGTCAACTTCGGGCTTGCGAATTTCAACAATGTTCAAAGACACATCGCCAGAAGACATTTCGCTCAATTTGCGGCGCAGCTTCTCGATATCCGCACCCTTTTTACCGATGATAACACCGGGGCGGGCAGCATAGATGGATACGCGGCAAGTTTTGGCAGGACGCTCGATCACAACCTTGGAGATCGCAGCCTGTGGCACGGTTTCCAGAATGTATTTCCGCATCTTGATGTCTTCCATCAAGAGGTCGCCATAATTGGAACCATCCGCATACCAGCGGCTATCCCAAGTCCGGTTAATCTGCAGGCGAAGCCCGATAGGATTACTCTTTTGACCCATGGTTTACGCCTCTTCTTCTTGCGCTTCGCGAACTACGATACGAACGCGGCTAAATGGCTTGATGATCTTGGCTGAACGACCGCGAGCACGTGCTTTCCACCGCTTCATGGTCAGGCTCTTGCCAACGCTGGCTTCCTGAACGACCAATGCATCAACATCCAGGTTGTGGTTGTTTTCAGCATTCGCGATGGCGGAAGCGAGAACCTTGCTCACATCTTTCGCCATGGCCTTTTTGGAAAAGGACAGGATGTTCAAAGCGTCTTCCGCTTTCTTGCCACGGATCAGCTGTGCAACAAGATTCAGCTTTTGGGCAGATCCACGAATGGAATTGCCGACAGCCAAAGCTTCATTGTCGCCAACGCGGCGGGGTGATGATGCTTTACCCATTATTTCTTGCCTTTTTTGTCAGCGCCGTGGCCGTAATAGTTACGCGTCGGTGCGAACTCGCCCAGCTTGTGGCCAACCATGTCTTCATTCACGGAAACCGGAATGAATTTCTGACCGTTATAAACGTTAAAAGTAAGCCCGACAAAATCGGGAAGAACAGTGGAGCGACGTGACCAGGTCTTGATCGGCGCGCGCTTGCTAGCTTCCTGAGCGTCCTGTGCTTTTTTCAGCAGGTGGAGGTCAACAAATGGACCTTTTTTGATGGAACGAGCCATGCTTACCTCTTCTTCTTAGCGTGACGCGACCGGATGATCATCTTGTCCGTCGTTTTGTTCTTACGAGTACGAGCACCCTTTGTCGGCTTGCCCCATGGTGTCACTGGGTGACGACCACCGGAAGTCCGGCCTTCACCACCGCCGTGCGGGTGATCGACAGGGTTCTTGGCAACGCCGCGAGTAAGAGGACGACGCCCCTTCCAACGAGTACGGCCAGCTTTACCGAAATTCTGGTTCGAGTTGTCGGGGTTTGAAACCGCGCCAACCGTGCCCATGCAATCGCTGCGGATATAGCGTTGTTCACCAGAGTTCAGGCGAACAATAACCATGCCGCGGTCACGGCCAACAATCTGGACATAAGTGCCGGCGGAGCGAGCGATCTGGCCGCCCTTCCCTGGCTTCATTTCCACATTGTGAACGATCGTACCGATTGGCATCTGCGACAGTTTCATCGCGTTACCAGGCTTCACGTCAACTTTTTCGCCAGCAATCACTGAATCGCCAACAGCAAGACGCTGAGGAGCCAGGATATAGCTCAGCTCACCGTCTTCGTACTTGATCAGTGCAATAAAGGCGGTCCGGTTAGGATCATATTCGATCCGCTCAACAGTTGCAGACATATCGAACTTGCGGCGCTTGAAGTCCACCAGACGATATCTTTGCTTATGACCACCAGCAATACCGCGAGAGGTCACATGCCCTTTATTATTACGACCGCCAGTCTTGCGCTTACCTTCAACAAGCGCTTTGACGGGCTTGCCTTTCCAAAGGCCGCTCTTATCCACCAGGATAAGACCACGTTGCGCGGGACTTGTCGGTTTATAGGATTTTAATGCCATCTTCTATTCCCGCCCTAGATTCCGGTTGTGATGTCGATGGTCTGGCCTTCAGCCAAAGTAACGACAGCTTTCTTAACATCGTTGCGCGTGTAGGGACGACCCTTCCAGCGCTTGCTCTTGCCCTTTTGGACCAGCGTGTTCACGCCCTTGACCTTGACATCGAACAACGCTTCGACAGCGGCTTTGATCTGCGGCTTGGTCGCGGTGTTAGCGACTTTGAAAACCACAGCGTTATTTTCGCTTAGCAAAGTTGATTTCTCGGTGATGTGCGGGCCGACAATCACGTCATAGTGACGAATGTCGATTGCTTCTTTTTTAGCCATTGAAGCGTGCCTCCAGCTTTTCGACCGCGGCACGGGTAAGCACCAAGGTGTCGTGGTTCAAAATGTCATAAACATTGGCACCAGCAGCCGGCATGACGTTCAGGCGCGGGATGTTGGACGAAGCTTTCGAGAAAGCGTCATTCACTGCATCACCGTCCATGACGAGAGCCGAGTTTCCGAAACCAAGTTTCGCGATAAGAGCCAAAAGCGCTTTTGTTTTCGCTTCCTTAAGCTCGATATTTTCCAGCACGATCAGATTGTCGTTCTTCGCTTTGTCGCTCAGCGCCATTTTCAGACCAAGCGCACGAACTTTCTTGTTCAGCGAGGTGTTGAAATCACGTTTGCGAGGCCCGTGGGCTTTACCACCACCGATGAAGACAGGAGCCCGGCGTGAACCGTGACGAGCACCGCCGCCACCTTTCTGGTTGCCGAACTTCTTACCGGTACGGGCAACATCGCCGCGCTCACGAACGGCACGAGCCGTGCCGCGTGCGTTTTCGCGCTGCCAGTTTACGACGCGGTGCAGAATATCTGCGCGCGCTTCGAGGCCGAACACGTCATCATTCAGCTCGATGTCAGCTTTTGCGCCGGTCAGGGCTTTACCGTCGAGGGATTTCACTTTGATTTTCATGGCTTAGCCCTCCTTCCCTGCATCATCTGCGGCATCGGATTTTTCTTCTGCCGGTGTTTCTGCGGGAGTTTCCGCTGCTGCTGCTGCGATTTCCGCATCGGTTGGACCAACTGGCGTTTCGACCGCTGCATCCGCTTCGATCATACCTGCTGGCGCATCTTCGGTAGCCGTTTCATCCGCATTGCGGCGCATAGCACCCGGGAATGGAACGCCCTCAGGAAGAGCAACTTTCACAGCATCTTTAACCAGCAGCCAGCCACCCTTTGAACCGGGAACGCTGCCGCGCACAAAGATCAGACCGCGAGCGGCGTCTGTGCGAACGATTTCAAGATTTTGTTGAGTGCGGTTTTTGGCACCCATGTGACCGGCCATCTTCTTGCCTTTGAAGACTTTACCCGGATCCTGGTTCTGACCAGTCGAACCGTGAGCACGGTGAGAGATAGAAACACCGTGGCTGGCGCGCATACCGCCGAAACCCCAACGCTTCATGGCACCGGCAAAGCCTTTACCTTGCGTCACACCCTGAATGTCAACCATTTGACCCGCAATGAAGTGGTCTGCGGTGATGGTCGCACCAACGGGGAGCAGAGCATCTTCGCTCTCGACCCGGAATTCGGCAACACGTGCCTTGGGCTCTACTTCTGCTTTAGCAAAAGCTTCACGTTGTGGTTTGTTTACATTTTTCGCTTTACGGGCACCTGCACCAAGCTGGACAGCAAAATAGCCATCACGTTCCTGGTTACGGGCTCCAACAACCTGACATTCTTCCAGGGAAAGAACGGTTACCGGCACGTGCCGACCATCTTCCTGGAACAAACGGGTCATTCCCATTTTCTTCGCGATCACGCCAGTACGCACGATCATTTCTCCTTACAGAGGCCCGGTCGCGGTATTGCTAGCGGGCGTGCTACAAAAACTCAGCCCAAAATTTTGAATATCGCCCCGTCCGGGCCAAAGCGCTCAAATGATCCGAGGATCAAGTAAACTAAGACGGGGGACACATGACCCGGACAAGTCCGGCGGTTTCCCATGTCACCGCTGCCCGATCGGGGCAGCGTCATCACTCACATTAAGCGAGCTTAATCTCTACATTCACACCAGCAGCAAGGTCGAGCTTCATCAAAGCATCAACGGTTTGCGGCGTAGGCTGCACAATATCGAGCAACCGCTTATAAGTCCGGACCTCAAACTGTTCACGTGATTTTTTATCAACGTGCGGGCCGCGGTTTACGGTGAATTTTTCAATATGCGTTGGCAATGGTATCGGTCCACGGATAAGCGCGCCGGTACGACGAGCTGTGTCAGCGATATCCCCTGTTGCCTGATCAAGAACCCGGTGATCGAATGCCTTCAGGCGTATGCGAATATTCTGCGTTTCCATTATGAACCTTATACCAATGTCAAAGAGCCATCCTTCGCTAAGCTCGGGCAGTTACTCTGCCAAGTCACAACGAAGGAAACCTATGTTAAAACCTTCAAAATAAAAACCGCCCGATTTTGCCGGGCGGAATTTACGCCATGCCCATTCGGGCTGGAAGCAGCCGCCCGAATCACTAAATCCGGGCGGCGATGCAGTCCTATATTACTTTGTTACGGAGCTGACAACCCCAGAACCAACAGTCCGGCCACCTTCGCGGATAGCGAAGCGAAGACCCTGGTCCATAGCGATTGGTGCGATCAACTTCACGTTGATGGTCACGTTGTCACCAGGCATAACCATTTCCGTTCCTTCAGGAAGGATAACTTCGCCGGTTACGTCCGTTGTACGGAAGTAGAACTGTGGGCGATAGTTAGCGAAAAATGGCGTGTGACGTCCACCTTCGTCTTTGGACAGAACGTAGACTTCTGCACTGAACTCGGTGTGCGGTGTAATCGTACCTGGCTTACAAAGAACCTGGCCACGCTCAACGTCTTCACGAGCAACGCCGCGGATCAAAGCACCAATGTTGTCGCCAGCCTGACCGGAGTCGAGCAGCTTGCGGAACATTTCAACGCCGGTAACGGTTGTTTTCGTGGTATCTTTGATACCAACGATTTCAACTTCGTCGCCTACGTTAACAATGCCGGTTTCAACACGGCCGGTAACAACCGTACCACGACCAGAGATCGAGAACACGTCTTCGATTGGCATCAGGAACGGAAGGTCAACAGGACGTTCTGGCTGAGGAATGAAGTCATCGACAGCTTTCATCAGTTCAAGGATCTTGTCTTTGCCGATCTCATCGTCACGACCTTCAAGTGCTGCAAGAGCAGAACCAGCGATCACAGGAATGTCATCACCTGGGAAGTCGTAAGAAGAAAGCAGTTCACGAATTTCCATTTCGACGAGTTCGAGCAACTCTGGATCGTCAACCTGGTCAACTTTGTTCATGAAAACAACAAGAGCAGGAACACCAACCTGACGAGCAAGCAGGATGTGCTCACGGGTCTGTGGCATTGGGCCGTCAGCTGCGTTCACAACCAGGATAGCGCCGTCCATCTGAGCAGCACCGGTGATCATGTTCTTAACATAGTCAGCGTGACCTGGGCAGTCGACGTGCGCATAGTGACGCGCTTCGGTTTCATATTCAACGTGAGACGTTGAAATGGTGATGCCGCGCTCACGCTCTTCAGGAGCTTTGTCGATGTTCGCGAAGTCTACGGCTACACCACCTGAAGATTCAGCCAGCACTTTCGTGATTGCTGCGGTCAACGTGGTTTTACCGTGGTCAACGTGACCGATGGTGCCGATATTGCAATGCGGCTTATTGCGTTCAAACTTTGCTTTTGCCATTTTATCTACCTCTAATTTCTATCGTCTTGATAGTCCGTGCCGCGCTTTGGCGAGACTATCCAAATCTGTCAACACCCTTTCGGCTTCTGGGCTGGATTCTTCCCCAGAAACAGAAAGTAAGCGCGGTTACTCGTAAAAAGAGCCGCGGCGGTTAAGCCAGCTTCTCTTTCAATTCATCTGCAACATTCCGTGGCACTTCTTCATAGTGAGAGAACTGCATGGTATATTGTGCGCGTCCCTGTGTGAAAGAGCGTAGCTCGTTCACATAGCCGAACATGTTTGCCAGTGGCACCAGAGCGTCAACCGACTGCGCGTTGCCGCGTGTATCGGTACCCTGGATCTGGCCACGGCGAGAGTTAAGATCGCCGATCACGTCACCCAGATAATCATCCGGAGTAACCACTTCGACCTTCATGACCGGCTCAAGCAATTTGATGCCGGACTTCTGGGCCGCTTCACGCATTGCAGCGCGAGCCGCAATTTCAAAAGCCAGGGCCGAGGAGTCAACGTCATGATAGGCGCCGTCAAAAACACGAATGTTAAAGTCGATGATCGGGAAGCCGATCAGGCTGCCGGTTTCAGCAGTCTCACGCATACCTTTTTCGACTGACGGGATATATTCCTTCGGAATGTTACCGCCCTTGATTTCGTCTTCAAAGGTAATGCCTGAACCGCGCTCACCGGGCGTGACTTCAAACTTGATACGCGCAAACTGTCCGGAACCGCCGGATTGTTTCTTATGGGTGTAATCGACTTCAACAGCTTTACCGAGGGATTCACGATAAGCCACCTGCGGTGCACCAACATTGGCTTCCACTTTGAATTCGCGCTTCATGCGATCAACCAGAATGTCGAGGTGAAGCTCGCCCATGCCCTTGATGATCGTCTGACCGGATTCGTGGTCGGTGGTTACCTGGAACGAGGGATCTTCCGCAGCCAGACGGTTCAGAGCAACGCCCATCTTTTCCTGGTCAGCCTTGGTTTTTGGTTCAACCGAAAGCTCGATCACGGGATCAGGGAACTCCATCCGTTCAAGAATGATCGGATGAGCAGGATCACAAAGCGTGTCACCGGTCGTGGTCGCCTTCATACCAGCCAGAGCAATGATGTCGCCAGCAAAGGCTTCATCAATATCTTTCCGGTCATTCGAGTGCATCTCGAGGATACGGCCGACTTTTTCTTTCTTGTCTTTAACCGAGTTCAGCACGGAACCTTTTTCCAGCTTGCCGGAATAGATACGGGCAAAGGTCAAGGAACCCACGAACGGGTCATTCATGACTTTGAAAGCCAGTGCAGCAAATGGTGCGTCGTCGGTGGAAGGACGGGAATCTTCGGTTTCGCCATCAAGCTTGACGCCTTTGATGTCTTCCACGTCGATCGGGCTTGGCATATAGTCGACAATCGCGTCGAGCAGAGGCTGAACGCCTTTGTTCTTGAACGCGGAACCGCAGAGCACAGGAACGAAGCTCTGGTTCAGCGTGCCTTTGCGGATGAGCGCCTTCAGGGTCGCTGCATCAGGCTCGTTGCCTTCCAGATATTGTTCCATCACGTCATCGTCTTGCTCAACAGCAAGCTCGATCAGTTTTTCACGATATTCAGTGGCCTTGTCGACCAGATCTTCCGGGATCTCGCCATAGGTATATTCAGCGCCAAGATCTTCGTTCTTCCAGACGATGGAACGCATGTTCACAAGGTCAACCAGTCCGACAAGCGACGATTCGATACCGATAGGAATATAGATCACAGCCGGCGTCGCACCGAGACGGTCGATGATCGACTGCACACAGAATTCAAAATTGGCGCCGGTCCGGTCGAGCTTGTTGATGAAGCACATCCGCGGCACTTTATATTTATCAGCCTGACGCCAGACCGTTTCTGACTGCGGCTCAACGCCGGCAACGCCGTCGAAACAGGCTACCGCGCCGTCAAGCACACGCAGCGAACGTTCAACTTCGATGGTGAAGTCAACGTGGCCTGGTGTGTCGATAATGTTAATCCGGTGCTCTGGACCTTGACGATCTTCGGCATTCCAGAAACAGGTGGTAGCAGCAGAGGTAATGGTAATACCACGCTCCTGCTCTTGCTCCATCCAGTCCATGGTGGCCGTACCTTCATGGGTCTCGCCGATCTTGTAAGACTTGCCCGTATAGAACAAGATACGTTCGGTGGTGGTTGTCTTGCCAGCATCAATATGGGCCATAATGCCGATATTACGGTATCGTTCGAGCGGATGGCTGCGTGCCATAATCTTTACTCCAGAATCTTGAGGGGCCCCAATTAGCGCCGCCCATATAGTGAAACAGGCCAGCGTTGACCAGACCTGATTAGCAGGAAATTTAACAAATAAATCCGTTAGCGCCAAACCTGCAAAAATATGTCATTCGACAACAAGCCTGCGGCCGGTTTACCGCTAACGGTATACTATAATTGTGCCTACCGGCAGTATAGGCTTCAAGCCTACCAGCGGTAGTGGGCAAATGCGCGGTTAGCATCAGCCATCTTATGCGCATCTTCACGCTTCTTCACCGCGTTGCCGCGATTGTTTGAAGCATCAAGAATTTCACCGGACAGACGCGCCGCCATTGTGGTTTCACTGCGAGCGCGAGCGGCAGCAATGACCCAGCGAATAGCAAGAGCCTGAGCACGTTCCGGCCGTACTTCAACCGGAACCTGATAGGTTGCACCACCAACACGGCGAGAGCGGACTTCAATGCCCGGCTTCACATTGTTGAGGGCATCGTGGAAAAGCTGCAGCGGATCTTTTTTCGCTTTGGCTTCCACGCTATCCAGCGCACCATAAACAATACGCTCGGCGGTGGATTTCTTACCATCCATCATGAGGTTGTTCATGAACTTAGAAAGAATCTGATCCTTAAACTTTGGATCAGGAAGAATTACCCGTTTCTCGGGACGACGACGACGTGCCATATTATATAACTCCAGTTAGCCGGATATTGGCCAAATTGTTTAGCCCAATTACTTAGGACGCTTGGCGCCGTATTTGGAACGGGATTGCCGCCGGTCCTTAACGCCTTGTGTATCGAGAACGCCGCGAACAACGTGATAACGCACACCGGGAAGGTCGCGCACACGGCCGCCGCGGATCAGAACAACACTATGTTCCTGAAGGTTGTGGCCTTCACCGCCAATGTAGCTGATAACTTCACGCTGGTTGGTCAGGCGAACCTTCGCAACTTTACGCAAAGCGGAGTTTGGTTTTTTCGGAGTCGTCGTATAGACACGAGTACAAACGCCGCGCTTTTGCGGGTTTGCTTCCAGTGCCGGTCCGTTGGACTTCGTCTTCTGAGCCACCCGCCCTTTACGGACGAGCTGGTTAATCGTTGGCATAAAGTCTTCACCTTATTGGATCTAGATAAACTAGGGTTACTCTATCGACGCAAATCGCCGAAAGTGTTTTGCCTATGTGTTTTTCCGGAAGCGAGGGATGTAACCCCTGACAGGCAGAAATAGCATTCCCACTAACAGAAGCGCGGCCCTTAGCGGGGATTCGCCAAAACGTCAACAGTGGATCGGGAGGAATATGGCTCGTTCACCAGCCTGGTTTCACTCCCCTTACCGCCCACATCAATATGTAGCGCTATATTAAGGCAACTTATATAATATAGCATTTTTATATTACTAGCCTGCCCTATCCAGCCCTCAACATGAAATGCTGCAAGCACATGCACAGTCGTTCTGGGCGAGCATGGAGATATAATTGTCCGGACAATTAACGGCTGGATTCAGCGCTTCTGTTTATTGTGCACTGCAACATTTTTCTTGACTTCGATGTCGCCCAAGCATATTTGTGCACTGCAACATAAATTGGAGGCAATGATGGCTGACACGAATATTAATCCCCAGGCTGTTTCGGCTGATGCAAAGTCGGTTAGTCCCTCTGCCCCAACCCCTGCCGCACAAACTACTGCCAGTGCGGCTGCAACGGCTAAGCCTGTGGCTGCTGAAAAGCCTGCCGCTAAAAAGTCTGTAGCCAAGAAAACCGCGACGGCTCGCAAGAGTGCCAGAAAAGGAAACACCAAGATGACCACAGCAACAAAAACCGTGGCGCAAAACGCCAAGACCGCCAACACCAAGGCCGCTAACAAAGCGAAAAATGCCGCTGAAACGCTCGGCGAGCGGTTCGAGAAACTGGCCGCCGAAGCACAGGAACGCGCGAAAGAAGCCGCTGACCGCGCTGTTAAGCTGTCCAAGGACACGGTCGAGTTTAACCGCGAGAATATCGAAACCCTGATCGAAAGCGGCAAAATCACCGCTAAAGGCGCTCAGGAACTCGGCAAAACCAACCTGAAATATACCCGCGAAAACTTCGTTGAAGCCAGCCGTGCGCTGCGCGGTGTATTCAGCGTCGCAACGCCAAAAGACTTTTTTGAACAGCAGACCGATTACCTTCGCACCGGCGTTGACCGTGTGATGGATCAGACATCAAGCAATATTGATGCCGTGACCAAGCTGGCCGGGGACGCCTATCAGCCCATCGCTGATCGCCTCAGCGCCATCCGCAAGGAAATCAAAAAAGCCGCTTAAGCGCTTTTGTCCAACGACTGTAACGACTTCACAAAAAGGCTGCTTCCCAAAGGGAGCGGCCTTTTTCATTTGGACCGGATCGAGCGGTTCACGGTATTATCGTCGCGGGATCTCGGTCCACTCATCCCCCACTAATGAATCAGCCACTTGCTCTTGGGGGCTAAAATACCATATCTTGTGCATCATGATTAAAGTAAAGATTCTCTCCCCGAACCTGTCCGGTGCCTACCCGCTTGCTTCACAGGCTGGCTACAGCGTGTTGCCGGGCGTCCGTGCCGGGGATGACGACAAAGACAGCGGCGTAGGCGGCGGTGATGACAGCGATGATACCAATATTGGTATCGCCACCAAAACGCGGGCCAAAACGAAAAAGCCCAATCCCTATAAAGTGCTGCTGCTCAACGACGATTACACTCCGATGGAGTTTGTCGTGCTGGTGCTCAAACGCTTTTTCCAGATGGACATTGACGAAGCCACGCGCGTGATGCTCCATGTCCATCAAAAGGGCGTCGGCGTATGCGGGACATTCAGCTATGAAGTCGCGGAAACCAAAGTCACCCAGGTGATGGACTTTGCACGCAAGAACCAGCATCCCCTGCAATGCACATTAGAAAAAGCGTGAACCGGCACCCGCACTAGCCAATACGCAAATATAAGGAATAGAGCCATGTCAGAGACCCCGGTCATTACCGTAGATATTGTCTCGGACGTGGTCTGCCCTTGGTGCATTATCGGTTATAAAAAGCTGGAACAGGCCATGCAGCGGTTTGAGGGCCAGGCACAGTTCGCCCTCACCTGGCACGCGTTCGAGCTGAACCCAGGCATGCCGCCAGAAGGGCAGGATATAAACGAGCATATGGCGCAAAAATATGGCGCTACTCCCGCACAGAGCAAAGGTAATCGCGACCGGCTGCGTAACGCGGGCGCTGACCTTGATTTCACGTTCAACTATCACGAGAATATGCGGATGGTGAACACGTTTGACGCGCACCGTCTGCTTCACTGGGCGGGAGAAATGTCCAGTGGAAAGCCCGGAGAAAAAGACAAGCAAACCGCGCTTAAACTGGCCCTGTTCAAAGCACATTTTACCGATGGCAAGAATGTCAGTGACCATGATACGCTTGTCGCCATTGCAGGTGAAGCTGGCCTTGATACCGCTCGCGCCCAAGAAATTCTCGCCAGCGATGAATATGCCTCGCAAGTGCGCGCTGTCGAAGCGGGATGGGAAGACCGCTTTATCTCCGGCGTTCCTGCCTTTATCTTTGACAAGAAATTCATGGTTCCCGGCGCTCAGGACAGCGATGTATTCGCCCGGATAATCGAGCATAAAGTGCTTCCCAAAATCCTTTCGGCTGAAAGCACGGCTCAGTAATTTCTGACCTATAAATTCTTAGAAAGAGCCTTCTTTCAGCGAAGGATAGCGCGTCACGATATGGTCAAAAACAGCGGGATATAAGGTCGTCTCGAACTGGCAGCCATAGAGGTCCTCATTGTTCCAGCAGATCTTGCTCTCCAGCGCAGCAAAAGATGGCAGTGTCATGAAAACAGGCTTTTCGTAGCTTAGCCGGGTCATGCAGCGCATGCGAAATCCAGTCAGTGACAGATCAATCACCATGACCCCGACCTTGCCAAAACCAAGCTGGCGGACATCTGCCGGAATCTCCACACCCTTGCGCGAAGCAAAGCGGTTGTCACTCAGCCCGAACTGCCTATCCAAAGCACGGTGAAAAGATTTTTCGCCCATCTCCAAAATAATCCTGCCAGAATTTCCCCGCCCGGAATAATTCCGGAACGTCTTTTCGCTTTTGCATGCGAGCCCCGATTCAGATCGATAATAACGCCCGATGTTTATGCAAAGGTTAAGAGAACCTATTTTTGGTGATGATATTTCTGTGCCAGTGATGAGAACACTCAACCGCAATTGGTTTCGCAAATCTCCGCTTCTTCATCTTCCAGTTCTATCTGGACCGTGATGTGGTGGATGGAAAAGCGCTCTTTCACCATCTTCTGCACATCGGCCAGGAACCTCTTGCCCGGATGGCCGCCGGGAAGAACAAGATGCGCTGTCATCGCGGTCTCGCTGGTGCTCATCGGCCAGATATGCAGGTCATGCACCGTCGATACGCCGGGCAAATCGGTCAGGGCTTTTAACACCTCTTCAACATCAATATCCTGCGGCACACCGGCCAGTGACATCCGGATGGCTTCTTTCAACAAGCCCCAGGTGCTCCAGAAAATCAACGCAACGATGAACAGGCTGATGAGCGGGTCAACCCAGGTGTAATCCGTATAAAAAAGAATGATCCCGCCAATGACAACGCCGGCAGACACTCCGGCATCCGCCATCATGTGCAAAAATGCGCCGCGAATGTTGATGTCTTCCTTCTGCCCGCGAATGAACAGCATCGCGGTTCCGAAATTGATTGCGATACCGATAGAAGCGACGACGATGACAGTCGTGGAAGCCACTTCGCTAGGCGAATTAAACCGGCCTATGGCTTCCCATGCGATTGCACCGCAAGCGACGAGCAGGAACAAGCCGTTGAGGAGTGCAGCCAATATTGACGAGCCGCCCAGACCGTAAGTGAATTGTGCGCTCGGCGGTCTTTTCGCCAGCGCCGCCCCTGCCCATGCAACGGCAAGGCCCAGAACATCCGAAAGATTATGCCCTGCATCAGCCAGCAAAGCCATGGAGCCCGACAGCAGGCCATAGATCACTTCAACGACAATATAGATTATGTTGAGCGTGATGCCGAAAGCAAAAGCCTTGCCAAAATCGGTTGGCATATGCCCGTGTGGCCCATGACGGTCATGATGGCTGTGCGGGATTAGCCCGTGATTATGACTATGATCGGTCCCGGCGGACATAAGCACTCCAATAGTTCGCAGCCCCTATTGGACCATTAAACTCGGTTTTGCAAATATTCGATTGGCCGGGATGCTCCAGATTATTTAATCTTTTCTGTATGTTATATCATCAAAACGACGGGTTAGCGATTAATCGACGATCAGACCTATGGCCAGATAAACAATGATCGCTGAACCAAAACCGAATATTGTTGCGAGCACAAAGATGATGCGCAGAATATTTCTGTCAATCCCGCTCCAGTTGGCAAGACCGGCGCATACGCCCATCAATTTTCCGTTGGCTTTGTCGAGATGTAGTTCTTTCTTCATAATACCCTTCTTCCTGTGTGGGGGAGCAACCGGTTCCGGCCAACTGCGCGGCGAGGAACCGGTGCTTTCTTTCCGGCTTGCCATCAGATCAGCAATGTGCCGGCGTTGTTAACGGCTGGTCCTACGCTGGCTGTAATGAAGATTGCAGCAGAGATGATGGCGGCGAATGCAGCGGCGATGTTGCTTGAGCTATTGATAAACATTGTGAGGTCCTTCCTTTAAATTTGGCCTTCGTCCGTGTTGGCGAAGATGTCTCATACTTTGCACAGGCCGTGCCAGTTTTATAAAGTCTATGAATTACAATGATTTACTGAGATTCAGACACTTATCCGATATTGCCATAAACTTACCTTTGGGATTTATTCCTAACTTTTGGGATTAGGTGAATGGGATATGAACGCTTTAGAACAGACGCATCACCGCGCATGGCCGTGAATCGCGATTTTCCTTCTCATCCCATTCACCCACGGGTAGAGCATCACCCTGTCATGACGATTTCCCGGCTCACTTTGCAGAATTTCAGGAATTACCCGCAATTACGCCTGGAAGCCGCTCCGGGCTTTGTGGTGTTGAGCGGTGAGAACGGGGCTGGAAAGACCAATATTCTGGAGGCTGTATCGCTTCTGGCGCCTGGTCGGGGTTTGCGGCGCGCCGCACTAAAAGACATTGCTTATGAAGATGGCTCCGGCGATTTCGCGGTAGCCGCCGAAATGGGCGATGTCCAATTGGGCACAGGGACCAGCGCAGCCTATCCGGAGCGGCGCAAGACACGTGTCAACGGTGCCGCAGTGCCGACAAATGATCTGGCGCAATGGCTTTCGATATTATGGCTAACCCCTGCGATGGACCGCTTGTTCATGGAAGGACCGTCGGGTCGACGCAATTTTCTCGACCGGTTGGTGACTGCTCTGGAACCTGACCATCCGCGGAATTGCACCCGCTACGATGCGGCAAGGCGGGAGCGTAACCGGCTGCTGGCGGACGACTATATGCCGGATAGCGAATGGCTCGACGCGCTGGATGGACAATTAGTGCGCTTTGGCAGCGCCGCCGCGCAGGCGCGTTTACGCATTACGCAGGAACTGAACGCAATGCTGGAAGGCACAGATGACGGGCTGTTTGCTGCGCCCAGGCTGAATCTGGAGGATGGCGGCCATCATGATCCGGAGGTTTTGCTCCACAGCTTGAAATCGAACCGGCGGGAAGACAGAGCCGCGGGCCGCACACTGAAAGGCCCACATCGCGCCGACCTCACCGTTTTTCACGCAGCCAAGGATCAGGCGGCGGAGAAATGTTCTACCGGCGAGCAAAAGGCCCTGCTCTTCTCGATCATATTGGCCCATGCCGATCTGATCGCTGAGCAGCGTGGAAGCCGCCCAGTCCTGTTGCTTGACGAAGTAGCAGCCCATCTCGACCCCAGACGCCGGGCCGCTTTATTTGGCAAATTGTCGGAAAAAGGCGGTCAGGTCTGGTTGACCGGAACCGAACCGGGATTGTTTGACGATGCGCCTGATGATGCCCTGCACTTCAGGGTAGCGGAAGGCAGCGTTACTGTTCGTTAATCGCGCACGTTAACATTATATTTGCTTCTTTTGTTCAGGTTCGCACCATGCAAAAGTCCGCTCCTTATGTCCCGCATGTCGCAACCACTGGATTGGCGAAGCTGGGCAGCGCGATCATTCCGATCCTTTTGGTGCTTCAGGCAATATTTTTTCCGGTCTTCTAAACGGACGGGGAATTGCTGGACAGGATGCACCGCGAAAGCCAAAGTGCAGGAACTGCTTTTCCGGCTGGAGCGATAAGAGATGAACGATAATCCCCCGACCTGCCTGATTATATTAGCGGGGGGCCAGTCGCGCCGGATGGGTCAGGACAAGGCCGCGATCCGGCTTGATGGAGTCCGGCTGATCGACCGGGCGATTGGGCGCTTTCAATCTTCTGCCGACCGGATATGGCTATCGGCGTCCGACGATTTTGATACGGGTGTCGATATTATCTCTGATGATCCGGACATGCCGGGCGGACCGGTTGGCGCGATATTCACGATCGCAGCGCATTTGCCGATGTTATGCCCGGAAGCAGAAGGCTTTGTGACGATCCCCGTTGATGCGCCTTTTGCACCGGATGATCTTATTCGGCGGCTAAGCTCCGTTCCCGGCTGCTCTGTAGCCCAGGGACCGCAGCATTTGCATCCGGTTTTTGGTTATTGGCGCTGCGATATTGTGCGCTCGGTGTGTGAAGCTTACCGGATCAGCAAACAATCCGGGTCGCTGCACGAACCGTCACCATCGCTTCAATGGCTGGCCCGGCAATGCGATGCAAAGCGGATTAGCTGGCCCGATGAGCAGGCTTTTATGAACATCAATACGCCCGAAGACTTAGCGCAGGCAGAAGTGCAAATCTAACGACTCAAATAAAAAGCCAGCGAACGACATGCGCGCGCTGGCTTTTAACAATCACCGACCGAAAAATCAGTCGCTGAATAACGGCTAACCTAGTTCAGGCCACGAATTTCTTTTTTGGTCAATGTCGTCGCCAGTTTGCCGTCGGTTTTTGAGAGGGTGTCAGACTGGATGCGGCGCACTTTACCTTTGTAGATAACCAGTACGTCGCCGTCAGTTTCAACGCGGTTCACTTTTGCAACGCTTGCACCGGACGCATCATAGAGACGTTCGTTGCGTTCGACTTCTACGTCAGCAGCAAAAGCAGGAGCGGTGAGAGAAAGCGCAGCTGCGCCGAGAATGATAGCAGTAAATTTGTTCATAACGAGACTCCGGTAAAAGTAGTAAATTTGGAGTGGTTATTGGCTGAGGAAAAAATAAGTATCAATTTGAAATGCTGCACCTGCGAGTTTCATTTTTGCAACTCGCTTGCATTTTCTGCAAAAAGCAGGGTGTTTTGTAAGATTATTACGCGAGAAACAGAGCATTCCTGTTTAAAGTGATAGCAGAAAACCTTGCGACTAAGCCCGAATTGCGCGCCGGATTACCCCGAATCCGGCGCGCCGTACATCATTCCCACCAATAAGCTGCTCTTTGACGCGTGCCAGTGGTGACTTCGTTCATGGTCACGGGGTCATACATCCGGCCATTCACCATCACCCGGTGGATATTGTCGCTGTTCTGGATATCCGCCGTGGGATCGGCATCGAGCACGACGAGATCGGCCAGCTTGCCCGCTTCGAGTGATCCGATTTCTTCATCCATGCCAAGCGACTTTGCCGAGTCAATCGTTCCGGAGCGCAGTGCCTGAAGCGGGGACATGCCGCCGCGAACAAAGGACCACAGCTCCCAATGTGTTCCGATACCCGCCTGCTGCCCATGCGCGCCAATGGATACCAGAACGCCCTTATCCGCCAGCTTCTTGGCTTCACGGGCATTGTCATCATCCACAAAATCCGCTTCCGGCGCCATTGTCCTGCGCACAGTCGCAGCGGCCAGTTGCTTGGGCGGTGTGTGGATCAACAACGGATGTTTGAACACGTCAGTCGCCTGCCGCCAGTATGGATCACCCGCCAGGCCGCCATAGCTCACCACAAGTGTGGGCGTGTAATTGGTCTGTGACTGGGAAAACATCTGGACCACATCGTCATAGAAAATATCGAGCGGGATATTATGCTCCAGCGTGCTGTTGCCATCGGCGACCAGCGACATGTCCATGCCGAAAAGCGAGCCGCCTTCCGCCACGACCAGCATATTTTCCTGACGCGCCGCTTCGACCACTTGCTGACGCTGTTCCCGGCGTGGCTGGTTATAGTTTTTCACGCTATGCCCGCCCTGTGCCTTTAGCCGCCGGACATGATCAAGCGCATCGTCGAGATTGTTGATCTCTGCATAGACATCGGCGGCCTTTGCACCATAGACGACTTCACCGGTGGAAAAGATACGCGGTCCAAGCATCTGCCCTGCCCGCTGCATTTCCGCAGCGACAAAAATCTCGCTCGCACGGCTAGATGGGTCGTGGATCGTGGTTGTGCCAAGCGCGAGGTTCTGGATCAGCGACCAGTTTTGCTGCGGCACCAGTTCATCCGTGCCCTGCGGACCATGAGCATGGGCGTCGATATAGCCGGGAACAATGGTCTTGCCGGTCAGATCAACGATGGTCGTGCCCGCTGGCACAGCAACAGAGCCGCGCGGACCGACGGAGACAATCTTGTTATCCCTCACGACAATCGTGCCGTCTTCGACAATCCCGCCTGCTTCATCGCCCATAGTTATCAACCGCGCTCCGACCAGCGCCAATGTGCCGCTGGGTTTATCCGCCGCGATCGTCCGCTCCAGCGACACGCCGCTGCTTGGCGGAGTGAATTTAGGCGCGTCCTTGCCAGTCGGTGCAGAGGGGAAAATCGCGTTGGTCTGGACCGTGTAAACCGTCGGTCCCACGCTCCAGTGAAGCTGCTGACCATTCTGGGACCAGTGGATATAGTCCGCACCACCGCTGCTCACCGCTGCTACGGGCAGCGATTTGCTATCCGGAGTCACCGCGACCTCCTGAGTGCCGGGCAGAAGCGGCATGACAAAAGCTTCGTAATTCTGTCGGAAAGCGACATATTGGCCGTCGGGCGATACGATATAATCGGTGGTCAGTTCACCCGTCGCATGGGTGCGCTTGGCCTCGCCATTCATATCGCTGCTCGTCAATATGCGCTTGTTATCTTTTTGCTCCATCATGAAGATACGGTCGCTATTTGCACCAAATTGCGGGCCAGCCGCATCCTTGGTGATACGCTGCGGTGTCCCGCCGGATGCAGCGACGCTGTAAATCCCGTCATCCATCGAATAAGCGGGAGAGGTCAGATAGCCGCCATCCTTCATTTCAAATATGATCGTGCGGCCATCGGGTGAGAAACGCGGACGGGCATAATGACCGGGCCGATTGGTAACGGCGCGCGCGGAACCACCAGACGCGCTAACCGTCTTTATCTGGCCCAGCTCCTTGTCGGTCCAGCCGACATATACAATTGAGCGCCCATCGCGCGACCATGAGGGGAAAAGCTCGCGCTCGCCATTGCTGTTGGTCAACCGCTTGGCCGTTCCGCCGCTCATCGGCTTTATATAAAGCTGCCCCAGACTTTCAAACACCACTTGCCGGCCATTGGGCGATACCGCTGCAAAGCGCGGCATTTTGGCGGTGAAGCTGTCAGACGCGACCGGGATTTTGGGATGCGGAGCATCGGCAACGCCGCGAGTGTCGTTGATTGTGAACGGAATGACCGACGATCCGGAGCCATCTGCAGCCACCTTGCGGATCTTGCCACCTGCCCAGAACACGATGCTGCGGCTATCGGGAGTCCAGTCCATATTGGGATAGACGCCGGTGACTGCCCAGGTTTCCTGCACATCCTGATCCAGGTCATCATAGATTTTCCGCTCGATGCCGGTGGTTATGTCTTTGACATATAATTTTGACTGGGTGCGTTCACGCCGGACAAAGGCAATGCTTTTGCCATCGGGCGAAGGGGTTGGCCGCACGGACCCGCCAAGGCCGGAAACTGCGGTGCTGATTTCGCCGGTTTCCAGATCATATTCCTCGATATTGAACAGGTCGGTATTGGAATCCTGCGCATAAATAAACTGGCCGCCAGGCGTGATGTTACGCGTATAATAGAGCGATTTGCCATCGGGCGCGTAAATCGGCTCGCCCAGTTCTTTTTGATGCGTGTCATTGGGCTTCTTGACCAGCACAACGCCCGCCCCGCCGGAAACATGATAGACCCAGACCTCTCCGGTGCCAAGTGAACGGCCGGTGGTAAAATGTTTCTTGGCAATGATGTAACGGCCATCCGGACTCCAGCTTGGCTGGTTGAGCAAGCGGAACTCTTCTTTGGTCACTTGCTTTTTGTCGCTGCCATCCCGGTTCATGATCCAGATATTATCCCCGCCGCCGCGATCCGACGTAAAGGCGATACGATTACCATCGGGGGAGAATCGCGGCTGGACTTCCCAGGCCAGCCCTTCGGCAATACGGGTCGGGTTGCCGCCGGAAATCGGCATGGTGTAAATATCGCCCAGCAGAGCAAAAGCGACGCTGCCGCCATCGGGGCTGACATCGACATCGATCCAGCTACCCTCATCGGTATTGATCGGAACCTGTTTAATCGTCGCGCCCTTTGGTGCGTTTACGTCCCATTTTTCCTCTTTGGCCTTCTCATCGACAGGCTGTGCATAGGCAGTTCCGGCAAAAGAGATGGCTGCAAGGGCGGTAATAAGACGATATTTCATGAAAACTCCGATGGCCTGTTTATTTTATGTCGCCAGTAAACAACAAAATTACTGTGATGAACAGGGGGAATATTGGAGTTTTGCTTCAATCAGCACCACGCTTGACAGGGCGTGGTCTCAAGTTTTGCAATAGTATCCTTCTATCAAAAACTGCTCATTTTTCTATCGAAACCCTAATTAAACAAAGGGTGTTCGGTGATGCACCCTCGTGTCAATCATTGCGTAATGGCAGTTCTTGAAACCCGATCCGAAATCACCCCAGCGGTGCCCAATCAATATCCCAATTATGTGATTGGCGTGTTGTTCATGCTCACCATGCTGAACTTCCTTGACCGGCAGATCATCACCATATTGGCGGAACCGGTGAAACAGGATCTCGGCCTGTCTGATACACAGATAGGTTTGATGACCGGGCTGTCTTTTGCACTTTTCTACACGACGCTGGCCATTCCGGTGGCGGCTCTGGCGGATAAATGGAATCGTAGCCGGATCATCGCGATTGCCATTGCGATTTGGTCAGCAATGACAGTGCTTTGCGGGCTGGCGGCCAATTTTACGCAGCTGTTCCTGGCCCGTGTTGGCGTTGGCATTGGTGAAGCAGGGTCCGGCCCTGCATCCCACTCGTTAATTGCCGATCTTTTCCCGCCAGAGCGCCGCGCTGGCGCGCTCGGCATATTGGGCATGTCCATCCCTATCGGCGCGTTCATTGCTTATGCAGGTGGCGGCTGGATCGTCGAGCGTTTTGACTGGCGCATCGCATTTTTCATGGCGGGATTGCCCGGTATCATTATCGCTCTGGTCGTCTGGTTCACCATACACGATCCGCGCGGCAATATACCCTTGTCACAGGCGTTCAAGCGTGATCCCAGCAAGATCAGTTTGAAAGAAGCCTTACGCACCCTGTCAGCCAAGCCGGCTTATTGGCATCTGGTCGCCGCAGGTATTCTCGTGCAATTTGTTGCTTATGGCATTGCCAGTTTCTACGGCAGCCTGTTCGTCCGTGTGCATAATATGGGCTATGGGGAGTTGGGCTGGAAACTGGGTATCATGGTCGGGCTGTCTGGTGCGCTCGGCGCTTGGCTTGGCGGGAAAGCCGGTGATCGTTTCGGAACAATTCGCGCTACGCTGCCACTTGTGCTGACCGCTCTGGTCATGCTTGTCTCTGTTCCGGGCATGATTTTGGCGCTCTATGCACCAAACGGCAATCTGGCCATGCTCTTGCTGGCCATCCCGACCTTCGCAGCGACATTCTATTACGGCCCCAATTTCTCCGCCATACAGAAACTGGCAAGCGACGAAACCAGAGCGATGGCGGTGGCTATCTACCTTTTGCTCGCGGGAATAATCGGGCTTGGCATTGGTCCGGTCTTTGTCGGCATGTTGTCTGATATGTTCAGCAGCGACCTGAGCGACAGCGCCGCGTTGCAGCGGGCCCTCGCGTTGCTGGCGCTGTTTAACATCTGGGCTGGCTTTCACTTCTGGCGGGCTGCGCGCAGATTGCAGGATTGATATCTCACAAAATTGCCCTTCCCCACTTTAACGGTTCCGTTCCCTCGCTCCTCTGGGTAGGACAGCCGGATGATCGAGAATCTCCTTCCCCTGCTTAAATCGACCTTTGGCTTTAATGCTTTCCGCGGGGTGCAGGCTGAAGTCCTTACGCGGGTGATGGAGCGCAGGAATACGCTGGCGGTCATGCCGACGGGCGCGGGAAAATCCCTGTGCTATCAGCTCCCAGCCATTACCAATGCAGGCACGGTGGTCGTGATCTCTCCTCTGATCGCACTAATGCACGATCAATTACGCAGCGCCGAAGCCGTGGGTATTCGCGCAGCAACGCTTACCTCTGCCGATGACAACAGGGCCGAGACTATCGCGCGGTTGAAAGCAGGCGAACTGGACCTGCTCTATGCCGCCCCCGAACGCGCTTCGGGCGACCATTTTCGCAGCCTGCTTGAGCAGACCAGCATTTCCCTTTTTGCCATAGATGAAGCGCACTGCGTATCGGAATGGGGGCATGATTTCCGACCCGATTATCGCTTGCTGCGCCCTTTGCTCGACCATTTCCCCGATGTTCCGCGCATTGCGCTGACGGCCACGGCGGACAAGCATACCCGCGAAGACATATTGGTGCAGCTTGGTATAGAGCAGGACGGTTTGATCATTGCCGGATTTGACCGCCCCAATATCCGTTACAGCATTTCCCCGCGCAAGGGACTGACGAAACAGATTACCGATCTTGTGGAGCGCATCCCCGGCCCCGGCATCATCTATGCCCCCACCCGCAACGCGACCGAAAAAATGGCGGACCAGATCGCCAGAACGGGTCGCAGCGCACGCGCTTATCATGCGGGGCTTCCCCCCGAAATCCGCCAGCGTAACCAGGCTGATTTTGTAGCATCCGAAGATATGGTGATGGTCGCTACCATTGCCTTTGGCATGGGCATCGACAAGCCGGATGTCCGTTTTGTCGCCCATGCCGGACTGCCCAAATCGATCGAGGCTTATTATCAGGAAACCGGCCGCGCAGGCCGCGACGGTGACCCCGCTGAGGCCCACATGTTCTGGGGCGCGGAAGATTTCGCGCGCGCCCGGCAAAGATTATCCGAAGTCGATGAAACGCGCCTTGCCAGCGAACGCACAAGGCTTGCCGCTTTGGGCGGTCTGGTCGAGGCAGCGGGCTGCCGCCGGGCGATCCTGCTCAAACATTTTGGTGAAGAACCACCGCAAAGCTGCGGAAATTGCGATAATTGCCTGAACGCGCCGGTTACCCGCAATGTCACGGAGCTTGCCCGCAAGTTCCTGTCTGCCGTTTACCGCACCGGACAGAGCTTTGGCGTCGGCCATCTGGAAGCGGTGCTGACCGGCAAGCAGGAAGACAAGATATTGTCGCGCGGGCATGACAAGCTTTCGGTTTTTGACATTGTAAACGACGAAGAAGCACCGCTGATCAAGCCTGTCTCGCGCTCGCTGCTGCTGCGCGATGCTCTTCGCAATACCGAACATGGCGGATTGATGTTCGGGCCAGAGGCGCGCAGCATATTGAAGGGCGAAACCGAGGTTGCGATTGTCGAGCCACCCGTGCGCGAACCTAAAAGACGGCGCGGTGCGAGTGCTTCGCCCAATCCGGTCGGCGATCCGCTGTTCGATGCGCTGCGGGCCAAGCGGATGGAACTTGCCAAGGAGCATGGCGTTCCGCCTTATGTGATTTTCCATGACAGCGTGCTGCGTGATATGACCGGCTTCAAACCGCGCAACTTGTCGGCACTGGCGGAACTTCCCGGCATTGGCGCGGCCAAGCTGGATAAATATGGCCCGCAATTTCTTGACGTGATTCAAGCCGTTACCGAAGCGCAGGAAGAAAGCGCGTGAAAAGGGCCGTGCAATTTGCGCTTCAATGATGGTAATGGCCGCTCACGCCCGATAGAAGCGCCGAGTCCAAATACACAAGAGGAAAGCCAAGCCATGTTCCGCCAGATTAATGACAAAATCAGCGTATCTCCCCAGATCGAACTGGCGGATATCGAGGCCGCCAAGGCCGAAGGCGTAACGCTTATCATCAATAACCGTCCGGACGGCGAGGAACCTTCCGCACCGCAAAGCGCCGACATCGAAGCGGCAGCAAAATCGGCAGGTCTTGATTATGTCAGCATTCCAATCTCGCACAGCGGCTTTTCCGCTCCGCAAGTCGATGCCATGATCGCCGCACTTGATGGCGCAGAAGGCAAAACGCTGGCTTATTGCCGGTCGGGCACTCGCTCCGCTTTTCTGTGGTCGCTGGCCCAGGCGAAGCAGGGTGTTCCTGCGGATGAGATTGCCCGCCTTGCCGGTAATGCCGGATATGACATCACGCCGGTCCGCGCGATGGTCGAGGCTTTATC
>JADMKQ010000002.1 GCA_015478735.1 Sphingorhabdus sp. | reverse complement strand
TATCAGGGGCATCTTCCTGCTTCATGCCCACGGTATGATAACCAGCATCCACATGATGGGTTTCTCCGGTTACGCCAGCAGACAGATCGGATAGCAAATAAAGCGCGGAAGATCCGACATCATCAATCGTCACATTGCGGCGCAGCGGCGAGTTATATTCGTTCCATTTCAGGATATAGCGAAAATCACCGATGCCTGATGCTGCCAGAGTCTTGATCGGACCAGCGGATATCGCATTCACCCGGATGCCATCGGGACCAACATCATTAGCTATATATTTGACCGATGTTTCGAGCGCCGCCTTTGCGATACCCATGACGTTGTAATGCGGGATGACTTTTTCCGCGCCGTAATAAGACAGGGTCAGCATAGATCCGCCGGGGTTCATCATCGCTGCGGCCCGCTTGGCAACGGCAGTGAAGCTGTAAACGCTGATATTCATGGTCATCAGGAAGTCATCAAGCGTGACATCAAAATATTTGCCGCGCAGAGCTTCTTTGTTGGTGTAGCCAATCGCGTGTACAATAAAGTCGATTGTCGGCCATTTTTTTGCAAGTTCGGCAAAGGTCCGGTCAAGCTGATCCATATCGGAAACGTCGCAATCCAGAAGGAAATCACAACCAAGCTCTTCCGCCAGCGGCTTGACCCGCTTTTCCATTACTTCGCCCTGGTAGCTTATCGCCAGTTCTGCGCCAGCTTCGGAAAGCTTTTGGGCAATGCCCCAAGCCAACGACTTATTGTTCGCCAGCCCCATGATCAGGCCGCGCTTGCCCTTCATAAGTTCATTCATTACCAGTCCTTTTTAGCAGTCACCTAATTGAATCTATGATGTTCAATAGCGCCCATGCCTCGGATACTCCAGAAAATCATCATCAATCTTGCGGAGCCTTTACTCCGGCTTGTTCTGTTGGCCATTTTTGCCGGGCTGAGGGCGGTCTGCCAAGGCGGCGTTAAGTTCGGCTCCGATCACCATGCCAAGGCCGATAAGGTAGAAGAAAATCAACGTAATCATCACCCCGGCAAGGCTGCCATAGGTGAGCCTGTAGTTAGCTGCATATTTCAGGAATAAGGGCAATAAGCCGGTTATCAGCAACCACCAGCCGCTGATAAAAACCGCTCCAGGCCATTTGGGATAGATGCGGTGGCGATATTGGCGGGGCGTCAGCATCCGGAACAAGACATAGAGCGTGATGAACAGCATCAGAAAGGGCAGGGCGCCTGACAGTGAAAACCATGTGGATTCCTGTATCAGGTGCGGGAAAAATGCGTTGAGAAACTCGGTAATCCCCGCGATGACAAATTGTGCGCTGAGCGCCAGCATGGCAAAAAATACGGACAGGATAATCAATCCGATCGAGCTGAGCCGATATTCCCAGAACGCGCGTTGAGCCGTGATGCCATAAGCGCGGTGGAGGATTTCGCGGATAGTTTCGATCAGACTGGCAGTGGTCCATAGGCCAACGACAGCGCTCAGCCACAATAATGGCCCGGTCCGTGCGCTCATCGCAGAGTTGATGGGGTCATGCAGCGCGCGGGCAACAGATGGGGGAACGGTTGCCAGAAAAGCCTCGACAATCTCCGTGCCAAGCTCCGTCTCGCCAAAGCTGCCGACAATCGCGGCGGCGACAATGAAAAAGGAAAAGACCGCCAAAAGCGAGAGATAGGCAAAGTTCCCCGCAAAAGTGAATCCGTCGGAATAAACGCCAACGGCTGTGCGTTCCAGAACCGCAAATATCCTCTGCGGTAAACTATCCTGCGCTAGTGGCTGAACTGCCAGATCGCCGTCTTTTAGTGCCTTTGCCCCATCTTCACGCCGTGCTTCGGGGGAAAGAGGGGACGGTTCAGACATGAAATCTGGCCACGTTCATCCGTCACACACCGAGCGCAGCGCGTGGATTTTCCTTATTGTCCCAGTCTTTGACAAATTCCGTTAGCTTCTCGTCATTTGTGGGCAGGCTGATCATCAGTGTGACAAGCTGGTCGCCGCGTCCGGCAGTTTTCTTGTGAAAGCCCTTGTTCTTGAGCCGCAATGTCTTGCCAGAGTTGCTACCCGCCGGAACCGATAGCATTACCGGACCGTCAACGGTCGGCACACGGACTTTTGCACCTTCAACCGCTTCTTTCAGGCTGATCGGAAGCTCCAGCTTCACATTATCGCCGTCCCGTTCATAAAACGGATGGCTGGCTACATGGATCGTAATGATCGCATCGCCATTGCCGCCCGGTCCCTGTCGTCCCTTGCCGGCAAGCCGCATTTGCGTGCCTTCTTCCACACCTTTGGGTAGGCTGAGGTCGATGGTTTTGCCATCTTCCAGCGTGATCCGCTGTTTTTCCAGCGTCGCCGCGGCAATAAACTCGACCTTCAAACGATAAGAAACATTGGCGCCTTTTGGGGGAGGGGCACTGCGCTGACGCCCGAACGGGCTGGAGGCACGCGCTCCGCCGCCACCGCCAAACAGGCCGTCAAAAATATCGCCGAAATCCGCGCCGCTATTGCCAAAGTCAAATTGCTGGCCTCCGCCGCTACGCGAATAAGCGCCGCTTTGCCCGCCGCCAAAGCCATAGCCGGTCGGATTGCCCTCGGCATCAATTTCGCCGCGGTCATATTGCGCGCGCTTATCCTTGTCGAGCAACAGGTCATAAGCTTTAGTGACGTCGGAAAACCGCTCCGTCGCCTTTGGATTATCCTTGTTGCGGTCGGGATGCAGTTCTTTGGCAAGTTTGCGATAGGCGCTTTTAATATCCTTTTCGCTGGCGCCCTTTGCCACACCCAATGCCTGATACGGATCTGCCATTACTTACCCTTTTTCAATTCCTTATCTGTCTGCAAGATTGGAACCATGCGCCAAAAATTCAACTGCGCCGTGTTCCGCTATTATGCTATCTGCAGACTCTGGCAAGCCCTTCGTAACCTATGACGCGCAAGCAGGCTGCTCCTCAGGGCACCAGAATCGTGTCTTCGGCAACCGGCAACAGGTCCGGATAGTTGGTAATATAATGCAGACCCCGGCTTTCCTTACGCGACAGGGCTGATTTCACGATCAGATCCGCGACCTCGATCAGGTTCCTGAGTTCGATCAAATCCTGCGTTACCCGGAAATTGCCGTAATAATCCTCGACCTCTCCGCGCAGCATATCGATGCGGTGCTGGGCGCGTTCCAGTCGTTTGGTGGTCCGGACAATGCCGACATAATTCCACATGAAACGGCGGATTTCCGTCCATGTCTGTTTGATAACCACTTCTTCGTCACTGTCAGTAACGCGGCTTTCGTCCCATGGCTGGATGGCCGGCGGCGTTGGCATATCGTCCCAATGGGCCGCAATATCGCGCGCGGCGGAATCGCCAAAGACGAAACATTCCAGCAAGCTGTTAGATGCCAGGCGGTTGGCTCCGTGCAGACCGCTTTCGCTCGCCTCTCCGGCAGCATAGAGGCCGGGCAGGTCGGTACGGCCATTCAGGTCGATCAATATCCCGCCACAGGTATAATGCTGTGCCGGGACAACGGGGATCGGCTCTTTGGTCATATCAATGCCCAGGCCAAGCAGCTTGTCATATATGTTGGGGAAATGTCCCTTAACAAATGCCGGGTCGCGGTGGGATATGTCGAGATGGACATAGTCAAGGCCAAGGCGCTTAATCTCGTGGTCGATAGCGCGGGCGACAACATCGCGCGGGGCCAGTTCCATGCGTTCGGGATCAAAGCGTTGCATGAAGCGCTGTCCGCCGCCCTGATAACCGCCTTTTTCTGAAGGCGGCAATTTCAAATGCCCCCCTTCACCGCGCACGGCTTCGGTAATCAGGAAATTCTTCACCTCAAGATTATAGAGGCAAGTCGGGTGAAACTGCATCATTTCCATATTGGAAACCCGCGCTCCTGCGCGCCAAGCCATGGCAATACCGTCACCGGTCGCGCCGCGCGGGGCGGTGGAGAATAAATAGGTTCGTCCCGCACCACCGCTCGCCATAATGGTCGCGCGTGCGGTCAACGTCTCAACCCGTCCGGTGCTGTTGTTCAGCGCATAGACGCCCCAGACATTTTTTGCGCCGGTGGGGTTTACAGCATTACGGTCCACGATCAGATCAATCGCCACCATATGCGGCTGCAATGTGATATTCGGGTGCGCCGCCGCGGTATTTTGTAAGGCCTCCTGCACCGCCCAGCCGGTGGCATCATCAACATGGACGATCCGCCGATGACTGTGGCCCCCTTCGCGGGTGAGGTGAAGGACTTCGGCTTCCTTGTTAAACGGGACGCCCATGGCTTCCAGCCGCTCAATTGCCGAGGGAGCGTTTTCGACAACAAACTCGACAGTTTCCCGGCGGTTCAGGCCCGCTCCAGCAACCATCGTGTCGTTAATATGGTTTTCAAACGTGTCCCCGGCATCCAGCACAGCGGCAATTCCGCCCTGCGCCCAGGCAGTGGACCCGCCTGCCAGTTCTCCTTTGGCCAGCACCAGCACTTTGTGCGTCCGTGCAAGCGTAATCGCCGCGCTCAGTCCCGCTGCTCCGGAACCGACAATAATGACATCATGCGTCAAATTAGTCGCTCCCCGTTACAGGAAGCTGTGAAACGCTGTCCGTTCAAGCTGCTTTCCTCGTCAAATTGAGGAACACATCCTCCAGATCCGCCTCGCGGGTCGTAACTTCGATTATCTGGTAGCCGCGCTTTTGTACCGCCTGCATAACGCCACCTGCGTTTGTGTGGTCTTTGTTATAGGTAATCGCAATGGTCCGTGGGCCGGTAATTTCCGCTTTCAGGAAGCGATCATCGGCAAAGGTGATGGCATCTGATTCTTCCGTCAAATCCCGGTCAAGCGTCAGTTCGACCAGCTTTTCACGGGCCATGTTGACCAGTTCGGGTGTAGTTTTCAGGGCGACCAGCTTGCCGTGGTTGATAATCGCAATCCGGTCGCACAGATTCTCCGCTTCTTCCAGATAATGGGTCGTCAGAACAATGGTGACACCGGACTTGTTGAGCTGCACCACATATTCCCAGAGTTGCTGGCGCAGCTCTATATCCACGCCCGCTGTCGGTTCATCCAGCACCAGTATTGGCGGGGAATGGACCATGGCTTTGGCTACCAGCAACCGGCGCTTCATGCCGCCTGACAGGGTGCGGGAATAGGCATCGGCCTTGTCTTCCAGATGCACGGCGCGAAGCAACTCCATGGTCCGGCGTTGTGATTTTTTGATACCGTAAAGCGCAGCGCCTACTTCCAGCGATTCTGCGGGCGTGAAGAAAGGATCGAACATGATTTCCTGCGGCACGATACCGATGGATGCTTTTGCATTGCGCGGGTCCTGCTCGATATCAAAGCCCCAGATATGCGCGGTTCCGCTAGTCTTGCTGACCATGCCGGACAATATGTTAATCAGCGTTGATTTGCCTGCACCATTGGGTCCCAGCAGTCCGAAAATCTCTCCCCGCTTAACGTCGAAAGTCACATCATCCAGCGCTTTTTTGCCGCCGGCATAGGTTTTGGAGAGGTTCGATATAGATATAGCAGCTTCGGTCATAAAATCCGCATAACCATCTTGGCAGCTACAATCAAAGCCTTTGCGTAGCCAATATCTATTCCGCTAACGGTCCGTAATATATTGCGCTGCCCGATTACTCTTGCTAATTCCCGCGTCATGGACCTCATAGCTGAAACAGTAAAAACCTCCAAACGGCGCAATGTCTGTGATGGAGCTTCCGACATCCCCGGTGGTTATGCGCTGGGCCATCCGCGCGTGTGGCTGGAAATCGATGAAAAAGGCTATGTGGATTGCGGCTATTGCGACCGGCGATTCATATTGATCGGCGGACCGGCTGATATTACGGCAGATACTCCGGCTGCTGCTGAATAATATACCGATAATCTGACTAAAGGGGGTGCGCGGCCCCACTTTCGTTTCTATATAAGCGGAATGATAAAAAATATTGATCCCCGCTCGTTTCTTTATCGCCCTGACGGATTAGACCCTGAACGCGCCAAGGCATTGGTTTCCCGCAGTCTGTCTGCCTGTGATGACGGCGAACTTTATCTTCAATATAGTGCGGTAGAGAGTTTCGGCTTTGATGATGGCCGATTGAAAACAGCGGATTACAGCACGGATAGCGGCTTTGGCCTTCGCGGTGTATCGGGGGAAATGACCGGATTTTCGCACAGCAATGAAATTAGCGAAGCAGCGATCAAACGCGCAGCACAAACATTGCAATTGCTCGATCCGGCCAAAGGGGAACCTGCTCCGCCGCCTCGTGGCTCCAACCAACATCTTTACGGGGAAGCAAATCCGCTTGAAGGGATACCATTCGCCAGAAAAGTCGCTCTGTGTCAGCAAATTGATGCCGCCGCCCGCGCGCGTGATCCTCGTGTCGCTCAGGTTTCGGTCGGCTTGTCCGGTAGCTGGAGCGTGGTGGAAATTGTCCGTCCGGACGGTTTTGTTGCAACCGATGTGCGGCCTTTGGTGCGGCTCAATGTCTCTATTGTAGCCGAACAAAATGGTCGCCGTGAAACCGGCAGCTTTGGCATGGGCGGGCGTTATCTTTACGATCAATTGTTTGAGAAAAGCCGCTGGAACCGCGCAATTGACGAAGCGCTGCATCAGGCGCTGGTCAACCTGGAAAGCGTGGATGCGCCTGCGGGCGAACAGACTGTGTTGCTTGGGCCAGGTTGGCCCGGCATCATCCTGCACGAAGCGATTGGTCACGGACTGGAAGGCGATTTCAACCGCAAGGGCACTAGCGCCTTTTCCGGCCGGATTGGTGAGCGTGTAGCCGCGCCTGGCGTGACGGTTGTCGATGACGGATCCATCAATGAACGGCGCGGGTCGCTGAGCATTGATGACGAAGGCACGCCGACGCAGGAAAATGTGCTGATCGAAGACGGAATCCTGAAATGCTATATGCAGGACCGCTTGAACGCGCGGCTAATGGGCGTTCCGGCCACGGGCAACGGGCGGCGCGAAAGCTATGCCCATGCGCCGATGCCGCGTATGACCAACACCTTCATGCGGGGCGGAAATGACGATCCGGCCGAGCTAATGAGCCGTGTCAAAAACGGTATCTATGCCAAGAGCTTCGGCGGCGGGCAGGTGGATATTGTCTCCGGCAAGTTCGTCTTCTCCTGCACCGAGGCTTATAAAATCGAGAACGGGAAACTGGGTGCTCCGATCAAAGGAGCGACGCTGATCGGCGATGGTCCGACCGTGCTGACCAAAGTGTCCGGTATCGGCAATGACATGGCTCTGGACGAAGGCATTGGCGTGTGCGGAAAGGGCGGGCAATCCGTGCCAGCGGGCGTTGGGCAGCCAACCTTGCTGGTCAATGGCCTGACGGTTGGTGGCACGGCGGCTTAGGGGCAATATGATGGACTGGACCACAGAAATCCTCGACTTCTGGTTCGATGAGCTGGGTACTAAAAGCTGGTTCGGGGCCAATGACGCCGTTGACGAGCAGATTGTCGAGCGGTTTCAGGAGTTGTGGGAAGAACAAAAGTCCAAAACCGCTTCGGCTTTCCTCGATACACCCGAAAGCGCGCTTGCCGCGATCATTCTGTTCGACCAGTTCCCGCGCAATATGTTCCGCGGCACAGCAGAAGCATTCGCTACCGATCACCTGGCGCTGCAAATCGCGACAGAAGTGGTTGAGCGGGAATATGACCACGATCTGACCGATGAGCAGAAAGCATTTGCCTACATGCCCTTCATGCACAGCGAGGACTTGAAAGATCAAACACGTTCGCTCGGCCTGTTCACAGCATTAGGGGCGGAGAGAAATATCAAAATTGCCAGAGAGCATCGGGATATCATTGCCGAATATGGCCGTTTCCCGCATCGCAACGAGGTTCTGGGTCGTGAAACCCGCACCGAAGAGCAAGCGGCGATAACACAAGGGTCAAATTGGTAAACCCGCCGCCGTGCCAATAGCTCTACAGCAAACCATCGCAGCCCTGAAAAACTGGCCGGAGCGCAAGCAATGGATCGCGGCACTGCGTCTTGCCATTCCCTCGCTGCTAATTATTGCCGGTCTAGGTTTTCTCTCAGGATGGCTGGTCTGGGCCCCGGCTGAATTTAATGCAGAGCTGCTACTCGCCGCCGCCTTGTTGTTTTTCGTGCCCGCATTGCTGGAGGAAGTCATTTTCCGCGGCGTGCTGTTGTCATGGTTGACACAGGTGACTGCGCGATGGGGCGCCTGGCTTTCGACGCTTTTGTTTGTTGCCTGGCATCCGCTACAGGCGCTGACCATCGGTCCGCCATGGACAACCATGTTTCTGCACCCGGCATTCTGGGCCGCGACCCTAATTCTCGGCATCATCTTGGCGCATATCCGGATTGTTTCCCGCTCGCTTTGGCCGGTTATTCTGATACATTGGCTTACCGTTCTGATTTGGAAAGTCCTGTTAGGTGGGTCTTTATAGTGAGTGGGAAAAACAAATGAGCCTGGTTGAACTGTCCCGCCACATGCACGGCCATGAAGCAGAGATTATTCGCGGGCGGCTGGAAGCGGCGGGTATCGGCGCGGTATGTTTCGATAGCGGTGTGAATATTGTCGAGGGGGCAGGGATAGCCTTACCCGCCCGCGTCATGGTGCTCGCCGAGGATCTGGATCAAGCAAGAGCGATACTGGCAGAGGATGTGTCCTTATGAAACTATCTCTCGCGCTT
>JADMKQ010000001.1 GCA_015478735.1 Sphingorhabdus sp. | reverse complement strand
CGCGGATTCAAATCAGGTGGCTGGAATGCTCGTGGTGTAACAAATCAGGAGTTGTTACCATTTAGCCCTGAAAAAGCATGGAGCTATGAGGTAGGCATTAAATCGGAACTGTTCGACAACCGTTTAAGGGTTAACCTGACCGCTTATTATCTGGACGTTGCGGATCTACAGACACCAGCCGGCTTTGTTGGCAATAACGGTGCTGTTGCGTTCATTACCCGCAACTTCGCGGATTATGTCAACAAGGGTATCGAGCTGGAAATCAATGCTGTTCCGGTCGATGGTCTTAATCTTTTTGCTTCCGCAGGTTATCAGGATGACAAATACAAGATCGACCGCGATGCACCGTTGTTCGACGAATATGGCGTAAGCTCTGTGGCAAGTCAGCAAGCGGCTTGTCTGGCGCAACTCGGTGCTGGTCTTGTGCCTGGTGGCGGCGTTGGTGAAGCCACGAGCTGCGGTGCCGGTATTGTTGCACCTGATGGCAGCATTGCCGAACCAACCCGTACACCCGATTTCAGCTTTTCTTTCGGCGGTAGCTATGAAGCGCAATTCGGAAACGGGTTGTCACTTATTCCTGCGGTCAATGTTAGCTGGCGCGGAAAAAGTGATGTCGCAACGAATAACGTGAGCTTTTACACAGGCGGAATTACCAGCTCAACCGGCACTTCGTTCCCGTCTAATCCTTACGGCGGCGATTTTATCACTGGCTCACTCAGCAAGGCACGCTGGATCGTGAACAGCAATATTACGCTCAAGAGCATTGATGGTTGGTCCTTTTCAGCCGAATGCGCCAACTGCCTGGATCAGGAATCGGTGGATACATCGCTTGCGAACTACAGCTATCTCAACGCGCCTCGCACGTTCCTTCTTAAAGGGCGCTTTGAATTCTAAATCACTGGATATGATATATCTACCGGGCCTCTTCGGAGTTCCGGTAGATTATCCACTCTGCGCCTTTTCTAAGCTTTCCCTACTCAGATATAATGTTTGCCGCCTATACAGCTTTTGGTGGCATCACAGCCAAATTGCGCTATAGTTGTCCGGACAAATTACGGGGTAAGGATAAATATGGCTGAAAACACGGAAATCCGTAACGAATTTTCTAAAGGATGGACTATCCTCCTCGCCGGTGTGCTCGGAGTCGCATGCGGTGCCTCCCCTTTACCCTTTAATGTTATCGGGTTCACTGTTGAACCAATGATCGAAGAGTTCGGCTGGAGCCGGACGCAGATCCTTTTTCCCATCACGATTTTCGGCATTATTGCCGCTTTGCTTGCGCCATTTTTTGGATCGCTGGCGGACAAATACGGTGTTCGCAAAGTCGCGCTATATTCATTGCTTGCATTTGGCCTGTCCTTCGCTGCGGTTGCGCTCACGCCAACTGCAAAGGTCACATCCACACTATATCTTTATTATGCACTCTGGGTCGTCGTAGGCGTGGTTGGAATCGGTTCCACCCCGGTCACCTGGAGCCGCGCCGTCAATCTGTGGTTTTACAAACATCGCGGACTGGCTCTGGGTATCCTGCTTATGGGTACCAGCCTTGCGGCAATGGTGGTGCCCAAGCTCGCCGTCTGGGTAATTGAAAGCTACGGCTGGCGGGAGATGTTCGCCGTTGTCGCTCTCCTACCGCTCTTCATCGCGCTTCCTGTAGGATATTTTTTATTCCGCGAGCCAAAACCAGAGGAGCGGCCCAAGGCAATATTGAGCGATTCCGGTAACCTGGCAGGTGTGACATTGGGGGTAGCGCTGAAAGATTACCGTTTCTGGCTGATCTGGGTGTCCGTAGCCATCATCGCTGCGGCTTTCGGCGGGGCATTCATCAACTTACCAACAATGCTGTCCGATCGCGGCCTGGAAGCGCAGGCAGCGGCCTCTATCATGGGCATTTTGGGCATTGGCATATTTGTCGGCCGCCTTGTCACAGGGGCGTTGCTGGACCGCTTCTGGCAAGGGTTCGTCGCCTTTCCCCTGCTTTGTTTACCAGCATGGTCATGCTATATTCTGCTCGGTAATGATATTACCTTCCTCAGCGCCGCGCTTGCAGGCTTCCTGCTCGGATTTGCAGCGGGCGCGGAAAGCGACCTGATTGCCTATCTGACCGGCCGCTATTTTGGCATGGCCAATTACGGAAAAATCTATGGCATGCTTTATATGCCCTTTGGTATTTTCAATTCACTTTCACCAATTATTTACGCCAGCGTCCGCGACAATACGGGAAGTTATAATGCGATATTATATGTCGCCATCTTCGCCTTTGTCATCGGCGGCGGAATATTGCTTCTGCTGGGCCGCTATCCGGACAAGTTTCCGGAAACCGGCACTGCCCCCACTGACAAACCCATAGGAGTACAAGCATAATGGCAACCCAAGCAAATCCCGGCGCTGCCGAGTTGATCGCGCAAACCGGCGTCGAGGTTCTGACCGACGACGAGACACTGAATTTCTACGCGCATGACGTATATGAACGCGGCGCAGATTTGCTGGCCGTTGTCCGTCCGAAGAACAAGGAAGAGCTGGCGGCGGCTGTTGCGGCGACGACTGCACAGAATATCCCGGTAATCCCGCGCGGCGGCGGGATGAGCTATACCGGCGGCTACACTACGAAACAGCCGGGCGCCGTGCTGTTCGACCTGGCCGCAATGGACCGGGTTCTGGACATTAACGAAACGGACATGACCGTAACGGTCGAGGCTGGCTGCACCTGGGCAAGCCTTTATGAAACGCTGCAACCCAAGGGCTTGCGCACGCCGTTCTGGGGGACATTGTCCGGCCTGAAAGCCAGCATCGGCGGCGGCATGAGCCAGAACTGTCTGTTCTGGGGAACCGGCCGCTATGGCACCGCCGCGCAAAGCTGCATCTCGATGGAAGTTGTGCTGGCCGACGGCACGATACTGAAAACCGGCAGCGAGTTTACCCGGCATTATGGTCCCGATCTGACCGGATTGTTCCTGGCCGACACGGGCGCATTGGGCATGAAGGCCACGATCACCATGCCGCTGATCCCCGAAGCCAAGGCCCATGGCTATGCCAGTTTCAGCTTTGAAACCTATGAAGACACCCTCACTGCCCTCGCAGCGATCGAGCGGTCCGGCACGAGCACGGAATGTTTCGGCTTTGACCCCAATCTGAACGCCATCCGCATGAGGCGCGACAGCCTGGCCAGCGATGCCAAGGCGCTTGGCAATATGATGAAGAAACAGGGCTCTGTCTGGGGCGCGATCAAGGAAGGCGCAAAGGTCGTCACCGCTGGCCGCAACTTCATGGATGAAGCGAAATTCTCGCTGCACGTCCTGACCGAAGGACGCATTCAGGCTGCGGCGGATGACGATCTGGCAAGCGCACGCAAAATGGCGCTGGCCCATGGTGCGACCGAAACCGAGAATACGATTCCGAAAATCGTCCGTGCAAATCCCTTTGGTCCGCTCAATTCCATGCTTGGTGCTGGCGGCCAGCGCTGGGCACCTATCCACGGTATGCTCCCCCATTCAAAAGCGGTCGCCTGTTACGAAGCGATCGAAGCGCTGTTTGACAAGCATCGCGCTGAAATGGATGAAGTCGAGATGTTCACCGGCACGCTGATTTCTTCGGTTGGCGGGTCCGGCGTCATTATCGAACCATGCCTCTATTGGCCCGATGCTTCAAATCCTGTGCACAAGGATAGCATGGAGGACGCGCATTTCGCGAAATTACCAAAGCTGGATGCAAATCCCGCCGCATGGGCAATGGCGCAGAAAATGAAAAAAGCGCTGGTCGATCTGTTTTACGAACAGGGGGCGGCTCATTTGCAAATTGGCCGGACCTATCGTTACCGCGACAGCCTGTCCCCTGCGGCAGATGCGCTGCTACAGGATCTGAAAAAATCAGTCGATCCAAAAGGCCTGATGAACCCCGGATCTTTGGGCCTATAAGAGGTTTGCAGGCACGCTATGGACTTTGACCGGAGACAGATAATCGCAGCGGCAATTTGCGCATCGGCTTCCGCATCGTCCGGCGTGTTGGCTGCCTCCGGGAAAGTGAGTAAAGAAAAGAACATGACCGAAACAAAAACTTATTCCGCCGTCGCCATGCAACTGGCCGCCCGTTCGATCGAGAATGCACCGGACAAAGCGACTGCCCGCACGCAGATGATGGACCTGATCAAGGAAGTGGAAGGCAAGATTCGTTCTTCCTGCATCTTCATCCAGCAATATGCCGGTAATCCGGTTAAGCTGGCGGTGCTTCCCGAATATCTTTTGACCAGCTATCCGGGACGGATTTCAATCCCCGATTTCGCGGACAAGGCTGCGCTCGAAATCAACGGGCCGGAATATGAAGCGATGGGCGCTATGGCACAGCGGCTGAATATCTTCATCGCCGGCAATGCCTATGAAACGGACGAGAATTTTCCAGGCCTGTATTTTCAGGCCTGTTTCATCATCGCCCCTTCGGGTGATGTTGTTCTGCGTTACCGCCGGCTCAACAGCATGTTTGCGCCAACTCCGCATGATGTCTGGTCAAAATATCTCGATATTTACGGCCTCGACGGCGTGTTCCCGGTTGCGAAGACCGAGATTGGCAATCTTGCAGCCATTGCATCAGAGGAAATTCTTTACCCCGAAATCGCCAGAGCACTAGCCCTGCGCGGCGCCGAAGTCTTTGCCCATAGCAGTTCCGAAATCGGCTCCCCGCTGGATACGCCAAAGGATATTGGCAAGCGCGCACGGGCACAGGAAAATATGGCCTATGTCGTGTCTGCCAACACCGCTGGCATCCGTGACAGCTCTATGCCTCTCGCTTCGGCAGACGGCAACAGCATGGTCGTCGATTACAAGGGCCGGGTGATGGCGGAATCGAACACTGGCGAAACATTTACCGCCTTTGCCGACATCAATCTCGAAGCGCTCAGGGCAGCGCGGCGCAAGCCGGCCATGACCAATTTTCTGGCACGACAACGGCTTGAACTTTTCGCCCCGATTTATTCCGGAATCTCGCCGCAAAAGGCCGATGGTTTGATCCAGAACAATGACATTCAGACCCCGGATCGCGATTATTTCCTCCGGACTCAGGAAGAGTCCATTGAACGTATGATAAAGGCTGGTTTGATATGAGTAATGATAACAAGCTCGATGTAGCTCCTCCCTATAATGCAGTGGCCCGGCACGGTGTGTCGCCCATCGCATCCCATGATGAAATTGCCCGGTTTGACTTCCTCGCCAATTTCAACAAATTCATGTCGAACGCGCTCGGCGCTGGCAATAAATTGGCATATGACACACGCGTCTTGCCAAAGTTCCGCAATGAACATGGCCGTGATCCCAAAGACCGGTTTGAAATTCGCCACGCGATGAACGATGACCCGTTTCACAGATTATGGTCTGCGCTGAAACGCAACTCCATGGAAATGCGCCAGCAAAACGGCCGTGCCATGACCCTGCGCCAGATTGACGAACTCAACGCCAAAGCGCGTCAGTTTAACGAAGGGCGCGATACGCTGGAACTCAATCCGGAAATCGAAGTCCCGCGCTATCAAAGCGCCGTTGACATTCACTGTATGCCCGGAAGCTATCACGGTGAAGAAAGCCCCGGCGATATTTCAGCCGGTGCCAATTATGATTGCGGCATTTTCGCAACCACCGCTGGCGGACTTGGCGCCCTTAATGATGGCGGTGGTCAGGCACTGGTCGAGTGGATCAAGGCTACACGCCCCGGCTGGAAGCCGCGCCGCATATTGGATGTAGGCTGCACCACCGGCCACAATATTGTGCCTTTGGCGCTGGCCTTCCCTGATTGTGAAGTCATTGCTATCGACACCGCGGCACCAATCCTGCGCTTTGCCCATGCAAGAGCACAATCGCTTGGTGCGACGAACATTAAATTTATTCAGGCCAATGCCGAGGATTTATCCCGCTGGGACGACGGCACATTTGACTGGGTTCAGACCACGATGTTTCTGCACGAAACCAGTGGCAAGGCTTTACCAAAAATCCTTTCCGAATGTTACCGTGTGCTGGCCGATGACGGCTTGATGCTGCATCTGGAACAGCCGGAATATACCGACGAAATGCCACTTTTCGAGCAGTTCCTGCGCGACTGGGATGCGTTTAACAATAACGAGCCATTCTGGTCATCCATGCACGCGCTCGACATGAAGGACGAGATGATCGCTGCCGGATTTGACAGCAGCGAATTGTTTGAAACCGGCGTCCGTGCGGTTGTGGACCGGGAAATCTTCCCAGAAGCGCCTACGGGTGAAAATGAAGACCATGGCCGCGCCGCCTATTGGCACGCTTATGGTGCATGGAAAAATAGTAGCCAGATGCAGGAGGCCGCAGAATGACCGAACAAGTTTTCGACTGGATGGCAGCAGCCAACAAAAGAGCCAAAGGCAAGCGTCCGAGCTATTTCGATGCGCCGGAAAGCGACCGGATACTTTCTATCCTGATGTCTGTCGTCGGGGAAGTCTCCGTTCTTCGTGAACGCATGGATACGGTTGAACGCCTGCTGGAAACAAAAGGCACAATCACCCGCGAAGATATTGAAGGCTACACGCCGGACAAACAGGCTGCCTATGAACGCGGCGTAATGATCCGCGAATATATCTACCGCGTCATGCGCGGCCCGCACCAGATGGTCGAGGAAATGCAAAATCCTGATCGTCCGGTCGAAGAAATCAGTGAAGAACTGAAAGAGATATAACAGGGGGTTCGGGCGGCCTGATACCGGTCTGGTAAAACGGACCTGATATCGGCCGCCTTAACTTTTGCGCTAAAGCGTTTGATAATCGTTTGATAAGGGTGCGTTATACGCGCCCTTTTTTGTGCCTGGACCTTGCACTCAGAACGATTCCCAAGCCCTTCACTCATCCGCCATTCCTGTGCAGGCGGGAATCCAGCTTCCTTGTTTTATTTCCCGCCAGCGCCGGAATGTAATCTAGCCTATGACAAACCCCCAAAACGCAAAAGGCGCGCCATGCGGATTACCGCAGGCGCGCCCTTTAATGTTTGCAACGGGTGTTGCTTTAGAAAGGCTTCACAGCTCCGAGGAAGCAGACACCGGAAATCGTGATCCAGTAAATATAGGCTGCGATACGGCCTTGTCCGATTTCTCTTTCCAGAGCGGCTTCTTCCGCTGCATTTGGTCCCTGTGCGAGAACCTGGAACCGCATGGTCCAGCGGCGCATAATGACCCGCAGGAACAGACCTATGCAAAGAGCAAAAGCGTAAAGCGCGATTTTGGTCGGATACCAGAAGCTTCCTTCACCCGATTCGACCGGTCCGCTGCCACCAAAAGCCATGAACGAAAAGAGGAACAGAATAGCGATCAACGGATAGCGCAGATATTCTTCGATCTTCGTGATCTTGATACCGATATCGGTTTGCCGTTTGATAAAGGCTGCCCAGGTCATTGCCAGCCAGACCGCGAAGAACAGCCACATCCACCAGACGCCCGCGCCTTCAAGGAACGGCACGAAACCATAGAGTTTACCCATGTGCAGACCGAGTGGCAGCAACAGGACAATGCCGGTGCGCGCCAGAATATCGATGCGATATGCGGTTTCCATGTGGCGCCGTCTTTCATCAAGCGCCAGGTTGCGGTTGGTGACGTGATAGCTGGTCTGGAAAACACCCCATTCCCCGCCTAGCCAGTAAACCATTGCAAGAATATGTATCCAGCGCAGGATACTAAGTTCGTTTGCAGTCAGAAATTCCATGTTCGACCCCTTTAATCTTTCCAGATAGTATTTGTCCGGACAAATTCTTCTTGGCAAGCGAAAAATGCACTGGCATGGTGAATTTAAGGAGATAATTGATGAAGCACCGTATTATTGAAGGCCGACTGGAATATACTTCACGCAAACCGGGGATGGAGGGGAAAAACCGCGGTTTTGAAACCTTCATGTTCACTCGCCATGGTGACGGCAAAGTCACAATGCGCGCCCATTGCGAAATATATGAGCCGGAACCGACAGTGATGCGTGATATCATCTATTCGCTGGACGAACATAACCAGCCTATGGATCTGCATGTGCGGCTGACGGTTGGCGATGCATTCATGGGAACGGGCTGGATGCGCTTTGACGGGAAGCATGTCGAAATGGAATCCTATGGCCCGTCAATCGGACGGCTGTCCCAAAAGGTTGAGGCGGAATTGCCGTTAACCGGTTTTGGCACCCATCCGATCGTATCGGACGGCTATATGCTCTCTACCCTCGACTGGAAGGAAGGGGATAAAAGGCTGCTCAATTTCTACCTCCCCTCCCCCGATCATCGCGGTGCTACACCGCCGCAAATCGCTCAGGTCAAAATCGGCGCGCTCTATCTGGGTAAGGAAGAAGTCACCGTTCCGGCCGGAACATTCCAGTGCAAGCACCTCCAGTTCATAGATGATGCCAGCATCATTCCGGGAACCGGCGGAATGGCGGGCGAGCATCCCCCTTATGATGTCTGGATCACCGATGACGAAGACGGCATTTTCGTGCAAGGCGGCGTTGGCGGTTATATGATGACCTGGTACGAACTGGCCGAGTTGAAACGCTAGAGCGTAATCATCACCTTGCCCATGTGGTCGCCGCTTTCCAGATAGGTGAAAGCGGCGGGCGCATCATCGAAGGTGAACTTTCTGTCGATGAGCGGCTCTATACCGGAGCGGGAGATCAGGGCGACCAG